>NZ_JBIAWQ010000014.1:0-154371 GCF_042895815.1 Streptomyces sp. NPDC001373
GTCAAGAAGCTCGTCGAGGACCACACCACCGGCCGGACCCTCGGCTTCATGGGCGAGCCCCGCGTCAACGTCCTCGAACTCAACACCGCCCTCAAAGCACTGACCCACAGCTGATGTTCCACCTCGCACGGACCGGGAGCCGGCAGGGAGCGGAATCCGCGCGCCCTGCCGGCTCCTTACCGTCCTGATCCCAACGAAGGAAAGGCTGCATACCCATGACCCGGGTGCTGGTGGTGGAGGACGATCCCCAGCTCGTCCGCGCGCTCAAGATCAACCTCCAGGCGCGCAAGTTCGAGGTCGAAGCGGCTGCCGACGGCGGCTCGGCCCTGCGGCTCGCGGCCGCGCGCAAGCCGGACGTCATCGTCCTCGACCTCGGGCTGCCCGACATGGACGGCGTCGAGGTGATCAGGGGCGTCCGCGGCTGGAGCCGCGTGCCCATCCTGGTGCTGTCCGCCCGCCACACCTCGGAGGACAAGATCCGGGCCCTGGACGCCGGCGCCGACGACTACGTGACGAAACCGTTCAGCATGGACGAGCTCCTCGCCCGGCTGCGTGCGGCCGCCCGGAGACAGGAACCGGCCGGCGCCTCGCAGGCCGACGAGGTTTCGATCGTCACCACCGACGAGTTCACCGTCGATCTGGTCGCGAAGAAGGTGTACCGGGGCGACCGCACGGTACGGCTGACCCCGACCGAGTGGCACCTGCTGGAAATCCTCATCATCCACCCGGGCCACCTGATCACCCAGAGCCGGCTGCTGCTCGACGTCTGGGGCCCCACCTACAGCGAGAACACCAACTACCTGCGCGTCTACATGGCGCAGCTGAGGCGCAAGCTGGAACCGGACCCCTCGCACCCCCGCTACCTGATCACCGAACCGGGCATGGGCTACCGCTTCGAACCCTGACCGCCCCGATCCGTCCAACCGTCCAACCGTCACCAGAGAAGAAGAGTCTGCACATGGGACGCGGCAAGCTCCGCATCTACCTCGGCGCGGCGCCGGGCGTCGGCAAGACGTACGCGATGCTCTCCGAGGCGCACCGCCGGGTCGAGCGGGGCACCGACTGCGTCGTCGGCTTCGTCGAGCACCACAGCCGCCCGCGGACCGAGGTGATGCTGCACGGCCTCGAACTCATCGAGCGGCGTCAGCTGGAGTACCGCGGCTCCACGTTCACGGAGATGGACGTGGACGCGGTCCTCGCCCGCCGCCCCGCCGTCGCCCTGGTGGACGAGCTCGCGCACACCAACGTCCCCGGCTCCCGCAACGCCAAGCGCTGGCAGGACGTCGAGGAGCTCCTCCAGGCAGGCATCGACGTGGTCTCGACCGTGAACATCCAGCACCTGGAATCGCTGGGCGACGTGGTCGAGACGATCACCCGAGTCCGTCAGCGCGAGACCGTCCCCGACGAGGTGGTCCGCCGGGCCGACCAGATCGAGCTCGTCGACATGTCCCCGCAGGCCCTGCGGCGGCGCATGGCCCACGGCAACGTCTACAAGCCGGACAAGGTCGACGCGGCGCTCTCGAACTACTTCCGGCCCGGGAACCTGACCGCGCTGCGCGAGCTCGCGCTGCTGTGGGTGGCCGACCGCGTCGACGAGTACCTCCAGGAGTACCGGGGCGAGCACAACATCCGCTCCACCTGGCAGGCCCGTGAGCGGATCGTCGTCGGCATCACCGGCGGCCCCGAGGGCCGTACGCTCATCCGCCGCGCCGCCCGCCTGGCGGAGAAGGGCGCCGGCGGCGAGGTCCTCGCCGTCTACATCGCCGCCAGCGACGGTCTCACCTCCGCCTCGCCCAAGGAACTCGCCGCCCAGCGCACGCTGGTCGAGGACCTCGGCGGCACCTTCCACCACGTCATAGGGGACGACATCCCCGACGCCCTGCTGGAGTTCGCCCGCGGCTGCAACGCCACGCAGATCGTGCTGGGCGTCAGCCGCCGGCGCTCCTGGCAGTCCGTCTTCCGGCCCGGTGTCAGCGCCACCGTCGCCCGCGCATCCGGCCCGGACCTCGACGTCCACATCGTCACCCACGACGAGGCCGCCAAGGGGCGCCGCAGCCTGCCCGTCGCCCGCGGTGCGCGGCTCGGACGGTCCCGCATCATCTGGGGCTGGCTGACCGGCGTCGTCGGCCCCGCCGTGCTCGCCGTACTGCTGAACCAGCTCGTCCCCGAGCTCGGGCTCGCCAACGACATGCTGCTCTTCCTCACGTTCACCGTGGCGGCGGCCCTGCTCGGCGGGCTGCTTCCCGCGCTCGCGTCGGCGGCGTTCGGGTCCCTGCTGCTGAACTACTACTTCACCCCGCCGCTCCACGAGTTCACTATCTCCGACCCCAAGAACATCGTCGCCATCGCGATCTTCGTCGGGGTGGCCGTGTCCGTGGCCTCCGTCGTCGACCTCGCCGCCCGCCGCACCCACCAGGCCGCCCGCCTGCGCGCCGAATCCGAGATCCTCTCCTTCCTCGCCGGCAGCGTCCTGCGCGGCGAGGACTCCCTCGACGCCCTCCTGGAGCGGTTGCGCGAGACCTTCGGCATGCAGTCGGTGGCCCTACTGGAGCGCACCGGCGAGATCGACCCCTGGACCACGGCCGCCGCCGTCGGCACCGGCACGGTCCTGCGCCCCGAGGACGCCGACGTGGACCTGCCCATCGGCGTCACCATGGCGCTCGCTCTGACCGGCCGGGTCCTGCCCGCCGAGGACCGCCGCGTCCTCGGCGCCTTCGCCGCCCAGGCGGCCGTCGTGCTCGACCGCCAGCGCCTCGTCGACGAGGCGGAGAGGTCCCGCGAACTCGCGGAGGCCAACCGCATCCGTACGGCCCTGCTCGCCGCGGTCAGCCACGACCTGCGCACCCCGCTCGCCGGCATCAAGGCCTCCGTCACCTCCCTGCGCTCCGGCGACGTCGAATGGTCCGAGGACGACAAGGCAGAACTGCTCGAAGGCATCGAGGAGGGCGCCGACCGCCTCGCCGCGCTGATCGGCAACCTCCTCGACATGTCGCGCCTCAACACCGGCACCGTCGTCCCGCTCATCCGCGAGACCGACCTCGACGAGGTCGTCCCCATGGCCCTGGGAGGCGTACCGGAGGACAGCGTGGACCTGGACATCCCCGAGACGCTGCCGATGGTCGCCGTCGACCGGGGCCTGCTGGAGCGGGCCGTCGCCAACATCGTCGAGAACGCCGTCAAGTACAGCCCCCACGGCCAGCCCGTCAACGTCTCCGCGAGCGCCCTGGGAAGCCGCGTCGAGCTCCGGGTCGTCGACCGGGGCCCCGGGGTCCCGGACGAGGCCAAGGACCGCATCTTCGAACCCTTCCAACGCCATGGCGACGCCCCGCGCGGCGCCGGCGTCGGCCTGGGCCTCGCCGTCGCGCGCGGCTTCACCGAAGCCATCGGAGGCACCCTCGCCGCCGAGGACACCCCGGGAGGCGGCCTCACGATGGTCCTCACCCTCCCCACGGCGGGCGACGGGCCCCCGGTGTCGCCGGAGCTCCCGACGTCCGCGGTCACCTGACGGGGCGACGCCGAGGCGGCGGCCTACGCGCACCAGTCCGCGGATGGAGGCCGAGCCCTTGGGCCTGTTCTTCATCCTCGGCGGTCCGAGGATGGGGGGGCGGCCCCATGAAGGCGTCAGGCTGTGCGCCGTGACTTCTGTGCGACGGTCTCTCGAGAATCAGGCGCCAGAGTTGTCGACGAATCCCACGATATCGAGGTATTCGATTTTGGGCGGGACGCCGTAAATCCCCGTCACCTTCTCGACGATCTCGTCCGTGAAGAAGGAGCGGGCTTTCTCCTCGTCATCCCAGACATAGAAGTTCCTTGCCTGAGCACCGTCTTCGTCGATCATGAAGCTCTTGAAGCGAAGGCCGGGCATGCCCTCGAACGGTCCGCGGAGTTCGCCGGCAATCTTTGCGGCAGCTGAACGATCGAACCTGCCGGTCTGCGTGAAAGTCACGAGCACGCCGATCATCGGGCCTCCTGTCGGTGGGGTGAGCAACGGTCGACCGAGTGACGCTAGCGGCGGATCCTAGTACACGCGGCCGGAAATCCGGGCAGTTGGGCCGCGAGTCGGATGTGCGGCTCACCGCCGGGCCGTGCGGGCCGGAAGCCTGGCGAAATGCGCATACAGCAACACCCGCTCGAACGAGTAAGCCATGTGGCGCACGCTCCGGAACACGAGAGCCCGTGCGCGGCTTCTGCGGTGTTCAGGTCACCGCACGCCGACCGCGTGCCGCCGGTCCGTCGTCCGGCTCCGTCGCCACTCCAGTCTGCGCCCGGCCGACGGCTTCGGGGGCACTCCTTGACGGGTTCCTTCCGCACTGAAGTCGATCTTTTACGCCGCCCTGATGGGCGGGCGTCAGAAGGAGGGGACGGCGATCTCTGCCGCCGGGCGTGCAGGCGCCGCGGGAGTGGGCAGGCGGGGAGGTGACCCGACAGCGCTGGGAAAGGACGGACACCGTGGCACGACCGAGGATCCTCGTGGTGGGTTCGGGCTTCGCCGGAGTGGAGTGCGTGCGCCGTCTGGAGCGCCGGCTGTCCCCCGGCGAGGCCGACATCCGCATGGTCACCCCGAACGCGTACCAGCTGTATCTGCCCCTGCTCCCCCAGGTGGCCTCCGGCGTCCTGACCCCGCAGTCCATCGCCGTCTCCCTGCGCCGCAGCAGCCGTCACCGCACCCGGATCATCCCCGGCGCGGCCATCGGCGTCGACACCGCCGCCAAGGTCTGCGTCATCCGCGGGATCACCGGCGAGGAGACCGCCCAGGCCTACGACCACCTCGTCCTCGCGCCCGGCAGCATCACCCGCACCTTCGACATCCCCGGCCTGCTGGAGCACGCCCGGGGGATGAAGACCCTCGCCGAGGCCGCGTACCTGCGCGACCACGTCATCGCACAGCTCGACCTCGCGGACGCCAGCCAGGACGAGGCCGAGCGTGCCTCCCGGCTGTGCTTCGTGGTGGTCGGCGGCGGCTACGCGGGCACGGAGACCGCGGCGTGTCTGCAGCGGCTCACCCATCACGCGGTCCGGCGCTACCCCCGGCTGGACCCCGGTCAGATCAGCTGGCACCTGTTGGACACGGCTCCGAAGCTGATGCCGGAGCTGGGGGACGCGCTGGGGCGTGCGGCGCTGGACATCCTGCGGCGCCGGGGCATCCGGGTGTCGCTGGGGGTGAGCGTCGCCAAGGCGGGGCCCGAGGAGGTGACGCTGACCGACGGGCGCGTGCTGCCCAGCCGGACCCTGATCTGGACCGCCGGCGTGGCGGCGAGCCCGCTGATCGGCACGATGGACGCGGAGACCGAGCGCGGGCGCCTGGTGGTGACGCCGCAGCTGACCGTTCCGGACGCGCCCGGGGTCTTCGCGCTGGGGGACGCGGCGGCCGTGCCCGACCTCGCCCGGGGCGGGGACGGTGCCATCTGCCCGCCGACGGCGCAGCACGCCCTGCGGCAGGGACGGACCCTGGCCGACAACATCGTCGCCACCCTGCGCGGCCTGGCGTTGCGGCCCTACGTGCACAAGGACCTCGGCCTCGTGGTCGACCTCGGGGGCACCGACGCCGTGTCGAAGCCGCTGGGCATCCCGCTGCGCGGCCTGCCTGCCCAGGCGGTGGCGCGCGGATACCACTGGTCGGCGCTGCGCACCAACGTGGCCAGGACACGGGTGATGACCAACTGGCTGCTGAATGCCGTGGCCGGGGACGACTTCGTGCGCACCGGCTTCCAGGCGGCGAAACCGCCCAGGCTCCGGGAGTTCGATTGCACCGACGCGTATCTGACGCCGGCGCAGGTACGGGAGCACGTACGGGCGCTGCGCGCCGCGGGCTGAGCGGCGCCGGCTCTCCGGGGCGGCGCCCCGCACGCCGGTAGCAGGACCGTCTCCTCGATGCAACGGGCAGGTGATACAGGCCGGTTCGCGGCCTGTGGGCCGCGGCACCATTCTCCGACGGTCGAAGCGGCTCCTACGGTTACGGACACCCCGGCGAGGCGTTCACCTGCACGAACGGCCGACGCCGCGGTCAAGCAGTCGAGTTGGTCCTGTGTCACCCGTACAGGGAGAGCCGCCATGCCGTCGCGCGAAGCACGATCGAATCAGGCGTCGTCCCCGGCGCGAGTCCGTCCGGCGGGGTCACCCGGTCCCGCTCCGCAACCGGCGCCTGCCCGCAGACACGGTCCACCGGAGGTACCCGTGCACCCTTCAGCACCACCGCCACCACGCCCGCGCCCACGAGGCGTGCCACGCTTCGCCCTGCTGCGCAGGGCTGCCGCCGCGGCAGCCGCCCTCGTCACCATCGCCGCCGCGCCCGCGGCCGCCGGGCACCCCGGCGGAACGGCCACGGCGGACGGACACTGTGCCGGCCTGTCACGGCTGAAGGTGCCCGGCGCCGAACTCCGCGTTTCGTCCTGCCTGGACGAGCTGACCACGGCCGGCACCGTCGCCTCGGGGCACACGGACCAGGCCGACTGGGCCGGGCTGACCCCGGCCGGCCTGAGCGTGCCGAGCGGCGTGCCCGGGATCCAGATCGACGGGTACTTCCCCGACTCCTCGACCGGCAACACCCATCACGGCTGGAACCACGACTCCCAGTTCGTGATCCGCCTGCCGGACCACTGGAACGGCGGCCTGGTCGTCACCGGCTCCCCGGGGGTACGCGCGCAGTACGCAAGCGACCGGGCCATCGGCGACTGGGTCCTCGCCCGCGGATACGCCTTCGCGGCGACCGACAAGGGGAACACGGGCATCACCTTCTACCGCGACGGACGGGCACCGGGGGACGCGATCGCCGAGTGGAACACGCGGGTCACCCAGCTCAACCGTGCGGCCCGCGCCGTCGTGGCCCAGCGCTACCTGCGGCCTCCCGCCCGCACCCTGGCCACCGGGATGTCCAACGGCGGCTACCTGGTGCGCTGGCAGCTGGAGAACCACCCGGAACTGTACGACGGCGGAGTGGACTGGGAAGGCACCCTCTGGCGGGAGCAGGGGCCGAACCTGCTCACCTTCCTGCCGCCGGCCCTCGCCGCCTACCCCCGCTACGCCGCGGGAGGCCCGGGTGCGGACCGGGCCCGTCAGGAGATGGTCGCAGCCGGCTACCCGGCGGGCTCGGAGTTCCTGTGGCCCTTCCACCACCAGTACTACTGGGACCTGACCCAGCGCATCTACCGCGAAGAGCTCGACCCCGGCTACGACGGCCCGCGGGAGGCGGGAACCCCGTTCTGCACGCCGGGCACCCCTGCCTGCGACGCCGACTACGACTACGGCGGGCGGCCCCGGAGCGTCCGCGACGCCGTCTCGAAGATCGCGCTGACGGGGCGGATCGGGAAACCCCTCATCACTCTGCACGGCACGCTGGACGTCCTCCTCCCCATCAGCCGGGACTCCGACGTCTACGCCCGCATGGTCGCCGACGCGGGCCGCGGCCGGCTCCTGCGCTACTACCGCATCGAGGGAGGAACCCACGTCGACTCCTTGTACGACGCCTTCCCCGACAGGCTCCGCCCCCTCGTCCCCTGCCACCGCTCCGCCCTGACGGCCCTGGAGACCTGGCTCGGCCGCGGTGTACCGCCGCCGCCCGGCCGTACCGTGCCCCTTCCCGGCCCCGGCGAGGACCCGCTCACGAGCTGCCCGCTCGCCTGACGGCGGGCGCGGATCCGGGCGGACTTCCCGATGGCCGCGAACTTCGCGAAGGCCGGCTTCCCCGTGATCCGTGAACGCATCAACTTCCACCCGGAGGCCGAGCGGCCCGGCGCAAAGTGGCGCCTGCCTGGTCGGGGGCCGCGCCTCGGGCCTCCGGCCAGGCATGCTTCCGGCTACAGGTACGGGCGGGTGACCAGCTCGATCGCGTGACCGGCGGGGTCCTTGACGTACGCGCCGCGGCCGCCGTGTCCGCTGTTCACCTCGCCCGCGCGCGCCGCCGGTCCGGTGTTCATGCTGCGGGCCCTGTTCGGTCTTTCCGGCCGCGACAACAGGGGCGTCCGGCCGTCCACCGGCGCGATCGGTCCGGTTCGTCGGCGTATGGTCCTGGTATGCGAGCTGCGGGACCCGGCGTCGGTGAGCGGCCCGGCTGGACGCGGCTGCTCGGTGCCGCGCTGGTGGGCACCGTGCGGCGCACCGGTGCCTCCGCCGGCGTCCTGTACCTGCTGGACGAGGCCGCGCAGACGCTCGGCCTGGCGGTGCTCTGCGGGCTGCCGGAGGAGGTGGCCTCGCCCTGGCGCCGGATACCGCTCGCGGCCGCCGCTCCGATCAGCGAGGCCGTCCGGGAGGACCGCCTGGTGTGGGTCGGCTCCCAGGAGGACATGGCCCGCCGGTACCCGCGCGTCGCGGCGAGCATGCCGTACCGCTTCGCCCTCGCGGCCGTGCCGCTGCCCGGCCGTGCCCGCTGCTGGGGCGGTCTGGTCCTGCTGTGGCCGGCCGCCCACCCGACACGGGCAGGCCGCCGCGAGCGGGGCCACATCACCGCCGAGGCCAGGGGCCTCGCGCACGCCCTGGACGAGTGCCCGGACCCGCCGAGGGCGCCCGGGCAGCCGCATCGTGTGTCAGTCACCGAGCACCACGCGTACACGGGCCGCGCTCCGCAGGCGGCTGCGGACTATGCCGAGCGCCTGCCCGAGGGGGCGCTGGCCCTGGACCTGGAGGGCAGGATCACGTTCGTGAACGGCGCGGCGGCCGCCCTGCTCGGGCGGACGTCGGACCGGCTGCTGGGGACCCGGCCCTGGCAGTCCCTGCCGTGGCTGGACCAGCCCGCCGTCGAGGACCACTACCGCACGGCCGTGATCAGCCGTGAACCGGTCGGGTTCACGGCCCCCGACCCCGCCGGCCGCCGGCTGTGGTTCCGGCTCTACCCGGACGCCAGTGGCATCAGCGTCCGCATCACGCCCGCACCCGGGTCCGATGCCGGCCCTGACGGTGCCGCGGACGGCCGGCCCGGGTCCTCGCGCGCTGACCTCCCCGTGTCCGCCGCGTCCCGGACCGCCCACACCGGCCGCCTCTACCAGCTCCTGCACCTGGCGGCCGCCCTGACCGAAACGGTGGCCGTCAGCGACGTCGTCGAGCTGGTCGCCGGGCAGGTCCTGCCGGCCTTCGGTGCGGACAGCCTGGTCCTCTCCGAGGCCGAGGCGGGCCGCCTGAAGATCACCGGCTGGCACGGCTACGACCGGCGGACCATCGAACAACTCGACGGACTTCCCCTGGGTACCGGCCTCACCCCGGCGGGGCACGTCCTGTCCACCGGCCTGCCGTCGTTCTTCGCCACCGTCGCGGAGATGGCCGAGGAGTACCCCCAGGCCCCCCTCATGAGCGGCAAACGGGCCTGGGCCTTCCTGCCCCTGCTCATCTCCGGGCGGCCCGTCGGCTGCTGCGTCCTCTCCTACGACCGACCCCACGCTTTCACCGCCGACGAACGGGCGGTCCTCACGTCCCTGGCCGGCCTGATCGCCCAGGCGCTGGACCGGGCCCGGCTCTACGACGCCGTGCACGGCCTCGCCCTGGGCCTCCAGGAAACGCTCCTGCCGCGCAGTCTGCCGGCCGTGCCGGGCCTCGCGATGGCCGCCCGCTACCTGCCCGCCAGCCGCGGTATGGACATCGGCGGTGACTTCTACGACGTCATCCGCCTCGACGCCACCACCGTCGCCGCCGTCATCGGCGACGTCCAGGGCCACAACGTGGCCGCCGCCGCCCTGATGGGACAGGTGCGCACCGCCATCCGCGCCACGGCCGGCGCCCCGCCGGACCGGGTCCTCGACCGCACCAACCGCGTCCTCATCGACCTGGGCGGCGACCTGCTCGTCTCCGCCCTGTACGCCCGGATCGACCTCGCCCACGGACGGGCCACCCTGGCCAGCGCCGGCCATCCGCCGCCCTTCCTGGACCTGCCGGGGCAGCCGGGGCTGGTCGTCGGGCTCGACCCCGCCCCGCTGCTCGGCATCGACACGGGGACGCCCTACCCCGTCACCGAGCTCGCCCTCCCGCCCGGCAGCACCCTCGCGCTCTACACCGACGGACTCGTGGAAGTGCCCGGCACCGACGCCGACCGGACGGCCGCAGACCTCGCCGAGCACCTCGCCCGGCACCGGGACGAGGACGTCGAGCACCTCATCGACCGCCTCATCCGCCGCGCGTGGCCCACCGGCCGGCACACCGACGACACCGCCGTGCTCCTGCTGCGACGCACAGGGACCGGCGGGTTTAGCCGCTCGCGTTTCGGTAACAACAAGTAGCGACAGGCGAACAGACAGTATTCGAGGAAAGGAAGGAACATGACCGTCGCCACCGTGCTCATTCTCGTTGCGGTCCTCGCCCTCGTCGCCCTGCTGGCCCTGGCTCCCAGCGCGCCGGCGCAGCGGAACCCCTTCCCGGGCCGGCACCGCCGCCCCAGTGCGCGCAGGCAGAGCGAACTCCCCCACCAGCGGGGCTTCCGGCACCACGCCCGCTGACACGGCTCCGCCCTGCGCGCTGCGGGTGCCGCCCCGTTCACAGGAAGCGGCGCAGAGGCTGCACCGAGACCTCACGCATGCGCTGGAGGGCGGACCGGCGGCCACGTCCACCCCGGCCGTGCTCATCCGGTCCAGCAGGTCCTGCTCGATCAGGCGGCTGCCGAATCCGTCCAGCAGCAGCCGCACGCGCACGCCGTGGCAGGCCCGCCCGGCCAGCGCCTCGGCGAACCGGCGGGCGATGTCGCCCTTCCAGTAGACGAAGGTCATCATGTCGACGGTGTGCCGGGCGCCGGAGATGGCGTCGAGCATCGCGGTGAAGATCTCGTCGCCGTTGCGCAGGGGGCGCACGGGGTTCCCCTCGGTCGCGGCGATGCCGATGAGGCGTTCGAGGCGGCGGCGGATGCGGTGGATGCGCTCACCGGTCCGCTCGGCTGCCGGGTCGGCCGGCTGCCCGGGGGCGGCTCCGGCGCCGAGGGGCTGCGTGGGCCGGGCCGGGGTGCTGCCGGTATCGGTGGTGGTCATGACACGGCGCCTCGGGGCAGGGTGGGCGGGGCGGATGCGGGCCCGCGGAGGCCGGACTCCCACGGCGCGGGCGCTCGCTGTTCGGTCCAGGCCGCCAGGGCCTCACCGTCGACGCGGACGATTCCGCAGGTGTCGGCGTACTCGGCGGCGGGGGCGGTGAAGGAGCTGGTCGTCACGATGACGGCGACGTCCGCCTCGTGGACCGCGAAGCAGGTTCCGCCGAAGCGCTGGAGGTCCTGCGACCCGACCCGGTGGTCCTCGGCGTAGTGCTTGCACTGGAGTACCACGCGCCGCCCGTCCGCAGTCGTGGCCAGGACGTCGGCGCCGAGGTCTCCTGCTCCGCCGACCACCTCCACCGGGGTGCAGCCGTCCCGTGCGCAGAGGGCGGCCACCGTGTGCTCGAAGCCGTCGGCGTCGACCGCGGCGTGGTCGAGGGCCTCACCCCCGACGCCGGGCGGATCCGCGGGCTCCTGCGCGTACCGGACGGGTCGCGGGGCGCCGGGCCGGCGCCGGACGGGCGCGAGGCTCCGCTTCACCAGCAGTGTGCCCAGGAGCAGTACGGCCAAGGCCGCGATCGGGGCCATGGGGAACGTGACCCCGTCCGCCGACGCGGCCTTCAGGAAGGCGGCCGCGCCCGCGATGCCGGTGCCAAGCAGGCCCAGCGCGAGCGCCGCGTCGCGCCCCAGCGCGGAGCGCGGTGAGGATCCGGGGCCGTGTACGGACGCGGGCGCGTCCTCTTCTGGTGCGGTCATACGACTCCCCCTCTCGGCCCGGCACGCCGAGGTTCCTGTCCCGACCGTGCCCGGGTCGGGACCGCGGCGGACGCCGCAGCCTGTTGGAGGTTCGTATGGCCGGGACCGCGGATCTCAAACCGACTGGGGCCCCGGTCCCACGTGCCGAAGGCCGACTCCATCGAGATCCTCCGACGCTGCGCCGGCTCACGGCCGACTCGAGTGTTTGGGAGCGCGGGGAGGGGACACACGCGAGGTGTCGGCGTGCTGCCTCTCTGAGCGGTGTGGCGCCACCCGGCACCCGTGGCCGCGCTCCGTTTTCCGTCCCCCCGGAACGGAGCGCGGCCCGCTGCCGTTCACCGGACGCTTCAGAGGGCCGGGATGCGGGCGGCCGCCAGGACGAAGCCATGGCCCGCCGGGTCGGCGTAACGGCGCTGCGTGGTCCTGCCGACAGGTCGGCAGTCGTCCCCTTCCGCCGCCACCGGCCGCGCTCCCAGGGCCACGGCCTCGCGCCCCGCCTCGTCGAGCGTCTCCGGCGTGACCAGGATCCGCAGGTGAGGCTGTTCGGGGCCGTCGGGGAGCGGCCAGCTGGGCGGTACGCGGTCGGGGTCCCGGCGTATGCCGAGCGCCGTGCCCGAGGGGCCCGAGACGAGGAGGAGACCGGCGTCGCCCTCGGCCGGCTCGACCCGGGCGCCCAGCAGGAGGCCGTAGAAGCGGGCCAGCTCTTCGGGCTCCGCGCAGTCCAGTACGAGAACGCTTGTCTTGGGTACGGTCATGCACCCCGTGTGCCCTGCGCGGCCGTGCGCACACGTGGCGTCACGCCCGGGGTTCGCGCCGCGTGCCCACGGTGCCTCGGTCGCGCGGGGGAAACCGCGGCGGGCCCGGTCGGCGCCGGTGGCCTGATCCGGTTCAGGGTGGAACCCCGGGACACGCGGGGCGCGGCGCGAGGAGGGCCGCCGCCGACTGATCGCGGCGCCGTCAGCGACGACCGCGGAGCAGGGCACCCGGGCTGACGCCGTAGGCGGCCCGGTGCGCCCCGGCGAACCGGCCGAAGTTCCCGAAGCCCCATTTCGCGGCGATCGCGGTGACCGAGGCGGTGGTGGGGTCGGCGGTCTTCAGCTCGGCGTGGGCGCGGGCGAGGCGGACCTGTCGGAGGTGGGCGAGGGGCGTGGTCCGGGCGTGCCGCTTGAAGGCGTACTGCACGGCCCGGGGGGTGACCGGGATCGAGGCGGCGATCTCGGCGAGGCCGATGTCGCGGTGGGCGTTGGCCTCGATGAAGTCGATCGCGCGGCGCAGCGTGTCGCTGGTGGCCCCGCGGCCGTCGGTCCGGGCGGGGTCGCCGTCGAGGCCGGTGTGGGGGAAGGAGGCAAGGGCGGCCGCGGCCAGCAGCCGGACGGCACTGGCGACGACGAGCGGCTGTTCGGCAGCGGTTGCGGGCATCACGTCGTCGCGGAGGTAGGCGACGGTCCGTGCCAGGAGCCGGTCGCCGTCGGGACCGTGCGCGCGTTGTCCGGTCAGACGGACGGGGCCCGGGCCGCCGGCCACGCGGGTGAGGACGTCGGGGTCGAACATGGTGATGGTGTAGGAGGCGGACCGTACTTCGCCCGTGTACGGCCGGTCCGGCTGGGCGATCAGGAAGGTCTCTCCGGGGCCGTGGATCTCCTCCTTGCCACCGGTGGTGTCGACGACGGTGCCCTCATGGATCGTCAGCAGGCAGATCCGTTCCAGGCGGCCCGCGTCGTAGGCCATCGTGTAGTCGAAGGCGAGTTCGTCGACGACCAGCCCTTCGGCCGCGCGCCGCTCGATGCGCGTTCCGGTCCGCTCGGGGCGGCCGCCGATGCGCATCGGCGTGTAGGCGGAGGAGAGGAACGCCTCCGTCTCGCTCAGGCTCTCACTGGCGAACGACAACCGCTCCACGATCCGACACCCTCCCTCATGCGGCGCCGGGCGCCGACCGGGCCCGCGCACCCGTACGACGCTACGCCGCACACCCGGCGAACGCGAGCCGCCCGGGCGACGCCGGCGCCGTGTTCGCCGGGTGCCTGCGGGTAGGCGCCCGGCATGACCGACCAAACGGATGCCGCCGGACGGCGCCAGTACCTCTTGGTGAGTCCGAAGCTCCCGTTGTCCCGGTGACCGGCCCTGTTTGCGGTACGGCACCGGGGAAAGAAGAGCAGCATGAACGAGGTGGGAACCGCGCAGCGCTCGGTCGTCGTCACCGGAGCCAGCGGCGGCATCGGAAGGGCGTGTGCCGTGGCCTTCGCCCGTCGCGGCGACCGGCTCGCGCTGATCGCCCGCGGCCGTTCCGGCCTGGACGGGGCGGTGCGCGAGGCCGAGCGGGCCGGCGCCGCCAAGGTCGTCGCCATCGAGGCCGACGTCTCCGACGCGCGGGCCGTGGAGGCCGCCGCCCAGCGGGCCGAGGAGGAGCTCGGGCCCATCGACGTGTGGGTCAACGATGCCTTCGCCTCCGTCTTCGCCCCCTTCACCGAGATCACCCCCGAGGAGTTCCGCCGCGTCACGGACGTCACCTACCTCGGCTACGTCTACGCCACCCGGGCCGCCCTCAGGAGGATGCTCCCTCGCGACGCGGGGGTGGTCGTGCAGGTCGGCTCGGCCCTCGCCTATCGCGGCATTCCGCTGCAGAGCGCCTACAGCGGCGCCAAGCACGCCATCCAGGGCTTCAACGAGGCTCTGCGCTGCGAACTGCTCGCCTCCGGGACCCGGGTGCGGACCACCATGGTGCAGATGCCGGCCGTGAACACGCCGCAGTTCGACTGGGTCCGCTCACGCCTGCCCGAACGGGCCCAGCCGGTGCCGCCGGTCTACCAGCCCGAGGTCGCCGCCCGCGCCGTCCTGTACGCGGCCGACCATCCCCGGCGGCGCGAGTACTGGGTCGGCGGCAGCACGGTGGCGACCCTGGTGGCGAACGCCCTGGTGCCCGGGCTGCTGGACCGCTACCTCGCGAGGACGGGGTTCGACTCGCAGCAGAACGGCCACAGCCGCCGCCCCGGGGAACCGGACAACCTCTTCGAACCGGTGGACGCCGGGCACGACTTCGGCGCCCACGGACGCTTCGACGACCGCGCCCGCGGGCGCAGCCTGCAACAACGGGCGGCACACGCCTTCGGCTCCCTCGCCGCCGCGGTTCGGCACCTCCCCGGGCGGTGACGGAGGGTCCGTCCGCCTCCGGAGGATTTCGTTTCCGGTCTGGCGAAACCGGAATCGCGAATCGTATGATTTCGGACATGGAGTCGGCAGAGCCTCGGACCCACTGGACGTTCGTCACGCAGCACGCCCGGATCCTGGCCATGATCCTCCGCAATCCCGAGGTCCGGCTACGGGACCTCGCCGAGAGCTGCCGGCTCACGGAACGGGCGGCCCAGGCCATCGTCGGTGACCTGGAGAACGCCGGATACCTCACCCGGGTCCGCCACGGCCGCCGCAACCACTACGAGGTCACGCCCGGGACCCTCTTCCGCCATCCGGCCGAGGGCCACCGGGAGATCGGGAACCTCCTGCGCCTGATCGCTCCCGGCCCGCCCGACGGGGCGACCGGGGCGACCGCCCCCGCTTCCCTGGACGACCACCCTGAGCGCGGCCCGCACGGCCGACCCGCCCACCACCCCTGACCGGCTTTCTTCCCCATGTCCCGGGGCTGTGAAGGGAGCAAGGCCATGACCTCCCACCCCGACTGCCCGCCCCCTGCGGCAGCAGGCCCCAGCAGCACCCTGCGCCCGTCCGTCGTCAGCGTGGTCTTCGAGCCCGGCCCGCACCGGGTACGGGCCCACGTGCGCGGCGAGATCGACATGGACGATGTCGACCGCCTGTACAAGGACCTCGCCGCGGCTCTCGCCGCCAGCCGCGACGGCCTCGACGTCGACCTGTCCGCCGTCACCTTCTGCGACAGCTCGGGGCTGCACAACCTGCTGGACCTGCACCGGCTGGCTCAGGAAGGCGGAAAGTCCGTCGTACTGACCGCCCTCAGCAACCCCGTCACCCGCCTGATGCGCATGACCGGGGCCGACGACGTGCTCACGGTCCACAGCCGGCCGACGCCCCGGGCCGCGTCGGCCGACGGCGGCCCGGCGCAGCACGACCGCGAATGACCGGGCGAGGGGCCGACCGGCCCGGTCAGACGGTGGAGCGGGGCCCCGCGGCGCGGCGGAGGCGGTTGGCGATCGCCAGTCCGAGCCCCTCCTGCGGCGGCAGGGAGGCGACGATGAGGTCACATCCCTGCTGGTCCAGCTCGCGCAGGTACCCGTAGAGCCCGCGCGCGTAGGCGGCCATGGACGCGGGGAGGGCGACCACGGCGTGCGCCCTCACCGGAGCACCGGCGAAGGACGGCGGGAGGAACACACCCACCCGGTGCCCCCGCTCCTGTGCCGCCGCCGATTCGGCGACCACCTCCTCCGGCGCGACGAGAACGACGCGCGCACGCGGCGCGTAGTGGGACGGGTGCTGGCCGGGCACCCGGACGCCGCTGGTCGAGGGGACCGTGAGCGGGTATCCCAGCACGGCTTCGAGGTCCTCGCGGGTCACCCCGCCGGGGCGCAGGATCGTCGGGGTGTCCGCGGTGGCGTCGACGATCGTGGACTCGACGCCGACCTCGCAGGGGCCGCCGTCCAGCACGCAGTCGACGGCGTCGCCGAGCTCGGCGCGGACGTCGCTCGCGGTGGTGGGGCTGACGGAGCCGAAGCGGTTGGCGGACGGGGCCGTGACCCCGCCACCGAAGGCGCGGAGCAGCTCCCGCGCGACGGGGTGGTCGGGCACGCGGACGGCGACCATCTCGAGGCCCCCGGTCGCTTCCAGTGGCACGCGCGGCCCTCGCCGCAGGACGAGTGTGAGCGGCCCCGGCCAGAAGTGTTCGGCCAGCAGGCGGGCTGCCGGGGGCACGGCCTCGACCCAGTCGTCCAGGTGTTCCGCGGCGGCGATGTGGACGATCAGCGGGTGGGAGGGCGGGCGCCCCTTGGCCTGGAAGATGCGCGAGACGGCGACGGGGTCCTCGGCGTTGGCGGCCAGTCCGTAGACGGTCTCCGTCGGGAGGGCCACCAGGCCGCCTGCGCGCAGCACGTCGGCTGCCTTCTCGATGTCATCAGATGTCGCCGTCACCCTCACCATCCTAGGGGCGGATGGCGGGGCCGCTGCGCCGGTCCCCCGGTGACGTGCCCGCCCGGCCGGGAGGGGGCCGGAGGGCGGCCCGTGACGCACGACAGGGGCACAGGTTCACGGAGGGGGGATGCCGTCCACTGCCTTGACGACCTCCCCCGCGCGGTCTGGGGCTGCCCCGAACCGCTGGTGGCGCCCGGCGGGGACGACGCCGGGCGCCACCAGCGGTTCGAGAGACGGCCGGACTACGAGCGGTACCGGCGTCCGCACCCCCAGGGCCAGGAAGACGCGAGCCTGACCATGAACGGCCTGATCGACGCCGTCCGTTTCCCCGGCGGCCCGGGGGTCCTCGGTGTCTTCGTCCCCGAGGACTCCGGCCGCCGCAGGGTGCGGTGGACCGCCGCGTGCCGGCGTGGGATCAGCCGGTGGTGAGGGCCGTGTCGTCGATCACGAACGAGGTCTGCAGGCTGGAGTCTTCGGTGCCGGTGAACTTGACCGTGACGGTCTGTCCCGCGAAGGAGGACAGGTCGAGGGTCTTCTGGGTGTAGCCCGAGTTCTTGTCGAGGTTGGAGTAGGTGGCCAGGGTGGTGGAGTCGGCCTGGACGCCGAGCTTGTCGTAGGCGACGCCGGTGGTCGTCTCGGCGGTGTCGATGTGCAGGTAGAAGCTGAGGGTGGCGTGGCAGCCGGCCGGGATCGTCACCGTCTGGGAGAGCGAGTCGGTGTGGGTGGAGCCGTAGCCGTCGAGCCAGGCCTTCCAGGATCCGGCGTGCGCGGCCTCACCCGCGCTGCTGTCGATGACGCCGGCGCTGGCCGTCCAGGGGGCGGTGCCGGATTCGAAGCCCTGGTTGCCGAGGAGCTGCGCCGGGGTGCAGCCGCCGGTGGGGGTGACGGTCCAGGTGAACGAGGCGCTGCCGCTCGCGTTGGTGGTGTCCTTGGCGCTGACCGTCACGTTGTAGGTGCCCGCGGTGGTGGGCGTGCCGCTGATCAGGCCGCTGGAGGCGTTGACGGACAGGCCGGGCGGGAGGCCGGTGGCGCTGTAGGCGAGGGTCTGGCCGCTCGCGGAGTCCGTGGCCTGGATCTGGAGGGTGGCGGCGGTGTTGACGGGGGTGGAGCGGTTGCCGGGGTTGGTCACGGTGACGGTGTTGCCGCCGGTGGTGCCTGCGGTGAAGGCCGTGGTGCCCTGCGGGGTGCCGAGGCCGGTCGGGCCGTCGTACCCGGACTTGGCGGTGCACAGGTAGCCGCCGCCGCAGGAGCCGTTGGCACCGGAGGTCACGTCGTTGAGCGAGGCGGTGTGGGCGTAGGGGAAGGACGACGGGGAGGAGCCGGCGGCCGGGGTGCCCGCGAGGGCGTACACGGAGGCGATGATGGGCGCCGAGGCGCTGGTGCCGCCGTAGACGTTCCAGCCGCTGGCCTGGTAGCTGTCGTAGACCGCGAGGCCGGTGGCCGGGTCGGCGACGGCGGAGACGTCGGCGACGGTGCGCTTGGCACAGCCGGTGTCGGTCTGCCAGGAGGGCTTGGTGGTGTAGGCCGAGCAGCCGGAGCCGGCGCCGTTGCCGCCGGACGCGGTGCCCCAGACGCTCTCGGACCAGCCGCGGGACGTGCCGCCCGCGCGGCTGAGAGAGGTGCCGCCGACGGCGGTGACGTACTGGGAGGCGGCCGGATACTCGACGCCGTAGCCGCTGTCGCCGGAGCTGACGGTGATGGCCACGCCGGGGTGGTTGAAGTAGGAGGCGTCGGAAGCGGGGTCGGTGGAGTCCTCGCCGCCGCCGTAGCTGTTGGAGACGTACTTGGCGCCCATGGTGACGGCGCGGTTGACGGCGGCGCCCAGGTCTTCCATGGACGGCTGGGCCGCTTCGACGAGGAGGATGTGGCACTGCGGGCAGACGGCGCTGACCATGTCCACGTCGAGGGAGATCTCTCCGGCCCAGCCGGAGTCGGCGGTGGGATAGCTCGTCCCGCCGTTCTGGTCGACCTTGCGGAAGCAGCCGTTGGCCGTGGTGCAGGCCGGCAGGCCGTACTGCGAGCGGTAGGCGGCCAGGTCGGACTCGGCGTTCGGGTCGTCGTAGGCGTCGATGATGGCGACCGTGGCGCCGGCTCCGGCGGCGGCCGGCAGGGCGTACGCGCTCTGCAGGTCGGCGGGCCCGTAGCCGGAGGGGACCAGGCCCGGCGCGAGGCTCGCGTGCTGTGGGACGTCGGTGCGGGCGAGGGCGTGGCAGGCCATGAAGTCGGGCTTGGCAGGCTCGGAGCACAGCCGTCTGGTCTGCACGGATGCCGGAGCGGTGCCCGTGGCGGCCGAGGAGCCGGCCGCGGCGGCGGGCGGGGAGGCGAAGGCGAGCATGCCTCCGGAGACCAGGGCTGCCGCCGAGAGCAAGGCGGTCGCGCCGCGGCGGCCGAGCCGTACGGCGCGCTGGGACAGGGCGTTGCGCAAGGAACTGCCCTCCATGGGGGGGTGGGTGCCGCGTCGCGGGGATTCCGGCCATGACAGGGCCATGACATCTCTCGACGCATGGGGTGCCGTCCCGGAAAAGCGACGTGGGGGTGCGCTGGTGCGAGTTCGGCGGTGCGCGTGCTGTCACCACGTGCAGTGGTGGCCAACGCCGAAGGTATGGAGATTCCGGCCAAGGGGACACCCGGCTGATGGCAAAGGGTTGGCTCTGGTTCGGTGTTGGCGGCCTATACCGTGTCTTTCCATGGAGTTGGACGACGGCGCGGTCAACGATCTGGTATCCCTGGGGCTTTCCCGTTACGAGGCGCTGGTCTACCTCGTGCTCGTCCGGCGGGAGTCCTACACCGCCGCCGAGGCGGCGCGCGCCGCGCAGGTGCCCCGCCAGCGCGTCTACGACGTACTCGACGCCCTCGTGCGGCGACAGCTCGCCGTACCGCGTCCGGGCCGGGTCACCGCCTTCTCGGCGGTGGCCCCCGAGCTGGCCCTGGCCCGGCTGATGGCCCGTCAACGACAGTCCCTCGAACGCCTGGACCAGGTGTCCGTCGCGCTCACCCGGGCCCTGTCCCCGGTCTGGAACGACGGCCGGACGCACACCGACCCTCTCGACTACATCGAGGTGCTCCGTGACCCGCGGGCCATCGCCGCGCGGTTCGCGAGCATCCAGGAACAGGCCGCGCGGGAACTCCTCAGCCTCTGCAAGCCCCCCTTCGTCGCTCCCACGGCCAACACCGAGGGCATCGACGCGGTTCGCCGGCTGCGCCGGGCCGGGGGGACCGCCCGCGCCGTCTACACCCACGACGCGCTCGCGGACGGCGAGGTCCTGGAGAACGTACGGCGGTTCGCCGCGGCGGGCGAGGAGTCCCGCTTCGCCCCGGCCCTCCCGATCAAACTCGTCGTCGCAGACGCCTCGCTGGTGCTGTGCGACATGCCCGACCCGGTGGCCGAGGTCCGCACCACCACCGCCCTCTTCATTGAGCACCCCGCGCTGGCGGCCTGCCTGCGGACGGCCTTCCTTGCCATCTGGGAGCGGGCCGAGGACATGCCGGGCGCCCGGGGGGAATGAGGTACGGGGGGACTTCCGGGACGGCGCGACCGGGCGGCGACGGTGTGCCCGAACGCGCCGGAGGACTGCCCTCGGGGACATGTACGGACGCCGCCGGGGCACCCAGCGTCGGGGGCGACCGGCGGAACGGTTCGGGGCCGATCGCCACACCCGGCCTCCGAGTCCCCTCGCAGGAAGCGGCGGCGTCATGGGCAGCGACCGGAAGAAGGAACAGGGCGAGCGGGCGGGAAGGGCCCTGCCGCCTCGGACCGCGGCACCCCGGGGCGCCGACGCGGCGCCCTTCCTGGCCGGCCGCCAGCTCACGCGGTCATCCGTCCAGGCCGTCGGGAACGCGGCGGGGAACGCCGCCGCCACCGCGTTCGTGCAGAGGGTCTCCGAAGAAGACCGCGGGAAGGCCGACGAACGCCGGAAACGGTGGGCGGAGCGCGACCTCGCACGGGGCGGCGGCGAGCAGGCCGAGGAGTTCACCACACGCGACACCCCGTACGGTCCGTTCAACCACCGCCGCGGGCGCGGCGGGGCCCCCTTCGTCACCACCAACGCGCGCCAGTACCCGGGAACTGAGAGGACCGACGGCCGCTACGTCCGCGAGGAGGAGAACCAGTACATCGGTCTGATCCCCGCACTCGACGCCGAGCACTTCCTCCCCCTCGTCGACGCCCTGAAGGGGCGGAAGCCGACCGAGGAGGAGATCGACGGGCTGAGCGACGACCAGTGCCGGGCGGCCGCGACGATCATGGGGGTCGCCGACGCCGAACGGGTCCGCGAGCCGGGAGCCCTCAAGCAGATCCGCGCCGCACTCCGTCGGCAGGCCAGGCCCGAACACGAAGCGCCGGAGTTCCTCAACGACTTCCCGCAGGGCCGGATCGGCGGCGCGCAGCACGAGCGGGAGATCCGGGCGGGCCGCAGGAGGCGGGCCACGCCCGAGGTCGAAACCATCCTGGAGGCCTCGTCCTCGTCGGACGAGAGCACGGACCGTCAGCGAAAGTAATCGGCGGCGGCCGGGTCGGGCGCCGCCTACGATCCCCCTCATGCCTCTTCGTCGTATGGTGAACATGCTGCTGGTCCTCGCCGTGACGCTGGCCGGGATGGCCGGAGGCGCCGCGGGCGCCGCGTCGGCCCGGGAGAAGGACGGTCCGCCGACGGGCCGTCAACTGCTGTTCTACAACCACGCCTACGGTGTGCTCGACCGGGAGACCGCCGATGCCATCGAGCACTCCGCGTACTTGAGGGACTTCGCCGAGTTCCAGGTCCGCACCACCACGGGCTCGGGCGGCGAGACCTGGACCGGCCGGTACCTGATGGGGCGCGAGACGTACCTGGAGCTGTTCGGTGTCGGCGACGTGCCCGGGCCGGACGGCACCCTCGGCGCCGGCGGGATGGGGCTGTCGGCCGAGCGGTCGGGCGACCTCACCACGGTCATCGGACGCCTGCGCGACCAGGGCGTGCCGAACCCGGTCACCTTCCGCCAGACCCGCGACTTCGGCGACGGGGTTCCCGTGCCGTGGTTCGACGCCGTCTTCACCACCGGCCAGTACGACGGGTTCGGCGCATGGGGCATGGAGTACCTGCCGGAGTACTTCGCCGACCCGCGCGGCAAGACCGAGCCGGCTTCGTACCCGGGTGACGTCGGCCGCGAGCGGTACCTGTCCGACGGCTACCGCGAGCACCTGATGCGGGACGTGACCGCGATCCGCCTCGGAATCACGGCGCACGACCTGGCCGGCACCCTGCCGCTGCTCAGGGCCGGCGGCTTCACCGTGCGGGAACTGCCCGCGGGCGGCGGAGCGGTGGCTCAGGGCGGCGGAACGACCATCCGCCTGGAGACCGTCCCGCGCGAGCTGGCCGGGCTGCGTCAGGTCGAGATGTCCCTCAACCGCCCGGTACCGCACCGCCACGAGGAGCGCATCGGCCGCTCGACCCTGGTCGTCGGCCCGGGCGACCGTGCCGTGTGGACCTTCGACGCCGCCCGGTAGGGCACGGCCCCATGCCCGGCTCCGGCGCTCACCGCCGGACCCCGCTGCCGTGACACGGCCGGCGAGCGGCCCGGGCCCGGGCGGTCAGCGTGCGGACGCCGTGTGCGGCCGTCCGCCCGGGGCCGGTGCGGCCGGCTGAACGGTCAGCGTGATGCCCGTGGCGGCCAGCACGCTCACCAGGGCGAGGCCGACGGCGAGCCGGCCCGAGCGCGAGCGCCGGCGGTGCCGGGCGCCCGTCCGGCGGCCCTTCGGGGGCGCCCCGGCGGGCAGGGTCGCGGCGCGCCCGGGGACGGGTTCCCGAGCGGTGGGGTACGGATCGGCCGGCTGTCCCGTCCACGGTCCCACCGGATGGTGCGTCGGCTGGTTCATCGCAGGATCAGGGTCCTCAGTAGGTGAAGCACTCGGAATGGATCCGCCCGGAGGGCACGCCGGCCCGGATCAGCGCCGCCGTCGTGGCATCGGCCATTCCGGGCGGCCCGCAGAGATAGACGTCGTGGTCGGACAGGTCGGGCACGAGCGAGCGCAGTGCCTGCGGTGCGAGCGGGTCGTAGGCGTCGTCGGAACGTCCCACCAGGTAGTGCAGGGCGGCCCGGCGCTCGGCCGCTATGGCCTCCAGCTCGTCCCGCAGGACCAGCTGGCCGGCGTCGCCCGCCCGGTAGAGCAGGGTGAGGTCGCCGGGGCCGGCGGGCAGCGCCTCGAACAGCGCGCGCATGGGCGTGATCCCGATGCCCCCGGCGATCAGCAGGACCTTCGGGCGGGTGCGCCGCCGCCGGGTGAGCGCGCCGAACGGTCCGGTCGCCAGCACCCGGGTACCGGGGCGCAGCCTTCGGACCCGCCGGGAATGTGCGCCGAGCGCCTTCACGGTGATGCGGAGGCGGTCGTCACGGGCGGGTGCCGAGAGGGAGAACGGCAGGGCGGTGTGCCACAGGCCGCGCCGCATGAAGCGCCAGCGGAAGAACTGGCCCGGCTCGGCCTGGAGCTCGCGGAGCCGGCCGCCCTGGATGGTCACGGAGACCACGTCGGGGCCTTCGCGCTTGACGGTGGCGACGCGCAGCCCGTGCCGCAGTGCCTGGCGGACCGGGACGAACCCCCGGTACCAGACGAGCAGGACGCCGACGACGGTGTGCAGCAGGGCCCAGAACCAGGTGGTGAGGGACGTGACGCCGACGTCGGGGCCGGCGAGCTGGTGGACGAAGCCGAGGGCGGCGGCGACATAGGTGAGCAGGTGGATGCCGCGCCAGGCCTCGTGCGGGATCCGGCGGCGTACGGCCCTGGCGGAGACCAGGCCCACGCAGGCCAGCAGGGCGGCTCCGGCGTAGGCGGCGGCCACGGCCGGGTACCGGAGGAGGTCCCCGTTGGCCGTGAGCAGGTCGGTCCCGCCGCGCAGGGCGTACACGAGGAGGGCGAGGAGCCCGTGGGTTCCGCAGAGGAGCAGCACCCACCGCCCGCCGAAGGCGTGCCAGCGGGCGAGGCGGTCGGCGCCGATGCCGTGCTCGACCGCGGGGACGCGTGCCATCAGGAAGAGCATGACCAGGATGCCGTAGCCGGCCAGGAGGCCGGCGAGGTGCGCGCCGGCCCCGATGAGGTCATCGGGGCGGGCGGACGGCTGCAGCCGGGCGGCCCACAACAGGACGACGAGGGCCGCTCCGGCGACCAGACCGGCGCGCAGCCGCTGGGGCGCGGTCTCCATCGGCGCACGTCCCTTCCACTGTGTGATCGGCATGACTTCTCGCCCCGGCCGCGGAGCGGTGCCCGCAGGACCGAGGGAGGCAATAGCAGTGGCAACTATGTGCAAATCTGCTCGCGCCGGGCAATGACGATCTCTGCGGAATGACTTCCGTCACGCACAGGAATTCGGGCAGAATGTCCAGTTCTACGGAATTACGGCACGCTCCGGCGATCTCACTCACGCGCCGCCCTCGCGCATTCCGCTGTGCATCCATGCAGGACAGGCGTGCGGGAACGGGCCTCCTATCACGCCCCGCGAGGTCGACTTGGCGAACTCTTTGCACTTTCGCCGCCCGCTCCGCCTGCCGACGGCGGGCCGGACCTCGAGGGCCGCGCCGGGCGATCCCTTCTGGTGGTGCTGCTAGCCCTGCTTGATCGCGGAGATGTCGAACTCCAGGACGATCTTGTCGCCGACCAGGACGCCGCCGCCTTCCAGGGCCGCGTTCCAGGTGATGCCGAAATCCTTGCGGGAGATGGTCACCGAGCCTTCGAGGCCGACGCGCAGGTTGCCGTAGGGGTCGACGGCATTGCCGGTGTACTCGAAGTCGATGGTGACCGGCTTGGTGGTGTCCTTGATCGTGAGGTCGCCGGTGACCCGGTAGTCGGTGTCGGACTTCGGCTCGATCTTGCTGGTGCGGAAGGTGATGTCGGGGAAGTTGGGGGCGTCGAGGAAGTCGTTGGTGCGCAGGTGCTGATCGCGCTGTTCCACACCGGTGTCGATGCTCTCGGTCCGGATGACCACCTGGCCGGTGGACATTGCGGGGTCGGCGCCGTCCAGGTGGGCGGTGCCTTCGAACTGGTGGAAGGCACCGCGGACCTTGGTCACCATGGCATGGCGGGCGACGAACCCGATCCGGGTGTGGGCGGGGTCGAGTACGTAGTCGCCGGTGAGCTCGACGAGGGAGACGGTCAAGGTTCCTCCGTAGGACCGTGATACCGGCAGCGGCCTGCCGGCATCGTTCCCGGATCACGCTAGAGAACCGGCGATCCCGGGCCCCGCCGAACGCGCCTGGGCGCCGTGGATTGCACCCTGACCGGTGACCCCGGAGCGCCGCCTCGCCGCCGTCTCGCCGCTGCCGGCCCCGCTCTCGGCCCACGGCCGGCGTCGGACCGATCGGGTGAACCGGCCCGTGGCCTTCGCACGGTCGCCGAGGGTCCCCCTCCGGCCGCCCCCAGCGGAATCCGGCACCCCGCGGCCATTGCGGGCAGGGCGCGGGCGGCGGTTCACGGTTTGCCTGGAGTCCGGCGGTCTTCGCAAGCTGTTCTCGTCGCTCACCCCGAGAGCGGCGCCTCCCAGGAAAGGAACCGACCGTGACGGCTGCGCTCTCCGAGGACCTGAAGAAGATCGTCGACGACACCCCGGTCTTCGCCTCCGTCGCCACGATCCAGCCCGACGGCAGCCCCCAGGTGTCCGTCACCTGGCTCGCCCGCGACGGCGACGACCTGCTCGTCTCCACCACCGTCGGGCGCCGCAAGGAGAAGAACCTGCGCCGCGACCCGCGCGTGACCGTGCTGATCAACCCGCACAACGCCCCGTACACCTATGCCGAGATCCGCGGCACGGCAAAGCTCTCGACCGAGGGCGGCCAGGAGCTGATCGACCAGCTCTCGCGGAAGTACACCGGCAAGGACTACGCCGATTTCAACCCCGCGTCCGCGGACGACGACACGCGCGTGGTCGTCCGCATCACCCCGCGCAAGGTCGTCGGCTCTCTCTGAGGTCCGCCACCCGGCCCTGGCCCACCGTGTCCGCGCGCGGCCGTCCGACCGCATCGGGCCGGACGGCCTGCGGCGCGTGTGGGTCTCGTGCCGCCCGCCGCTCCCGTCGCCGCGTCTGTTCCGACGCCCGTACCGTGCCGGAGCTGATCACCGGTGCCGAGCTCGTGGAGCGCGGTCCCTCGTCGGTACCGGCGGTGCCGGGCGGGTCAGGCACGCCAGATGTTGGCGAAGGCCGCCTTCTCGATGGACCGCCTCTGCCGGACGGCCTCCAGTTCCATCACCGCGTCGTGGACGACGGCCAGGACCGTGGTGACCGCTTCGTCCCCGGGGGCGGCCTCGGGTTCGGTTCCGGGCTGCGGATCGTCGAGGCCCACGGCCGCGGCGAGGACGGCGAGCACGGGTTCGTTGCGTTCGCGCCGGTCGAGGGCGCGCCGGCGGTCGGGGGTGTCGGCCGGTTCCACGTGGTCGGCCCCGAACGGCGAGCGGCCGCCGCGCGTGCGGATGAGCTGCCCTTCCTCCTCCAGGGAGGTCAGGTAGGTGGTGGCGAGGTCCCGGCCCCGCCGCCACAGCCAGTCCTCGACCCGTTCGTAGGGTGTCCGACGGGTGAGGGCCGACGCCGCCTCGGCCAGAAGGGGGTCAGTGGGAGCCGCGGTCCCGACCGGCACGATGCGGTCGCCGTCCAGGGTGACGGCCTCCGCCTCGATCAGATCGATCAGCTCCGCTCCCGCGAGGGCGAGCGAGAGATCGCCCTGCCCCACGGGCCGCTCCGCCTTCGGGTCCGTCGCGATGACGAACAGGTCCTTCGCGGTACTCATGTACGGCTCCCCTCGCAGACACCGACGATGGTAGGCACAACCGGTCGCCCGGGGCGAGGAGCACGGCGTTCGGCGGCTCCGCCGGTGTGTTGCACCCGCCCGGCCGCTGCCGCCCCGATGCGCATGCACGCCCCGGCTTCGACGCGGGGCTCGCCGCGGTCCCCGGCGAGCGGGTGGCCGTACCGCCCGACGGCCTCCCTTCGATCGTTCCCGGGTCGGCCTCTCGGCCCTTCCCGCGGAGGGCCCGTGGAGGAGGCCGGGCGGCTGACCTGAGGCCGCGTCATGACGCCTGTTGGATCCATCTCACCGAAACCTGGGCGAGTTTCGTGGTTTCCACCAGTTCGAAGTCATGTGGACGACACACGAGACTCTCCACCGAGGGCCGCGGCTCGTCCTGAGAGCCGACGCCACAAATCGAGGGGGAACCACCACGATGAGTGGTCAGTTGTACGACGGCATCGGTGAGGCTTTCGAAGGCTTCAAGACCCTGCCCGTCATTCGCTACGCCGAGGTACCGGGCTTCCTCGCCCTGGTCGGCGACGTCACCGGAAAATCCGTGCTCGACATCGCCTGCGGCACCGGCTTCTACAGCCGTGAGCTCAAGCGCCGCGGCGCGTCACGCGTCTTCGGCTTCGACATCTCCGGCGCCATGGTCGACGCCGCCGAGGCCCTCGAACGGGCCGAGCCACTGGGCGTCGCGTACGAGGTCGCCGACACGGCCACCCTGCGCGAGTTCGACGAGCCGTTCGACGTCGCCATCGCCGTGCAGGCGTTCAACTACGCGAACGACGTCGCCGAGATCGAGCGGATGATGCGCAACATCCGGCGCAGCCTCGTCGCCGGCGGATCGTTCTTCCTGCTCGTCCAGAGCCCCTCCTTCGACTTCGACGGCCCGTCGCTCGCGAAGTACGGGTTCCTGTGCGAGTCCACGGGCAAGGACAACGAGATCGGCGCGGGCATCCGGCTCACCGCCCTCCTCGACCCGCCGGTCTCGTTCGAGGCCACCGTGCCGTCCAAGGAGACCTACGAGCAGACGCTGACGGCGGCCGGCTTCACCGCCGTCGAGTGGGTTCCACTACACGTCTCGGAGGCCGGATTCGCCGATTTCGGCGCGGAGTTCTGGGCGGACCATGACGCGAACCCGCCGCTCACCATGATCCGCTGCACCGCCTGACCGCTCGCCCGGGGAAGCGGAAGGGTCCCCGGCCGGGCGGGTGAGGAACCCGGTGGCCTCCAGGGGGCGACAGCACGCGGGTCGCCCCCTGGAGGGCCCGACGGGCACACGGCCGATGTCACGTCCACCGCATGGCCCGCACCCCGCGTACGCCTGCTCGGCTCCTGGTCAGCGCCCCCTACGGCCATGCCCTGACCGTGGAACCCGACGCGGTCGACGCCTGGGTGTTCGAGGACCGCGTGGCGGCCTGCTCCGTGCCGGGACTGCCCGCCCATGCCGTCGCCAGGTCGCCCGCGCTCGTCGCGGCCGCCCCTGAGCGAGCGTGACGGCTCACACGGCGCGCTCCATGCAGACCAGCTGGTCCCGCTCGTCCCACGACTCGGTCGGGGTGAATCCGAGCCGCTCGTACAGGGCGATCGCGCCCGTCCTCCACTTCCACACCGACAGCCGCACCGTGCTGACACCACATTCCGCGGCGTGCGCGAGCGCGGCGCCGACCAGGCTGGACGCGACGCCCTTTCCCCGGAATGCCGGATCCGTCCAGAGCCTCTTGACCTCGGAGCGTCCGTCGACGGCCGCGGTCACCACCAGGCAGCCCGCCGCGGTGTCCCCGCTCAACGCCAGCAGCACGGCGTCGTCGACGAACACGGACTGCGGCGCCTCGATCTCCGCCCGGTAACGGTCCGGCAGGCCCTCCACACCGGCGACGGCCTCGCCCTTCTCGGCCTGGGTCCGCAGGTGGTAGGCCGCCAGCAGACCCTCCGGCCCGTCCTGGGCGGAAGGAGACTCACCCGGCCAGCGGACGACGGCGATCTCGTGTTGACCAGTCATGCCGCGAGCCTCGCACGGCACCTGCCACGGAGCCGGGGCCCGGCCCGTACGCTTCCCCGCGGACGGCCCCGTGGCATCGTGGGCGCATGGACGATCTTGGCACAGGGATGGAACCCTTCCGGTTCGAGGTGCCGCAGGAGGAGCTCGACGACCTCGCGGGCCGGCTGCGGCGGGTGCGCTGGCCGGACGGGCTCGATGGTGTGGGGCGGGCCTACGGTATGCCGCTCGGCGAGATGCGGGAACTCGTGCGGTACTGGGCCGAGGACTACGACTGGCGGGCCGCCGAAGCACGGCTGAGCGCATGGCCCCAGTACACGACCCGGATCGACGGGGCCCGGATCCACTTCGCGCACCTGCGCTCCCCCGAACCGCACGCCATGCCCCTGCTGATGACGCACGGCTGGCCGGGTTCCTTCGTGGAGTTCCAGAAGGTCGCCGGGCCGCTGACCGACCCCCGCGCGCACGGCGGGGACCCGGCCGACGCCTTCCACCTGGTGCTGCCCAGCATCCCCGGCTTCGGGCCGTCCGGGCCCACCACCGAGCCCGGCTGGGAGTTCAAGCGGGTGGCCCGGGCCTTCGGCGTCCTGATGGAGCGGCTCGGGTACGACACGTACGGGGTGCAGGGCGGGGACTGGGGCGCGGCCGTCTCCCGGGAGCTGGGCCGGATCCGGCCCGGGAACGTGGCCGGGGTCCACCTGAACCTGCTGCCCGGCGGCGGTGCCACGGCCGAGCCGGCACCGGCGGACCTGGCCGCGCTGGGGCCCGACGAGCGCGAGCGGACGCTGGCCTCCTGGGAGCGGTACCGCATCTGGACGCGGGAACGGCAGGGCTACGCCGACATCCAGGCGACCCGCCCGCAGACCCTCGCCTACGCGCTGAACGACTCACCGGTCGGGCTGCTCGCCTGGGTCGGGGAGAAGTTCGCCGAGTGGAGCGACCCGCGGTGCCCGATCGACCGGGACCAGATGCTGACCAACGTGATGCTGTACTGGCTGACCGGCACCGCCGGGTCGGCCGCCCGCATCTACTACGAGCGCGCGCACGCCGACCACCACGGGCAGCCGCCCGAGGTCTCGGACACACCGACGGCGCTCGCCGACTTCCCGCTGGACAACTTCATCCCGCTCCGGCACGTCGCCGCGCGCACCGACCGCATCGTGCGCTGGACCTCCTATGACAGGGGCGGTCACTTCCCGGCCATGGAGGTGCCGGACCTGCTCGTAGGGGACATCAGGGCCTTCTTCCGGGAACACCCCGGGGTCGGCCGGGCCGTTCCGTCGCCTGAGTGAGAACGCGACCGTCTCGGCGTGCGGTGGGACGGCTCAGGCCGAGACGGGCGTACGGGACCGGGCGGTGCGCGGCGCGAAGACACCGAGCGCGCCGCCCGCGACGCCCACACGCCCCCGCGGAGCCCTCGTGAGCGCTTCCCGGATGCCGGACGCCACGGCCGACACGGCGCGCCACAGGTCCAGTCGAGAACCCGTCGGGAACCGCGCACCCCCCTGCGCGGCCCGCAAGGCCGGTGCGAGGATGAACCCGCCATGACACCAGGCCCCTGTCTCCGAGCCGTACGGGCTGCGATGTTCGCAGCCGTCTGCGTGCTGCTCGCGGCCGTCGGCCACGTGCTCATGTCCGGCATGGCCGTGCCCTGGTGGGCCATGTCCGCCGCGTCGGCCGGCACCGCGGCCGCGGCCTGGTGCCTCGCGGGCCGTGAACGCGGGCCGCTCACCGTGACCGCGGCGACGGTCACCGTCCAGGCCGTGCTCCACTCGGGCTTCTCCCTGGCCCAGTCGGTCCTGCGCCCCTCGCTGCCGTCCGGCACGTCGTTCGCCCGCCAATGGGCCGCGTACCTGATGTGCGGAGGCGGCACGGGGGCGGCGCCGTCCGCCCGGGACGCCCTCACGGTGGTGGGCGAGGCGGGGTTCGGCAGTTCCGCGTCCCGGCCGCCTCCGGGCACCGTCGCCCAGGACGTCGCCGCACACGCCCATCACAGCATGGGCGATGTGCCCGTCATGCCTGGAATGAACGACATGGCGGGCATGGCCGACGCCACGTCCGCCGCCACCGGCACCCTCATGCCGCCGGGCGGTCACGACATGGCAGGCATGTCGCCGACGGGGATGCTCGCGGCCCACTTGCTGGCCGCGCTGCTGTGCGGACTGTGGCTGGCCCACGGCGAGCGCGGCGCCTTCCGCCTCCTGCGCGCCGTCGCCGGCCGGCTCTGGACGCCGCTGCGACTCCTCCTCGCTCTCGCCCCGGCTCCCGTCGCGCCGCGCATCCGCGTGCGCCGCGTACGGCGCGAGCGCGCGCTCCCGCAGCTGTTCCTCGTCCACACCCTCACCTCACGGGGTCCGCCGACGGGAACCGCTGTCCTGTGACAGCCGGTTCCCCGAGCGTGCGCTGACGGCCCTTCTGGCGCCCGTCGCCCCTCGGGCATCGGCCATGCCCTCCGGCTGGCCGTACCCCCTTCCCCGGCCCCGCCGCGCGCGGAGCCGGACACCTTGCCCCTAAGGACCTGTGGCGATGACTCCTGCCCTGCACACCCAGCCCCGTCCCGCCGGCGAAAGGCCGGCCCGGCACACCCCGGATTCCGACGCGGAGGTGACCCGCCTGGCCCTCGCCGCGCGCGACGGCGACCCCGCGAAGGCGGACCGGTTCGTCCGCGCCCTGCACCGCGACGTCTGGCGTTACGTGGCGTACCTCAGCGCGGACCGCCAGGCTGCCGACGACCTCACCCAGGACGTGTTCCTGCGCGCGCTCGCCGCGCTCCCCCGGTTCGAAGGCCGTTCCTCCGCCCGCACCTGGCTCCTGTCCATCGCCCGGCGCACCGTCGTCGACAGCGTCCGCCGCGCCGCCGCCCGCCCGCGGCTGTCGGACCGCTACGACTGGCAGACCGCCGCCGAACAGAGCCAGCCGTACGGCCTTCCCGGCTTCGACGACGGTGTCGCCCTGGCGGAGCTCCTGGCCGCGATCCCGGCCGAGCGCCGCGAGGCCTTCGTCCTCACCCAGCTCCTCGGCCTCCCGTACGCCGACGCCGCCGTCGCCCTCGGCTGCCCCGTCGGCACGGTCCGCTCCCGCGTGGCCCGCGCCCGCACCGCACTGATCGCCCTGCTGACGGACACCGAACCGCCCGAGATCCTGCCGCGGCAGCCGCCCCTGGACGACGCGCGGAGCGGCTCTCCGACGGCTCCTCCGCCCGCGCTCGCCCCCTCCTTGGTCTGACCGGCCGGTGACGCACGGGAGGGGCCGGCCACAGCCGGAAGGCCGGCCCCTCCCCCTTCGGCCGTCCCGCCCGCGTCCGAGTCCTGCCGCCCCGGAGATCCGGGGCGGCAGGACTCGGTGGCCCGGGCCAGGTACTCGGCGCGGTCGGCCACGTTTCGTACGCCGGAACGAGACAGACGCCCTGGGCCGGGTGTCACGCGGACAAGGTCGCCACCAGCCAGTCGGTGCCGCGGCCGAGGTGGGCCGAGAAGCGGCGGAGGCGGCCGTCGGCGTCGATTGTTCTGGACCGTGGCGATCGGCCTGGGATTCGTGTTGCTGCCCTGGGTGTCACCACGGGAGTTGTACGGGAAGGTGACCAGCGTCTTCTCGCCCGGCTTGGTCGCCGCCTGCATACAGGCCGTGGCCAGGGTGGGGTTGTCCTGGCAGTAGTCGTCGGGGTTCCACACCGCCAGGTTGGGCGTGACGTCCTGACCGTCCTCCAGGTCCACGAAGTTGAGGTGGGAGGAGAGCCCCGTGCCCGCGAACGCGGGCTGGAGGAACCCGGTGCCGGTGGCCGGGTCGCGCTTGTCCGGCCAGCCGATCAGCTCGACCTTGTACTTCCCCCCGCTGCGCCTCCAGGCGGTGAAGTCGATGGTGACGGTCCCGTTGGGACCGACCGGGAAGGTCTGTGTCTGCCCGGACTGTTCGCTCGTGACGCGAATGGTCGCCCCGGCCAAGGCGGTCTGGATCCGAGGGTCGAGGGTGCCCGCCGCGGCGAACTCCCTGAACACATCGACCGTCAACTTTCCCTCGCCGCCTTGGGCGAGGGCGGGTGCGCCGGGCACCAGCAGCGCGCCGGCGCAGCTCAGCGCCAGCGCCGCCCGCCAGGCTGTTCGTCTGATCACGTCGTTCCCATTTCTGCCTCGCAGTCGCCATGGAGTGGAGCCCGGGGCGGTGTTCGCCGCCGGCTCCGGATCTCGGTGGGATTCGACGGGAGAGGCGCGGCTCAGCCGGGTCGTGAGGCCCTCGTGAGACCCGACGGAACGACACCTCTCACTGCAACAACCACCTACATAACCCAGAGTAATCAACTGTAACGGATTGCAACTATTGCTCGAACGGGTGACGCTGTCGCCTCCGCCCGACCGGACCGGGGCCGCGCGCCCTCCGCCGACCCGAGGCGGACACGCGTAGCCTGGCCGCGGCAGAGGCGTGAGGAGTGTGAGGCGGGCATGGCCGAAGCGCAGGGCGACCGGTACGACGCCGTGGTCATCGGAGCGGGAGCCGCCGGACTGGCCTGCGCCGCGGACCTCGACACGGCCGGCCTGCGCGTGCGGCTGCTGGAGTCCGAGGACACGGTGGGCGGCCGCATCCGCACCGACCGGGTCGCGGGGTTCACCACCGACCGCGGCTTCCAGGTGTTCAACACCGGCTACCCGCAGGTCAAGCGCCGTCTCGACCTGCGGGCCCTGCGCCTGAGGCCCTTCACCCCCGGGGTGCTGGTGCACACCGACGCCGGGCGGCTGCGGCTCGGCGATCCCACCCGGCGCCCGCGCGACGGGGTCGGCCTCCTCACCGGCGGGCGGGTCGGGCCGCGCGACCTGCTCGCCCTCGGCGTCCTCTCGGCCCGCGACCTGCTCGCGCCTGCTTCCCGGGTGCGGGCCCGGTCCGACGTCACCACGCGGACGGCCCTGGCCGACGCGGGGTTCTCCGAGGAGTTCGTCGAGACGTTCTTCCGGCCCTTCCTGTCGGGCGTCTTCCTGGAGGACTCCCTGGAGACCTCCGCCCGCTTCTTCCACCTGGTCTGGCGCAGCATGCTGCGCGGCACGCTCTGCCTGCCCCGGGACGGCATCGGCGCCGTGCCGGCGCAGCTCGCCGCGGGCCTGCCCCCGGGCGCGCTGCGCACCTCGTCGCCGGTTTCCGGGCTGACGCCCGGCGGCGTCCTCCTCGACGACGCGGAACTGCGGGCCCGGGCCGTGGTCGTCGCCACCGGAACGGGCGCCGCGGCACGCCTCCTGCCGGGCCTCAGGCCGTCCCCCGGACGGACCGTCACGACCCTCTACCACGCGGCCGAACGCTCCCCCCTGCCCGAACCCACCCTGCTCGTCGACGCACGCCGCAGGTTCCTCAACTCCTGCGTCCTCACCGAGGTCCAGCCCGGATTCTCCGCCGACGGCAGGGCCCTGGTGTCGACCTCCGTACTCGGCGCCCCGGGCCCGGCGGAGGAGGCCGCCGTGGTCTCCGCCCTCGCCGAGGCGTACGGGACGGACACCGGGACCTGGGAGCCGGTGCACCGGGTCACGGTGCGGGGCGCCCTTCCCGCCATGCCCCCGCCGCTGCCGCTCACCCGCACCACCCGCCTCGCCCCGGGCCGCTACGTCTGCGGGGACCACCGCGCGACGGGCTCGCTCCAGGGGGCGCTCGCCTCCGGGGCGAGGGCGGCCCGCGAGGTGCTCGCCGACCTCGGAGCCACCCGGGAACCCTGACTGCGCGCCGGCCCGCGAAGGCGGAGCCCGCCCCGCTACGGCTCCCGTACGAGGAAGACCTCGTCGACGTAGCACCAGGCCCAGGACTCGTCGGGGGCCAGGGAAAGGACCACCGGGTGTCCGGTCCGGGCATGGTGGGCGTACGCGTGGCGGCCCCGGGAGCTGTCGCAGCATCCGACGTGCCCGCAGGTGGCGCACCACCTCAGCCGGATCCAGGTCCATCCGCGGGCGCGGCACGACGCGCACACCCCGGAGGGCTCGTCCGGCCGGTCCGGCAGGTTCTCCAGGTGGGAGCACGCGCGCCCCTCGGGACGGCCTCCGTCGGGCGCCACCGACCACGGGGACGGCGGCCTCCTCCGGCCGTCGGCGCCACTGTCGTCACGGGACATCCGGGACTCCTTCCGCGGAGAGGCCGCTGCCGCCGCGCCCCGCCGCCGTCCCCGGCGTCAGGGCGGGGTCCCGCCCTGCTCGCGGCAGGTGCGGAGCACGTCGTCGAGGTCGCCGAGCCGGTCCAGCCCCTGCACGGCCCGGGCGGTGCGCGGATTGGCGGCCAGCCTGGAGCGGTGGCGGTGCACGAAGGACCAGTAGCCGGTGGTGAAGGGGCAGGCCCGGTCGCCCGTGCGGTCGGCGGGGCGGTAGGCGCAGCCGTCGCACAGGTCGCTCATGCGGTGGATGTAGGCTCCCGCGCTGGTGTAGGGCTTTGTGGTCATCAGGCCGCCGTCGGCGTACTGGGACATGCCGATCACGTTGGGGAGCATCACCCAGTCGTAGCCGTCGACGAAGCACCGGTGGAACCAGTCGGTGACGGCACGGGGGTCCCAGCCCCGCTGGAGCGCATGGCTGCCCAGGAGCATCAGCCGGGGGATGTGGTGGGTCCATCCCGTGTCGCGGACCTGCGCGAGCACCGTGGAGAGGCAGCGCGCGGCGACGGCGTCGGCGTCGAGTTCCAGGAACCAGTCCGGCAGGGGGGCGCGGTGCCGCAGGGCGTTGCGGTGGCGGTAGTCCTCGCCGAAGTACCAGTAGGTGTGCCACACGTACTCGCGCCAGCCGGCGACCTGCCGCACGAAGCCCTCCGCGCTGTGCACGGGCACCCGGCCCGCGCGCCACGCGTCCTCGGCGGCGGCGACCACTTCCGCCGGGTCGAGCAGTCCCAGGTTGAGGGAGGAGGACAGCAGACTGTGACTCATCACCGGGTCGCCCGCGAGCACGGCGTCCTCGTACGGACCGAAGCCGGCCAGGCGGTGCTCGACGAAGCGGCGCAGCGCGGCCAGCGCCTCACGGCGCGAGGCGGGAAAGGCGCGCGGCCCGTCGCGGCCGACGAAGCGGATTCCGTCGTCCCGCTCCCACCGGTCGAGGTCCGCCCGCACCTCCTCGTCGATGTCGCTCTCGCGCGGGCGGTACGGGGCGGGGACACCGAGGGTGCGCGGGCCCTTCGGCGGTGGCTCGCGGTTGTCCCGGTCGTGGTTCCACCGTCCGCCGGCCGGCTCGTCGCCGTCCATGAGGAGGCCGAGTTCGCGGCGCGTCCAGCGGTAGAAGTCCTCGTGCCGGAGCCGCTCGCGCCCGCCGGCCCAGGACCGGAAGGCCGGCTGCGGCACCAGGAACCCGCGCGCGGGCAGCACGCGCACCCCCGGCATCGAGTCGACCAGGCCGTGCGCGGCCCGGGACGTCGGGTGGTGGACGGTCACCGGAGCCTCGCCGACGACCTCGCGCAGACCCTCCGCGTAGGTCTCGGCGCGCACGTAGCGGACGCGGTCGCCGAGTTCGGCGGCGCGGTGGCGCATGGCGGAGAGCACCAGATGTGCCTTGGCCCGGTGGAACCGGCGGCGGCGCAAGACCGAACGGGCCTCGACCATCACGACGGGGGCGTCCGGCGCGGGTCCCCGCTCGCCGGGAGCCAGGAAGTGGGGACCGAGCTGGTCCCCGAACAGCCAGTGCCAGTCGGCCATGGGATCTCCTCGCTCGGCCCGACGTCGGCGCACCCGTACGCAGTCCCGTTCCGGGTCAGCGCCGTCGGCGGCCGGGGTCGTCGTCGGTGAGCTGGGCGATCCAGCCGTACGGGAGCTCCTCGCCGTCCACGGTGACGGCCTCGACGGCCCGGCTCTCGGGATCGATCTCGGCCTGGACCCCCTCCCCCGCGTAACACGGGTAGCCGGAGACACCGGTGGCGCCGGTGGCCACGACCTGGGCGGTGCGCAGGACCGCGTCGTGGCCCTTGGCGTCCTGGACGCCGGGCGGGCCCGGGCGGAGCACGACGGTGTACCGGTCCGGGGCGGGGTGGGACTCGGGAGTCATGGGCCCAGGCTAGTGACCGGCCCCGCCGTCTGCCCGGAGGCGCGGCTGGGGAGCGGGATACGACGGGAGGCGGGGCGGCCGGCCCGGTCTCGGGGAAGCAGCGGGCCGGCCGCCCGGGTCCGGGTCAGGCCTTGCCGTTGAGGTACGTGACGTCCCAGTGGCTGCGCTCGCGGGCGTGGACGTTGCCGGCCGGCGACTTGTACAGGGCCGCGCTGTCGCGGCGGGCCGGTGTCGACCAGGCGACGATGTCCCGCTACCTCGATCCCCGGCGCCCCATGGCGGCGCCGCCCCCGGTCGTCCGGGTTCTCCACGCGGAGCTGCGGGCGGATCCCGCCCGCCTGGAGAAGGCCCTGGCCCTGGCCGAGGCCGTCCACGCCGCGCGGCGCGCGCCCCGCGCGCGCGGAGCCGCCGGGGAGCCGGGGCCCGGCGGGGCCGGCGCCGGGGAGGACGCCGTCCGCGCGCGCCGTCGGGTGAGGGTTCCCCTCGCGGTACGGATGCCCGGGCATCTGGTGCTGCTGGCGGCGGCCGTGTGGGCCGGCGCCTGGTTACGCCCCCTCCCGGGCGGGCCGGCCCCGCTCTCCCCCGCCGCCCCCTCCCCCGCGTCCGCCCCTGCCGCACCGCCCTCCGCCGGCCCGTCGTGGCCGGTGGTCCGGCTGGGAGACGTGCTGTGGGAGGCACGGACCGTGCAGCACCTGCTCAACGCCCACGGCCACCACGTGGCGGTCACCGGCACCGTCGACGAGGCGACCGTCACCGCGGTACAGGGCTTCCAGAGCGCCCGCGGGCTGGACCCGGACGGCCGGGTGGGGCCCAGGACCTGGCCCCGGCTCGTCGTCACCGTACGGGCCGGCGACCGGGGCGACGCGGTGACCGCGCTGCAGGCGCTGCTCACCCATGCCGGGCATCCCACCGCCGCGACGGGCTCCTTCACCACCGACACCGAGGACGTCCTGCGCGCCTTCCAGACGGCGCACGGCATGGCCGCCACCGGGATCGCCGAGCCACCGGTCCGGCTCGCGGTCATGGGCTGCCAGCAGCCGCGCCTGCACGGCTGACCTCCACGGCCGGCCGCCGGCGGACGGGCAGGAACTCACCGGACTTCCCGAAGCCATCCGCGTTACAGTCGACTTGACCATGGAGGTGTGCGCGACGCCGCTTCCTGGCGGTCGGCGGCCGAGCGCGGGTGGCCGACCGCTCCGGTACTGCCGCCAGGGAAGGGGTGTCCACCGTTGTGGGATATCATGCCGGGGTTGCCGCCGGGATACCGGGCGCGCCCGGCCACTGCCGAGGACCTCGGCGCCATCCATCGTCTGGTCACGGCCTGCGAACAGGACCTTCACGGACGGGTGCACACCGATCCGGGCCTGGTCGCCGCCGACCTGGCCAGACCGGGCCTGGACCCGGAGCTGGACACCCTGCTGATCCACGACCGGGCGGGGCGACTGGCGGCCCGTGCCTGGGTGAACCGGCGCTCGGCGGTGGACGTCCACCCCGAGCACCGCGGCCGCGGCCTGGGAGGCGCCCTCCTGGACTGGGCCGAGGCCCGCGGCCGGCAGTCGGGGAACACGCGCATCGTCCAGACCGTCCCGGACGACGACGGGGACGCCGTCGCGCTGCTGCGCTCGCGCGGATACGAGCCGATGGTGACGGAATGGCTGCTGGAGTTCCCGATGCCGCAGGAGCCGACCGTGCCCGAGCCTCCCGCGGGCATCACGGTCCGGCCGTTCGAACCCGGTGACGAGCACGACGCGCACCGAGTGGTCGAAGACGCCTTCGACGAATGGCAGGAGCGGCGCAAGAGCTACCGGGAGTGGGCCCGGCACACCGTCGAACGCCCCGCCTTCGCCCCCGCGATGTCGGCGCTGGCGTTCGCCGACGGCCGGCTGGTCGGCGTCGCACTCTCGCTGGACCTCCCCGACACCGGCGAGGGCTACATCGAGCAGGTCGCGGTCCGTCGCGACCACCGCAACCGGGGCATCGCCCGCCTCCTGCTCCGCACCGTGTTCCGCAGCTTTCACCGGCAGGGACGGCAGGCGTGCACCCTCGGCACGCACTCGGAGACGGGCGCCCTCGACCTGTACCTGAGCGTGGGGATGGAAGTCCGGTACGCCTCCACGGTGTTCCGGAAGGATCTGCCGGCGGGGTGACGGCCGGCCTCAAGAGGACGGAGTCCACGCCCCGCTCGTCTCCCTGCGGCCTCGGGCCGCGGGCCCCCGCCGTGTCGGCGGAGGCCCGCGGCACGGACCGCACCGGTGTGCCGGAGCACCCCGATCACGACGGTCTACCGTCTGCTGACGGCCTGTCGGCCCGGCCTCACTTCAGGTGCCGGGTGAAGAACCGGGCCGCGGCGTCCCCCGCGTACTCCGGGACGCCGGTGTGGCCGCCCATGTTGGCGTCGAGGGACTTCTCCTCGGAGCCGAAGGCGTCGAACAGGTCCAGGGACGCCTGCCGGTCGTTCCCCTCGTCGTCCCACTGGAACAGGACGTGCAGCGGGATGGTGACCCGTCGCGCCTCCTCGAACACGGCGCGGGGTACGAAGCTCCCGGCGAAGAGTCCGGCGGCCGCGATGCGCGGCTCGACCGCGGCGAGGCGGACGCCGATGGAGATCACTCCCCCCGAGTACCCGACCGGGCCGCCGATCCCGGGCAGCGCCAGCAGGGCGTCGAGGGCGTCCTGCCATTCCGGGACCGCCCGGTCGACGAGCGGGAGGACGAGGGCGTCGACGATCTCGTCGCCGACCGGCTCGCCGGCTTCGATCGCCCGCCGCAGGTTCGCGCGGGCCTCCTCGATGGCGGCCCATCGGGGACGGTCGCCGCTCCCGGGCAACTCGATGGTGGCTGCGGCGAAACCGTCCGCCACGGCGCGCCGGGCCCGGGCCACCAGCCGGGGGTACATCCGGCGCAGTCCGAGCGGGGGGTGGCCGAGCAGGATCAGCGGCACCGGTGCGGACGCGGACACGGGGGTCCACAGGATGCCGGGGATCTCGCCGAGGGTGAACCCACGCTCGAGGACTCCGTCGTCGAGGTGCTGTTCAGAAGTGAAGCGCATGGTCGTGCCTTTCGGGAGTGCTGCTGAACGGCGCTCCCGGGCGACCTACCGCCCGACCGTGACCCCGGAGGAGCGCACCCATGTCGATACTGCGTTCACGGGTACCACCTCCTCGTTCTCTGGCACGGCTGCCCGAAACCTAGCAGTGCCGCGGTGGTACGCCAAACGAGTTCTCGCAGCGGTTCCGCCCGGCGCCACGACGTCCACCTCTGCCCGACTGTCCGTGCACTGAGGGTCACCGCCCGACTCCTTGACGCGGCCGTCCCGGCTCTCACCTGCCCGGACGCGTCGCCGCGGCGCCATGGGGGACCGGAAAGCCAGGCATTGTGCCGGACGCGGCGGCCCGGTGCACGTCACGCGTCCTCGGGGCATGCCCGTGGGGCCGTGGTCCGGCGAAATGGAGGCAACGGACCGGGCGGAAGCGCCGCCCGGCGGTCTCGGAAGGAACCGGCCATGGCTGCCCTGATCCCCCTGCGCAAGTCGCTCCTCGTCGTGGTCTCCGCCGTAGCCGCGCTCCTCGCCGGCGGAACGACCCGTCCGGAGCGAGGGTCCGACGCACCAGCCCGCCGCTGACGAAGGTCGGCGACCAGCGGCCCGCGGAGTCCCGGCCGTCCCGCTCCGCGGGGTGGAGGGTGACCCGGTTGAGGGGGGTCGGCCGAGGCTACTGCACGGCCTGTGGGTGGCGGGTGATGCCGCGAACGGCGACGGCCAGCGCCCAGATCAGGAGGGGGAAGACGGCGAGCCGTTCCATGCCTCCCATGCCGAGACCGAGGTGGCGATGGGAGAGGAAGAGCCCGAAGGCCACGATCGCTGCGCATCCCATCAGGGTCGTGCCCCGCCGCAGGGCGGGCGGTGTGCGTTCCGCCAGGCCGAAGCCGGCCAGGGCGAGGCCGATGTTGCCCACCGCCATGATGAGGAGGGCGCCCAGGACATGCCGGTTCTCGTTGACGTCCGCGGGAGCCAGCCCGGCCAGCACGAATCCCCTACCGGCCGCCGCGAGCCCCAGACGGCCCACGGCGGCGGCCGGGCCCCGGCGCCACAGCCCGCCGCCGGTCAGGACGGCGCCGACGACGACCAGCACCCCCAGGGCGACGAAGGAACCATTCATCAGGCCGTGTTCGGGGGAACAGACGTACTGCGGCTCGGGCTCCGGCTGGAAGGCGCAGTGCGCGTTGCCCAGGTCGCTGATGTTGTTCCGCGCCCAGCCGTACGGTCTGGACCAGGCCGACTCGGCGACCCAGTGCACGACGAAGAACTGGACCACCCCCACGATCCACGCCCAGTACCCGATCCGGACCCTCACCCGTCCACCCTCCGCCACACGATTCGCCTGCGGACAGCCGATCACGCGGTGCCGGTCCCGGGCACTCCGACCAGCCCCAGGAAGGGGGGTGGGGCAGGCCCTACCACGGGCGCGGGCGCGGGCGCGGGAGTGCGCGGACCGCGGCTCCCCGATCCGTACTTGACCTCAACTTCGGTTGAGTTCCTATCGTCGCGGTCATCGGCAACCACGCCGGACCAGGAGGACATTCCCATGACCGCAACCGTCGTTCCCGAGGCCTACCGCAATGCCGTCGTCGCCCACATCGTGATCGACGGCGCCGCCGCCGCGATCGACTTCTACGCCGAGGCGTTCGGCGCCGAGGAACTGTTCCGCCTCGGCCGCCCGGACGGTCGCATCACCCATGCCGAGGTCCGTATCCAGGGGTCCACCCTCATGCTGGGCGATGCCGAGCCGCCCGTCTTCAGAGCCCCGGCCCCCGCCGGCGGCACCACGGTGGCCCTGCACGTCTTCGTCGACGATGTCGACACGCTCACCCGTCGGGCCGTCACGGCCGGCGCGGAACTCCTCCAGCCGCCGACCGACCAGTTCCACGGCGATCGGACGGCCATACTGAAGGACCCGTTCGGGCACGTGTGGATCTTCCTGACGCATCTGGAGGACCTGGAGCCGGCCGAGATCGCCCGCCGGGCGGCGGGACTCTTCCGCTGAACAGCGGTCCGTCACGCCTGCTGCCCCGACCCGACCAGGCAGAGGAGAGAAGATGAAGACCGCCGCACCGGTATCGCTGGTCACCGGGGCCAACCGGGGAATCGGCCGGGAGACCGCGCGTCAGCTCGCCGCACTCGGGCACACCGTCCTGCTGTGCGCCCGCCGCCAGGAGGACGCCGAGCGAGCCGTCGCCGACCTGGCCCCCGCAGTGCCCGGCAGACTGCTGCCGCGTCGGCTGGACGTGACCGACGCCGAGGGCGTCCGTGCCCTCGCGCTCGGTGTGGAGGCGGAGTTCGGACGCCTCGACGTCCTCGTCAACAACGCCGCCGTCAACTACGACACCGACAGGCGGGCCGTCTCCGTGGACCTCGACGAGGTCCGGCACACCCTGGAGACCAACCTCCTCGGTGCCTGGCGCACCGCGCAGGCGTTCCTGCCGCTGCTGCGCCGCTCGGCCCGGCCCCGTCTGGTGAACGTGTCCAGCGAGTCCGGTGCTCTGGAGCACATGTCCGGCGGGACCCCCGCCTACGGGGTCTCGAAGGCGGCGCTCAACGCCCTCACCCGCAAGCTCGCCGACGAACTGCGCGCCGAGCGGATCCTGGTGAACGCCGTCTGTCCGGGATGGGTCGCCACCGACATGGGCGGGCCGGGGGGCGCACCGGTCGAGCAGGGCGCCGCCGGCGTCGTCTGGGCCGCCACCCTGCCCGATTCGGGCCCCACCGGCGGCTTCTTCAGGGACGGCGAACCCCTGGCCTGGTAGGAGGCCCGCCTCGGCTGACGTCCACCCCGTTCGGGCGGACGCCGCCGCCCCGGGCCCGGTCGTGTCACCAGGCGCCGTCCGGGACTTCGTCCCGCCCCGGGGGGCGGGGCGGGAGTCCGTCGGTACGGGCTCCGGGGACGGTGCGGCGGCGTTCGCGGGGCGGGGTGGCCCCGGTGGCCGGGGCGAGCACGATCACCGCGTCCTCCGGGCCGAAGGCCTGCCGCTCCCGCTTGTCGGGGTTCAGCCGCACCCCGTACGAGGGGCCCTGGGCGACGGCGTCGTGGAGCCGGTAGCCGATGACGCAGTGCCCCTGGCGGCGGCCGGACTCCACGACGGTGGCGAACGCGACGGGCCGGCCGGGCCGGACGTACCCTGTCGCGGGCCTCAGGTGGAGGGTGTCGCCCTCGGCCGAGAACAGACGGTCGAAGACGGTGGCGAGGTGCCGGTTCTCCGCGATCTGCGTCATCAGGAGGCTGATGATCCGACCGCCGACGATGAAGTCCGCGCCCTCCCGGGCGGGAGCCAGCAGCCGGTTCCGGTCGTCCGTCATCTCGGTCACGACGGCCAGTTCGCGACCGGCGGCCTCCTCCAGCGCGCGCAGGTGCAGGAGGGTCACCAGGGTTCTGTCGTCGCCGGTGAGCGCCCCGGGGGCGGTGTCCTGGTGGTCGTATCCGAGGACGACGGCCCGGTCGAAGGACAGGACGTCCAGGTCGTCCAGGACGCGCGGATCGGTGATGTCGCCGTTGTGGACGTCGACGTGCATGCGCCGGCCCGGTGCCAGGGCGCAGCGGTCTGCCTCGCGGAGGAGCTCCGCGCCCTCCGCCATGACCGTGAGGACGGATCCCGGCGGGGCGCACGCGTCGAGCTGTTCCATGATGAGCGGGGCACGGCGGTTCCAGCCGAGCAGCAGGAAGCGCTCGGCCGGCCGGGGCGTCCCGGGCGGTGCGACGATGGCCGCCTCGTCCACGGCGGGCGGCCCGGCGGCCGGGGTCGCGGTGTCGTCGTCCGCGGTGATCAGGACGACGCGGTCGCCGGCGCCGAGGACGCTGTCGGCGGCGGGGTTGAGTTCGACGCGGCCCCCGCCGGAGCGCAGGAGTCCGATGACGCTGGAGGTGTCGTACGCGAGGAGCAGTTCGCCGAAGGTGCGTCCGGCCAGGGAGGGGTCCGCCACGGTGTAGATCTCGTCGCCTTCGAAGTCGAGCAGTTCCTGGTAGACGAGGGAGAGTCCGGGCTCGCAGGAGGTCTGGGCGATGAGCCGGGCGGTCACGTCCTCGATGTCCAGCACCCGGCCGCGGCTGCCCGCGGCGAGTTCCGCGGCGCGTCGGTGGCGGCCGTCGCGCACCGCCGCGACCACGGCGGGGCGGCCCCGCCCGCGGACGGCCGCCTCGACGGCCAGCAGCGTCTTGACCACGTGGGCGTCGCCGCCCTCGCCCTCGTGGGTGAGGACCAGGACGGCGCGGGCCGATGCGGGGCCGACGAGGGAGACGACCGCGGGGTCGGTGGTGACGCCGCTGCGGCAGATCAGCCGGGTGCGGCCGAGCCGGCCGACGGCGGTGGCGATCTCGTCCTCCATCTCGGCCTTGTCCTTGGGGCCGAGAACGGCGATGGCGGCCCGGCGCCGGTTGGAGTTGGCCTCGACCAGTTCCGAGATGATCGGGAACACCTGGTCGGACCAGCCGAGCAGCACCGTGTGCCCCGTCTCCAGGACGGTGGAGCGGCCGCGGCGCAGGTCCAGCACCTTGTCGTTGAGGCCGTTGGTGATGAGGCCGACGAGCGTGGAGACGAACAGCAGGGCGACGAGGGCGAGCAGGACCGACATGAGCACGTACAGGGGGCTGCCGACAGCGCCGCCGATCTTCAGTGTCTGGCCCACGCTCACCCACACGGCCACGACCTGCTCGGACCAGGTGGTGGGCCCGTCCCGTCTGGCCCACACCAGGGCCGCGCTGGCCGGGACCACGACGGCCAGGCACATGAGGGTGAGCCAGCCGATCAGTACGGCGGTCCCACGGGCCACGATGGTGTCGAACCAGTAGCGCACCCGCGGCCAGGCGGGGCCCGCACGTCGGGTGGTCGTCCTGCGTCCCGTCAACCGGAGTTCCTCGCTCGGCTGGGATGCCGGAGCGGACGCTGAGCTGCGTTCTGCCCGGCATCGGCGGTTTTGTGCGGTCTCCAGGTTAGTGAGGGGGACACGCACCCGGGCGGCGCAGCCGTGAACTCCGCCCTACGCGTGACGATTCGCCCCTGTTTTCGTCATACAGGGGTCCGCAGGTCGTCCGCCCGGGTGCCGGGCGCCGCCGGCGCGGGCCCCCGCACCAGCAGGGCCCGGCCGGCGGTGCCGACACGTTCGGGCGCGCGCTCCCCGCTCTCGGTGAGCCGGCGGTAGGTCTCCTGCCGGGCCGCGAGGTCGGCGTCGGACAGCAGGGCGGTGGCGGTCCGCACGGTGCGGGTCAGGCCCGGGTCTCCGTCGAGGCTGCCCTCGGTGCGCCGCAGCACCTCCAGTGCGGTGGTGACCTCGCCGCGGCCGACCAGGGCCGTGCCGAGGGCGACGGCCGCGCGCACCCGGTCGCGGGGGGCGGCCGGCAGGTGCTGTGCCTCCGCCAGACGGGCGATCGCCACCGCGCCGCCGGCCGAGGCGTACTCCAGGGAGCCCGGCTCGGTCAGCAGCCGCTGGCCGCCGGTCGTCGGAGAGCGGTTCGTCCAGGGCGCGGCGCAGGTAGCCGGCGGCGTCGCCGGGGCGGGCGTCGTGGACGGCGGCCGTCGCCGCGTCGCGCAGCACGCGCAGGGCCCAGGGTAGGCCGATGCCCGGGGCGCGCCGCCAGGCGGACCCGCTGGACGGTGTACCTGCCACGGACCTCGCGGGCGGCACGGCGAAGGCGTCCGGCCTCGGCCTCCAGAGCTACGGCAGGCGCTACCCCTCCCTCGGCGCCGGCGCCTCCGGCCACAGCGGCGCCGCGGGTTCCCTCGGCCTCGCCGACCCCGGCAGGGCTTCGCGCACGGCCACACCGGCGCCGGTTCGCCTTCCCGGGCGGGGCGTCGTCGGGCCACCCGTTGTAAGGTCTGCCGGATGGACAGCACGATGCATCCGCCGACGGAAGACGGCCTGGGGCGGGCCGAGTTCGCCCAGCGCCTCGTCGAGGCCGACGGTGACGGCGAGGTGGACACGGCCGGGGCGGCGGCCCTGCGCGGCGCACGGCGTCCGGCCGCGGTACAGGCCCTGCACTTCCATCCCGCCTATCTCGATGCCGTGCGCACCGGGCGGAAGACGACCACGGTACGGTTCCGCGACCCGGTGGAGCCGGGTCCGGTGGACCTGGTGTTCGAGCTGGAAGACGAGGTGGTGCTGCCCGGAGTGGTCACGCGGATCACCTCCAAGAGCGTGGACGAGCTGACCGGGGACGACGCCGTCGCCGACGGGTTTCGCGATCTCGCCGAGCTGCGGGACAGGCTGCGGTTCCACTACCCCGACATCGCGTCGACCGATGAGGTCGCCGTCGTCCACTTCCGCAGGACGGGTTGACCGCTTCCGCCAACGGGGCGGCGGAAGCGTGGTGGTGATGGCCTGTCATCGGCTCCGGACCCTCCCGGAATCCGCAACGTACCGCTGCGCTCCGAGGGCCGGGCGGAGTACCGTGGCGGGGTATGAGCGAGATGGTGGAATCCAAGGGTCCGCAGGTTCCGTCGGGTTCCGCTCCTCCGTCGTCACCCCCGCTCAGGACGCCAGTCGAAGCTCCGTGGCCGCAGCCGGCGACGAGGCCGCCGTCCGCCACCGGGCTCGCGCCGCGGCTCGTGGTCACCGGCCGGCGGGCCCGCGTGCTGGCCTTCCGCTCGGACCGGTGGGCGCCGCGGAAGGCCGCCGGGCAGGCCGCGCTGGCCGTCGCCCCCTGGGGCTACCCGCGGCTGGACGAGCACGACTTTCTCAAGGCCGTCCACGGCCTGGTCGGGGCGGCCGTCGCGGCCGGCGGGAAACGCGTCAGCGTCCACCTCGCCGACCAGGACGCGAGGATCCTCGTGATGGCCCTCAGCCACCGGACCGACGGGGACGGCGGCGACAGGGGGCGGGTGCCCACCGAGGTGGCGCTGCTCCGCACCGTCGAGGCCTGCGGCACCCACACCGGCCACGACGGCCACGCCTGGTGGGCGATCCTGGACGCCGGACCGCGGCCCCGACGGACCCCGGCGTAGCAGCGGACCGCCCCCACGGCGGAAGGGCCGCGAGGATTTCCGCTTCGCGTCCGCCCCTGCCCCGGCCCGTGCCCGCGGTGGTGTCGCGCGCGCCCAGGACCGGCGTCTGTCGGCGATCGCGGCCGCGTTCGCGCTGCTCGTCGAGGGGTTCATCCGCGGCTACGCCGCGTGGCGGTGGGGACCGCGAGGAGGGCTGCGGTGGTCGCCGAGGGCGACGGCCCCCGCTCGGTGCGACGGGGGGCCGGTGGCCGCGCGTTCCCGGTGACGGCATTCCCTCACCCCGGCCTGCTCACTGCCACGGGGGGCAGGGGCTGCCGGTACGGGAGACGCGCGGCACACCGCGGTGCGGTGTCGGTGTCGCCGGAGCCGCGACGGCTCTCGGGCAGAGCGCGGGAAAACGTTCAGGACATGGTGCGGCTGGCGGCTTCGGCCTGGGCTATCGCCTCGGCCTCGCTCTCGGCGAGCTCGAGGGCGACGCCGAAGGCCTGTGCGATGTGCCCGGCCGCGGACATGACGCGTGCCGTTCCGACGACGGGGGCGATCGCGACGAGGAGGTCCTGCAGCTGCTCGACGGTGAAGTCGGCCTTGACCGCCGGGTTGATGTGGGCCAGGTAGGAGATCGCGGGCGCGTCCATGGCCACGAGCGCGGCGATGCGGCTGATGATCATCGTGCGCTCGTCCATGTGGCAGTGCTCGAGCGAGTCGATCGTCATCGCGGCGATGGTGTCGAGGACGGGGGTGTCGAATGCGGGTGCAGTAGCCATGACAGGGCCGCCTTCCGGTTCCTGTGCAGCGGGGAGCCGGACCACCACCCCATTGGTGCAGGGGTCCCCCCGCTGCCCGGCGGTGACCCGTCAAGCGTAGGCACCGTCCCCCCGGTGCCGCACGCCGGACGCAGACTGCGTGTGCTGCCGCCAGGTCGCACGGCCGCCCGCGCCGAAGGTGAAGCGGGCGGGCAGTTCGGTGGCCAGGAGGGTGGATGCCGCGGTGATGAACTCGCTCCGTGTCTCGGCGCCAGGACACGCGCGCACCGCGTTACCCGACATCCCGCCGTCGCCGCGGCTCCCCGCCGAGCGGGAGGACGAGCTCTACGCCGCGTTCGAGGGCTGGTGGCGACAGCTCCGGGAAGCGGCCGACGGCGACGGGGGTGTGGACTGCCGCGAGTTCGTGTCGGCGATGACGGCCGGCGTGGACCGTGACCCGGCGTACCTGGAGAAGGGCCTCGTACCGGCGGTGCGGGCCCTGTTCCGCGCCGCCGACGCCGACGGCAGCGGCCACCTGGGGGCGGACGAGTACCGCGCGCTGTTCGGAGGGCCGAGGGTACACCCGGCCGAACTCAACGACGGGTTCCGCGCGATGGACGCGGACGGCGACGGACAGGTCGAGGAGGAGGATTTCGTCGCCGCGTTCTGTGCGTTCTTCACGGCCCGGTCCGACGGCTCCGCGGGAGCGGGCCTGCTCGGCCGGGCCTGAGGCGCCACGGCCGGATCCGCGCCGGGGCGCGGATCCGGCCCGGTGGGCCGGGGGGCCGATGGACCGGGGGCCGATGGGCCGATGGGCCGATGAGCCGGGGGCCGATGAGCCGGGGGCCGATCGGCCTGCGGGCCGCCGTCCGGTCGACGGGCCGGCTGCCGTCGGCCGGCTTCCCCCGACGCGGTCAGCCCCGGGCGGCCCGCAGGACGTAGCGGACGCCGTCCTCCTCGGTGGAGCCGGTCCGCTCGAAGCCCGCCCGGCCGACCACGCCGTGGGAGGGGGCGTTGTCCGCGTCGACCGAGGCGTGCAGCGCGGTGACGCCCGGCTGCGCGAAGGCCCAGGCGGCCAGGCCGCTCAGCGCGTCGGTGGCGTAGCCGTTGCCGCGGGCCGACGGTACGAGGTCGTAGCCGATCTCCGCGTTCCCCTCGGCGTCGGGGGCCCCGTGGAACCCGATCCCGCCGATGGCGCGCCGGTCCTCGGTCCGGACGATGGCGTACGGACCCCACCCCGGGCGGTGCGTGCCCTGCTCCCTGGCCTTGAGCACCATCCCGGACGCGACCCGGGTTCCCTCGCCGGGGCCGTCCGCGGCCCAGGCGAAGCCGCCGGTGCCGCCCGCGTGGAGATCGGCGGCGACCTGGGGGGAGATCTCGCAGAGGACGACGCGGCCCGCGGCGATGGGATCGGCGTACCAGCGCCAGACCGGCCGGCGGGGCAGGTCCGCGAGTTCGGCCCGGCCGGTCACCCACAGAAGGGTCGGCCACGGAGCGGCGGCGGCGCGCGGCGCCTGCGGGAAGAGCCGGTCGAGGACCTGCTCGCAGAGGGCCGCGTCGGGCTCCCAGTCGTGGACGCCCAGGGCGCCCAGGATGTCGTGGGTGTGCAGCAGGGTCTCGACGACGCCCATGGCCGCGAAACCGTCCGCGCCGGCCATACCGTACGGATGCCAGGCCCGGTCCTCCGGGCGGGCCGCGGCCACGACGGCGGACAGCAGGCCTCCGGTGGCCTCGATGACCTCGATCAGGCCGTCGGGGGTGGTGCCGGGGTCCGCGCTGATCTCGAACGGAACGTACGCGCCGGTCGCGCGCCCCGTGAGCTGGGCGGCGTACGCGGTGAAATCGCCCGCGATGTGGACGGCGGTGTCGTAACAGCTCCACTCCAGCCCGGCGGCGGGGGTGGACCAGTCGAGGTGCGCCACCCCTCGGAGCGCCTGTGCGGTGAGGGACACGGACCGGTCCACGGCATGGGGGGTCATGATCGTCATGGGCTGAACCCTAGGGTCACCACCCGCGGCCCGGCCAGTGGATATGCCCCGCGATCACGGGACGACGGGGGCCGTCGCCGATGTCGGGGTGCGCGGACCGGGCGTTCCGGGCGGCCGTCGGCCCGCGGCCCGGCCGACGCGCGCCCGGAGTCCGGCGGGCGTCAGTGGGGGCGGACAGGCCGGCGGGCGTCAGTGGGGGGCGGACAGGCCGGCGTGCTCCAGTGCGCGCAGTGCGGCCCGCCGGTCCTCCGGCGCGTGCTCGTCCGCTTCCTCGTCCGCTTCCTCGAGCGCCGCCCCGATCTCGGGGGCGCTGAGGCGGTACGCCTCAGCCGCCGCCAGGAGCTCCGCCGCCCGCCCCGGGGGCAGGCCCCGGTCGGAGTGCACCAGCAGGCTCAGGGCTTCCTCGCGCACCGCGAAGCGTCTCATGCCGCAGTCGAGTCCGTCGTCCGACAGGCCCTCCGGGTAGGGCGCGCGGGCCCAGCTGCCGTTCTCGTACCAGTAGACGCAGCCCAGTTCCCAGCCTTCCAGAAGACCCCGCAGCCGGTCGAAGGGCAGCCATTCCGGTGCCTGCGCCAGCATGTCGATCGCGGGCTTGTGCCACTTGACGCCACTGGACTCGTCCTCGCCGTAGAGCACGTAGCGGCCCGGACCCATCGGCGCGAGGGTCCACCAGGTGCAGCCGCAGTCGTCGAGGTGCAGCCCCTGCTCGTCGATCCAGGTGCCGGTGCGGTGGACGCGCGGCGTCTGCTCCGCCTCCTCGGTGGCCTCCAGGACGGCGGCCAGGGCCCAGCGGGCCCAGAGCAGTTCGGCCGCCGGCAGGTTCTCGGGCCTGCCCGGCCTCTCGATCTCCATTGCGGTGGCGCTCCTTCGCTCCTCGTGCGGTACCTCCCTGTGATCGTAGGACAGCCGTGTCCGGGGCCGTCCGGGGCCTCCGACGCGGAGTCAGTCGCCCGCGGCCGCCGGTGCGCGGGGCGTCGCGCGTCCTCGCCGCGGGCTGCGGTGCGGGAGCCTTGCCCGCCGAGCCCGGCCGGCCCGCCCCGGTGGTGTGCTCCGTGCGGGCCACGACGGGCCCCGCCATGGCTATCGGGTGCGCCGACGGGGCACCTGTGGGGCCGTGACAGAACACAGGAACCACCGGTACGCGGTCGCCGTCGTCCAACGGGACGGCCGCCGGCACTGCAAACGACTGGACCGCACCGCGCTCACGGGCCTCGACGAAGCGATCGCCGCGGTGCGCGGCGAGGGGGCCGCGGACACGGTGTTCGGGTTCTTCAACGCGGACGAGGCGTTCTTCCTGGTCCTTCGCTCCGCTCCGGCCGGTACGGCCCTCCTCCTGTCGGACGCGCGGGCCGCGCACCGGCACACGCTCGCCGCGCAGGCCCTCGACGCCCTCGGCGCCGGCCCTCCCGACGCCGACGCACCGCAGGGCCGGCCGGCCGGGGACCTGGGCATCGTCGCCGGCCTCGGGCTCACCGCCGAGGGCATGGCCGCCGTCCTGTCCGGGCCGGACCGCCTGCCGGACGACCAGCTGCGGCTGATCGCGGAGCGGTGCGGCTTCTCCGCCGAGTTCGACCGTGTGACGGCCTGAGGTCCTCACGGGGTCCGGGGATCGCCAACGCCCGGTGTCCGTCGCCATCAGCGGAACACGGGCGCAGGGAGCCGCGGCGGGCGGCGGCGGCCTTCCCCTACGCCTTCATCCGCGCCTTCGACGTGCCGCCGTCCTCCATGAGGCGTCGCTGACCGGGGGCGCGTACCGGCGGCAGGGCCAGGCCACGGCCGGCCCGGACGGGTGGCGCGTCCCCCGCCCGGGGCGACGCACCGACCTTCAGAAAACGGGCCGGCCGTGGCACAGCGTCAGCTGCGGCGCCCTTCGCGGGCGAGCGCCGGCACGAAGCGGGCCGCGTCCAGGGTGCCGACGCCGGTGGCCATGTCGTAGCCGTTCACCGCGGTGTAGCCGGTGACGCCCTGGTAGCTGTTGTCCGTACCGTCGTTGACGTCGACGATGCCGGTGGAGCGGTCGTACGCGGAGCGCCCGTACAGGCGGTACAGCGCCTCGTGGATGTCGCCCAGGCGCTTGCCCGCGGCCTGGTCGGCCAGGGCCACGATGCCGGCGAACAGGGGGCTGGACTCGCTGGTGCCGCCGGAGACGTCCCAGCCCGTGGCCGCCGGGTCGTAGCTGGAGTAGAGCCACGCTCCGCCGTCGACCGCGGCGGCCATCGAAATGTCCGGGGTGCCGCGCCGTCCGCCGACGACGTTCTTCACGCCGTTCTGGAAGGCCGGACGGGTGAAGACATGGGACTGGCCGCCGCCGCCCGCGCCGTTGTCGTTGTAGACGCTCTCGGGGGCGGTGCGCCTGCCCGCGTCGTCCAGGTGCAGCTGCGTGCCGCCGACGGAGGTCACCAGCGGATCGGAGGAGGGCCAGGAGTTGACGCGCTCGTGGTAGTAGCCCGTTCCGTCGGCGGTGTTGTCGGTGGCGCCCCCGTCGCCGGAGGAGGCGAGCACGGTGACGTGGTTGCGGGCGGCGGCCTCGAAGGCATAGCGCAGTTTCCCGATGCTGGAGAAGTCACCCTTGTCGAAGCCGGGGAAGGTGTTCTCGGTCGCGCCGAAGCTCTGGGTGATCACGTCGCCGATGCCGTGGTCGATCAGGGCCTTCTCGGCGTCCATCATCTCCGGCAGCCCGGTGGTGCCCTCGGTCTCCGCGACCGCGGTCTCCACCAGGACGATCTTCGCGTCCGGCGCCACCGCGTGCGCCATCTCCACGTCGAGGGTCGTCTCGCCGGCCCAGCCCAGCATGTCGGCGTTCTTCGGGTCCCACTTCGGGACGTTGCCCCACTTGACCACCTGCACCTTGGTGCTGGGTATCCCGAACTGCCTGCTGTAGACGTCCAGGTCGTGCTGGACGGTCGGCGAGCCGAAGGAGTCCACGATCACGATCGTGCGGCCCTTGCCGGTGATGCCCGCCTTGTAGAGCGGGTTGAGGTCGTACGCCGCGCGGTACTGCAGCGGGGTGTAGCACGCGATCTTCCACTTGGTCCGGCACTCCTCGATGGAGAGCGGGCTTCCCACGGCGCGGACCAGCTGGTGGCCGGCGACGGCGGGACGGGCCACGGTGCGCGGGACCGCCCGGGTGTGCGCGGAGGCGGTCAGGGTCCCGGTCACCGGGGCGGCCGCCACCGCGGTGAGCGCGAGGCCGGCTGCCGCGGCCGTGGTGGCCGCGGCGCGCGGCCATATTCGACGGGCTGGATGCATTGCGGACTCCCTTGGGGGGTGGCGCCGCTCGAAGCGACTTCTCCGCGATCAGACCCGCCAAGTCATGTTCCGAACAAGGTTGTTTGACGCTTGATGCCGAACGCTTTACCTGTTCGCGAATGACGCCATTCATGGTCTTGACTCGCAGCAAGTCATGCCCGGAATAGGGCGAGTTGGACCTGAATAAGCCCATCCATACAGGCCCCGGGTGTCCGCTCAGCGGACGCGTCAGGGCGAAATCCGGACGCCTTTCGGCCAATACCTGACGTGTCCATGGCGATCTTGGAGATCGCTGGCAACCTCTCCACATCCCCAGCACGACGAGATCGACACGCTTCGCCCGGCCGGCCTCATCCCGGCCGCCGGTTCCACCCCCCACACACCCAAGGAGTCCGCGTGAAGTCCACGCACCGGCGGAACGCCACCGCCACAGGGGCCCTGCTCGCCGCAGCCGCCCTCCTCACCGTCGGCGTCCAGGCCGGCACCGCCAACGCGCAGCCCGAACCGTCCGCGAACGCGGCCGCCCCCAAGGGCCAGGTCCGCAACCCGGGCGCGCTCCCCGCGCAGCTCACCCCCTCCCAGCGCGCCGAGCTCATAGCGAAGGCGCAGAGCACCACGGCCGCCACGGCCAAGGAACTCGGTCTCGGCCCGCAGGAGAAGCTCCTCGTCCACGACGTGGTCAAGGACCAGGACGGTACCACCCACACCCGCTACGAGCGCACGTACGAGGGACTCCCCGTCCTCGGCGGCGACCTGGTCGTCAACCGCACCGCGGCCGACCGGACCCAGAGCGTCAGCAAGGCGTCCTCCGCCCAGCTGCAGGGTGTCTCCACCTCCGCCCCGGCCGACGCTCCGGCGGCCGCCTCCGCGAAGGCCCTCGACGCCGCGAAGGCGGTCGGCTCCAAGGCCGACAAGGCCGACGCCGCTCCCCGCAAGATCGTGTGGATGGCGAACGGCGTGCCGACCCTGGCCTACGAGACCGTCGTCGGCGGGCTCCAGGACGACGGCACCCCCAACCAGCTCCACGTCATCACCGACGCCAAGACGGGCGCGAAGCTCCACCAGTGGCAGGGCATCGAGACCGGTGTCGGCAACACCCACTACAGCGGCCAGGTCACCCTCGGCACCACGTCGTCCGGTTCCAGCTTCACGATGAACGACACGGCCCGCGGCGGCCACAAGACGTACAACCTCAACCACGGTACGTCCGGCACGGGCTCGCTCTTCACCCAGTCGACCGACACCTGGGGCAACGGCGCCAACTCCAACGCCGCCACCGCCGGCGCCGACGCCGCCTACGGCGCCGGGGTCACCTGGGACTTCTACAAGAACGTCTTCGGCCGCTCCGGGATCCGCGGCGACGGCGTCGCCGCCTACTCCCGCGTCCACTACGGCAACGCCTACGTCAACGCGTTCTGGGACGACGGCTGCTTCTGCATGACGTACGGCGACGGGACGAACAACAACGACCCGCTGACCTCGCTGGACGTCGCCGGCCACGAGATGTCGCACGGCGTCACCGCGGCCACCGCCGGCCTCGAGTACAGCAGCGAGTCGGGCGGCCTGAACGAGGCCACCTCCGACATCATGGGCACGTCCGTCGAGTTCTACGCCAACAACCCCAGCGACCCCGGCGACTACCTCATCGGCGAGAAGATCGACATCAACGGCGACGGCACCCCGCTGCGCTACATGGACAAGCCGAGCAAGGACGGCGGCTCCGCCGACGCCTGGTACTCCGGCGTCGGGAACCTCGACGTCCACTACTCCTCGGGTCCGGCCAACCACTGGTTCTACCTGGCCTCCGAGGGCTCCGGCGCCAAGGTCGTCAACGGCGTGAGCTACAACTCGCCCACCTCCGACGGCCTGCCCGTCACCGGCATCGGCCGGGAGAAGGCGCAGCTCATCTGGTACAAGGCCCTCACCACCAAGTTCAACTCCACCACGGACTACGCCGGTGCCCGCGCCGGCACGATCGCGGCGGCGACCGAGCTGTACGGGGCCGGAAGCCCCGAGGTCAACAACATCACCGACGCCTGGGCCGCGGTCAACGTCGGCGCCCGCTCCAACGGCGGCACCCCGACCCCGGGCAAGGTCTTCGAGAGCACGACCCAGGTGGCCATCCCGGACTACCCCGGCCCCGCGGTCACCTCGTCGGTCGCCGTCACCGGCGTCACCGGCAACGCGCCGAGCACCCTCAAGGTCGGTGTGAAGATCACCCACACCTACATCGGTGACCTCCAGATCGACCTGGTGGCCCCCAACGGCACCTCGTTCCGCCTGCAGAACTCCTCCTCGGACTCCACGGCGAACCTGGACAAGACCTACACGGTGAACGCCTCGGCCGTGGCGGCCAACGGCACCTGGAAGCTGAAGGTCCAGGACAAGGGCGCCGCCGACACCGGCACGATCACCGACTTCAAGCTCACCTTCTGACCGGCCGACCGGCCACGGTCTGAAACACAGGTGCCCGGAGCCCCACGGCTCCGGGCACCTTCGCCTGCCCCGGCGCACTCTTCCTCGGTACTGAAGTGCCGCGGCGACCGCCGGGCCCGACGCCGTCCGGTCATGCCCACGTCGTGATCCAGCGGCACGTGCCTGGAGGTCGCCGACTGGCGTACGGACAACGGCGCTCCCGTCCGCCAGTGGGACTGCACGGGCGGGCTCATCGGGGAGGGCAGTGCTGTCCCCCTGTCGGCCGCCGGTACGGGGCGTTACGACGGCGCCTACCGCTTCGAAGGCGAGCTGCTGTTGATCCGCCCCCTCACGGGCGCCTGCTCATCGGGACCGTCGACGGCCGGATCCTGGAGTACCCGACGGGTTGACCTCCGTGCCGGCCGGCCCGGCCGCCGGACGGTCTCCCCGACCGCCGTCCGGACCGTCGTCTCCGTCCGGCGGCGCGGGCTGCGCCGGCAGCGTCCAGAAGCGGTCCAGGGTGGTCAGCACGAGCCGGCACACCGCCTCCGGGTCCGCGCTGGCCAGGGGTTCGCGCGCGGCGACCGTGCGCATCAGGCCGATCCCGAGCAGCCAGGCCATGGCCAGATCCGCGCGCAGGGCGCCGTCCTGCGAGGGGGTGAGGCCGGCCAGCACCTTCCGGTACTCCCCGCCCAGTTCCCGCAGGGTCGCCGTCGCCTCGTCCCCCCGGCCGACGGACCGCAGGTACACCTCCAGGGAACGGTCGGCCCCGGGGGCGCTGCGCGTGAGCATCGAGCGCAGGGCGGTCTCGAAGAGGTCCTCCGGCGCGGTCGCGTGCAGCTGTTCCAGGCCGCCCCGCGCCACGACCTCGGTCAGCAGCCCGTGTTTGGACCCGAAGTAGCGGAAGAGGAGCGCCTGATTGGCACCGGCCCGCTCGGCTATCGCCCTGACCGTCGTGCGCTCGTAACCCCGTTCCGCGAACAGCTCGGCTGCGGCTTCGAGCAGCCGCAGCCGGGTGGCCGCGGCGTTGCGGGGGCGTTCCACAGGCTGCGTTCGGGGGGATTCGTCCACGCTGTCGTCCTCTCGGAAGGCCCGCCAGGATAACGGCCGCAAAGCGTCGTTGACCGGCCGGGTGGCCCGTCCTAGGTTGTAAGCAGATGCTTACAACCCAGGGAGACCGACGTGACGAGCACCGGCACCACCCCCCTCGCCTACCCCTTCAACACCGCCGAGGGACTCCTGCTCGCCGAGGAGTACGAGCGCGCCCGCGACAGGCCCGGCCTGTTACGCGTGCAGATGCCGTACGGTGAGCCGGCCTGGCTGGTCACCCGCTACGCGGACGCCCGCCTCGTGCTCGGCGACGCCCGGTTCAGCCGTGCGGCGGCCGCGGCGCACGACGAGCCCCGGCAGTCCGAGGGCCGCACCGACAGCGGCATCCTGGGCATGGACCCGCCCGACCACACCCGTCTGCGGTCCCTGGTGGCCAAGGCGTTCACCGTCCGGCAGGTCGAGAAGCTCCGCCCGCAGGTGCGCGCGCTCACCGCGGACCTGCTCGACGAACTGGAGGCGGCCGGTCCGCCGGTCGACCTGGTCGACCGCTTCGCCCTGCCCGTGCCGGTGGCCGTGATCTGCCGCCTGCTGGGCGTGCCGGTCGAGGACCGGCCGCGGTTCCGGGTGTGGAGCGACGCCGCGCTCTCGACCAGCTCGCTCACGGCCGAGGAGTTCGAGGCCAACCTCGAGGAGCTGCGCGCCTACATGGCGGGGCTGATCGAGCTGCACCGCCGGGACCCGCAGGACGACCTGATGACGGCGCTCATCGAGGCCCGGGACGGCGACGGCGACCGTCTCTCCGAGCCGGAGCTCGTCGACCTGTGCGTGGCGGTCCTGGTGGCCGGGCACGAGACCACGGCCTCCCAGATCCCCAACTTCGTCCTCACCCTGCTCGACCACCCGGAGCAGCTCGCGCTGCTGCGCCGGGACCCCGCCCTGATCGACCGGGCGGTGGAGGAGCTGCTGCGGTTCGTACCGCTGGGCAGCGGGGCGGGCCAGGCCCGTTACGCCACCGAGGACATCGAGGTCGGCGGCACCCTCGTCCGGGCCGGGGACCCGCTGCTCGTCGCGTTCGGCGCTGCCAACCGCGACGCGCTGCGCTTCACCGCCCCCGGCGTCCTCGACATCCGGCGCCCCTCCAACCAGCACATCGGTTTCGGCCACGGCGTCCACCACTGCCTGGGAGCCCCGCTGGCCCGCATGGAGCTCCAGGAGGCGCTCGGGGGACTGCTGGCGCGCTTCCCCGGGCTGAAGCTCGCGGGGGACGTCACCTGGAAGACCGAGATGCTGGTGCGCGGGCCGCGCGTCATGCCGGTCGGGTGGTGAGCCGCGTGACGTGGACCGTACGGATCGACGCCGGTCTGTGCCTGGGTTCGGGCATCTGCGCGGGCACCGCCCCCGAGGTGTTCGCGCTCGAGGACGACCACGCACGGCCGCGCACCGACCGGGTCGCCGCGCAGGAACGGATCCTGGAGGCCGCCGACATGTGCCCGGCGCAGGCCATCACCGTGCACGACGGCTCCGCCGTGATCGGCCCCCGCCCCGACTGAACGGTCACCGGCGCGACCGGACCGGGTGTGCGGTCACCGCGTCACCGGTCCAGACGACGCCCGGCTCCAGCACCTCCAGGTACACGCCGACGCACGAGAGCCGGCCCAGGTCGAGCACCGGCACGCGGTGCTCGCGGGCCACGGCGCGCATGATGCCCGGGTCTGCGGGCAGTTCGCCGTGGGCCAGGTTCGGGACCGCGCAGCGGGGCGTGGGCACGGTCACCCGGAACAGGGCCCGGCCGATCCGCAGGGTGCCGCCGGTCCAGGAGTCCTCGGGGAACCCCGGCCCGCCGGGGAGGTCGACCACCAGGTTGGGCCGGAAGCGCCCGGGGTCGAAGTCCCCCGCGGGGTGGCTCCGCCGGAGTCTGCGCAGGCTGTTGGCGGTCACGAGGTGGATCCGGCCGAAGTCGAAGAAGGTCCCCGCGGCGACCCGTCCCGAGGTGATGGTCTCCCCGGTCCCGTCCACGGAGGCCCGGGCGCGCATCACCTCGGGGATGCCGCCCTCATAGGCGGGGACCGCACGCTCCAGCAGCCCGTGGTCCGGCGGCTCGCCCGACACGGTCACCGGGCGGCCCAGCAGGCCGGACAGCCGCGCGTCCAGTTCCGCGGCCCCGGCGGGCAGCACGACGCCGCCGGGCAGCTCCACCCGGGCCTCCCCCGGGCCGGCCGTGCTGCCGCGGCAGTCCAGGAGGGCGCCCCACTTGCGGGGGTGCTTGGCGCTGCCGACCGCGCCCGCCCCGTCCAGCACGGCGAACGCCCGGTCCCCGGCCAGCCCTTCCTCCGTGATCCGGGCGCTCGTCAGCGCCTCGCCGAGCATGGACTTCACCGGGTACCGGCGCAACGCCACGAGAGTTCCCACCGCCGGATTATCCGATCGGCCCCGGCCGCGTGCCACCGGATTTCCACCGTCCGGACGGTGCCGGACCCGGGTGTCCTCCGGCGGACCGTGCCGCCCGGGCCGCTCCTCCACGGCCCTCCCGGGAAATCGGAGGCAACGCCGCCCGCATGTCCCCTACCATCGGCCCGCACCGACCCGTCGAGCACCACCGAGGACTTCGTGAACCACTCGGACCTCCAGGCCAGGGCCCCCGCGCTCGCGGCCGGCATGGCCGCCGCCGGCCACAGCCCGGAAGCCCAGCTGTCCCAGACCCGCCACCGCGTCGCACTGGTCTCGGACTGGCGGATCGAGCCGGGCTCGACCGTCCTCGAACTGGGCTGCGGACAGGGGGACATGACCGCCGTCCTCGCGGAGGCGGTCGGACCCGAGGGACGCGTGGTGGCCGTCGACGTGGCAGCCCCCTCCTACGGGGCGCCGGTCACCCTGGGAGAATCGGCGGCCCGGCTCGCCGCGGGGCCTCTCGGGCCGCGCATCGGCTTCCGCTTCGGCACCGACGTCCTGGACCCTTCGGTGGACTACCCCGGGAACGCCTTCGACCACGTGGTGCTCGCACACTGCTCCTGGTACTTCGCGTCGCCCGGACGACTGCGCGACACGATGGCCCGGGTACGGCCGTGGGCACGGCGACTGTGCCTCGCCGAATGGGACTTGACGCCCGGCTCCGGCAACCGGCTGGCGCACCTCCTCGCCGTGCTGATCCAGGGGCAGGCCGAGGCCGCCGGTGCGCATGGCGAGGGCAACGTCCGCACCCCGCTGTCCCGCGAGGCGCTGCTGCGGCTCCTGCCCGAGGCCGGCTGGACGGCCGACGGCGGCGGGCCGGTGGACACCGATGGCCTCCAGGACGGCGACTGGGAGATCGCCGCCTGCCTCGACCCGGCCGGAACGCAGGAGCGTCTGGCCGCGCTGCCCGAGCCCGTGCGGCAGTTCCTCCTGAGCCAGACCGACGTCCTCCGGGCCGTCGCCAAGCCGCACGGCAACCGGCCGCTCGCCGCCTATACGGTCACCGCGCGCTGACACGCGGCCCGGCGCGAGGGGCGAGGGCGCGGGGGGCGCCGTCGGGGCCGGGCGGTGGTAGCGACCATTCAAGATCAATAATATGGGCAGACGCTCCGGACTGCGAGGTCCGGAACCAACGGAGGGATATCTGTGTTCAAGAGCATCAACCCGCGCGGCGGCGCGGCCACCGCTGTCGCCCTCGCCGGTGCGGCCCTGCTGTTCGCGGCCGGCCCCGCTTCCGCCGGCAGCAACGGTCAGCAGATCGCGTTCCAGGACAACTCCTACGCGGCCCACTCGATCCAGATCGAGGGCTACAACCAGAACTGGTCCCACACCAGCCAGTGCTTCACCGTGTCCGCCGGAGGCCAGACCAAGATCGCCGGCTGGTGGTGGAAGGGGACCGTCAGGGTCAAGTCCTTCAACAACGGCGGCTGCACCGGCACCTCCTTCCGCTGGTCCCAGGACAAGTACATCCCCGAGCAGCAGTCGGGCGACTACGTCTGGTACACGGGCTACTAGGATCCGCCTTCCCGCGTACCCCACCCGGACCGCCGTCTCCCAGGAGGCGGCGGTCCTGCCGTACCGGGCCGAAGCGGCCGTCCGGTGCCGCGCGTGGGGGACGGCGGTCTGCGCCCGCGCTCCGCGGTGCGGCCTGCCCGGCACCCTCCAGGAGGACGATCCCGTCCGGTGGTTCCCAGGTCGGGACATCCTCCTGCGCGACGACGGCGCCATGGCCGTCCTGGCCCGCGGCCGGACGGCGGACGACGTCGACCGCGCCGGAGTCGGCCCGACCGGCCGTGGCGGGATCAGATGTCGCCGTGGACCAGGGCGTGCAGGTGCTCGTCGTGCCAGCCGTCCTCGTGCAACAGGGCGCTGCGCATCGTGCCTTCGAGGGAGAATCCGGCCTTCTGCGCCACCCGGCACGACGCGGGATTGGCCACCGCGTGACACAGCCGGAGGCGGTGCAGGCCCAAGTCGTCGAAGGCCCATTGGCTCAGGCGCTTCGTGGCCTCGGCCATGGCGCCGCGTCCCCGCCCTTCGGGCAGGATCCAGTACAGGATTTCGGCGCTGCCGCCGGCGAGGTCGATGTCACCCCAGCCGGCCAGGCCCACGGCCTGACCGTCGGTGGGCCGTGCGACGGCCCAGAGGGCGCTCTGTTCGTTCCGCCAGCGCTCGTGCATGCGCCCGATCCGCTCGCGCGCCTCCGCCCGCGACGTGACGACGAGCCGGTTCCACTGCCGGATGGCCGGTTCCCGGGAGGCGGCCACCAGAACGTCGGCGTCGCTGACGCGCCAGGGACGCAGCTCCAGACCGCCGGGGAGGCCGAGCACGGGTTGTTCCATCGCGGCCATGCGGCCTGCGGGGACGACGGGCGGTACGGGTGAGGTGATCATCCTGGCATCGTGCCACGGGCCTCCGGCGGACAGACCCGCGCCGAAGTCCGCGGAGGGAAGGGCGAGTAGCCGTCCGCGCGATTCCCGTTCGAGGGGTTCTCCTTTCCGTCGTGACAGCGTCTGGGCTCCGGGATCCACCAGGAACGAAGGGACGATGGGAATGGCCAAGTCAAGGCGCAGGTTCGGCATCGGCGCCGTGGTCGCCGCGATCGCAGCCGCGATGATCACTGTCACGGGACTCCAGGGAGCCAGTGCGCAGGACCTGGCACGCCGGGGCTGGGACCACTTCGGGTTCGGGGTTCCGTGGGAGGAGTCCTACGGGTACTCGCAGGGCATCCGGGCCGGCGACACGATCTACATCTCGGGCCAGGTGTCGCACGACGAGGCCGGTAACTTCATCGGCGCCGGCGACTTCGAGAAGCAGGTGCGCCAGTCGTTCGCCAACCTGGACAAGGTCCTCGCGCACTACCGGGTCCCGCGCAGCCAGATCATCAGCATGAAGATCTTCACCAAGGACCTCCGCCAGAACTTCGACACGGCCGCCAGGCTGCACAAGGAGTACGTCGGCAACCACCGCACGACCGACACGATCGTCGGCGTCAGCGACATGTCCGTGCCGGAGCAGCTCGTGGAGATCGAGGCCATCGTCCAGGTCTCGCCGCGCTCCTGACCGAGCGGGCCGCGCGGCGACCGCCACGCGGGCCGCTCCGCACACACCGGAGCGGGCTCGGTGGCCGACAACGGCCGCCGAGCCTCGGCGCTTTCGCCGGTCCGCCCGTCGGTGTCCGGAGGGCCGGGGCGGCATCGCGGTGTGGGCCCGGGGTTACTTCAGGTCGGCGCAGGGGTCGCAGCAGGAGGGGGCCGGTACCACGCAGAGGGTGACCGTGTCCGTGTTGTCGGTGGTGTCGGGGTCCTTCTCGTTCCCGGTGACGGCGGCCGTGTTGACGATCCGGCCGGTCTTCTCGGCCTTGGCCCGCAGTACGAGGGTGGCCGTGGCACCTACGGGCAGGCCTCCCACGGCCCAGCGGCCGGTGGCGGGGTCGTAGCGTCCGGGGCCTTCGGCGGAGAGGAAGGCCAGGCCGTCGGGTAGCCGGTCGGTGACGGTGACTCCGGTGGCGTCGTTCGGGCCGGCGTTGCGGACGGTGATGCGGTAGGTCGCCGTCTGACCGACGGTGGCGGTGGTCGCGTCCGCCGCCTTCGTCACGGCCAGGTCGGCGGCGGGCTTCACCTCCGTGAGCTGTTCGTTGGAGGTGGACGTCAGGGGTTCCGGCGTGTCGCCGAGACGGTTCTCGTACGAAGCGGTCGCGGTGTTGCTGACCAGCTTGCCGGCGCCGGCCCGTCCGAGGGTGACCCGGTACTCGACCGTGACCGAAAGCCCCCACCGCACCGGACGAGCCCATCCCACGTGCGAGTGAATCGCACCTCGGCAAGGTTGACGATCCGGGTGACGCGGCTTCCACGCCTCAGGGCAGGGCCGTCACCAAGCGTCACGGTCTCCCCATGACCCTGCCGCTGTCGGGTCCTCAGGTGACGAGTGCGTAGATGGCGCTGGCGGTCAGCCAGAGTCCGGCCAGCAGGGAGAGGGTGACGATCAGCTGGTCCTGGTGGTGCTCCAGCCAGCTCCGCAGGGCGCTCAGCCGTGCCTGGGCGGCGTCCGGGGCCCAGACGGTGTACAGCTCCATGATCAGGAGGCTGAGGGTGGCCAGCAGGCAGTACCCGGTCAGGGCCAGCCAGTCGGAGAGGGAAGAGAGGTCGGCGTCGACGGCCGTGGCGGCGCCGGCCCCCACCAGGGCCCACGGCTGGAGCAGCCAGGCGAGTGCGGCGGCGCTGCCGAGCGAGGCGTTGTCGATGCGGGCCGTCCAGCTCGGAGGCCGGTACGGGCGGGGCGGCTGCCGCAGCCGGTAGCCGCCGAACAGCACCAGGCCGACGCCGATCGCCAGTTTGGCGGCGACAGCGGCGGTCGACGGCGCGGTGTGGTGGACGGGCGGCGTCCCGCCGGTCAGCAGCACGACGCAGGCGATCACCGCGACCAGGTTGGCCAGCCAGGACAGCAGGTAGGTGAGGCCCTTGCGCACACCGCGGCGCGACGCCAGCAGCAGGATGAACGCGCTGTTGTGCAGCGGCCCGAGGGTGATGGCCGTGCCGATCACGACCAGGTCGACGACCATCGGCAAGGCGGCTCCCGGAGATCGAGGCCACCCGGTGTCACCGGGCGGGCGTATGGAACGAGCGTGCCCGTGCCCGGCGGGCGGAGGCTCCTGTGCCCGCGCGGGCCTCCTCCCGACTGTGCGGCCCCCGGCCCGGCAGATCAAGCGGGCCACGCCGGTACCCCCGAACCTCTCGGGCCGCCCGTGGCGACCCGGTCAGGTGGCGGGCGCCGTCGGCTCGGGTCGTGGCGCTTCGGGCGCAGGCCCCGCCGACAGCCGGCCGAGGCGGAGCGTGACGACGAAGGAGACCACCACGCCGACGATCACCAGCGGCATCACAGTGAGGCCGTCCGTGCCGAGCAGCAGGCTGGCCAGCATGACGGCGGTCAGGGGCAGTTTCAGCATCGCCACGGTCATCGCACCGATCCCGATGGCGAATCCGGCGGTGCTCCCCAGTCCGGGCAGGTGGGAGAGCGCGAGGCCGCCGGTCGCGCCCACGAAGACCGCGGGGAAGATCGGGCCGCCGCGGAAGGCGCTCATCGAGAGGCCGTAGGCCAGGGCCTTGCACACCAGCAGGACGACGAGGGTGGCCGCGGTGTAGCCCGCGCTGTCGGTCAGCAGGGGGGCGAGGGCGTCCTGGCCGGAGAACAGCACGCCGGTGACCGGCCGGTCCGTGATCACCGCGTACAGCAGCGCGATCACGCCGACGGCTACGCCCATCAGGACGGTGAGCGGCAGTCGGCGGCGCTCGACGACGGTCTGGAGGGAGAGCGAGGAGCGGCGGATCGCGTCCCCGAGGAAGGCGGCGGCGACGCCCGCGACGACCGCCCAGGCGAACTCGCCGAGGGTGGGCGGGCTGGCGTGCGGCACGTGGGTCAGCGCCAGCGAGTAGGTGCCGAGGCCGGTCCAGCTGCCGAGGCCGGTGAAGATCAGCGAGCCGATGCCGGCGGAGAGCAGGCCCGGTACCAGCACCACGCCCATCATCGGGCCGCCCAGCCCGGCGGTCTCCATGAGGAGGAAGGCGCCGACGAGAGGGGATCCCAGCAGTTCGCTGATGGCCGCGAAACTGCCGGCCGCCCCGATCACGCCCAAAGCGCTGGGCGGGGCGTCGTGCTTGAGGAGCCTGGCCGCGCCGACGGCGAGCCCGCCTCCGAGCGCGATCAGCGGGGCTTCCGGACCGAGGACCGCCCCCAGGCTGAGTGTGGCGATCGCGGCGATCGCCACACCGGGCACCACGACGAACGAGGGTGTGCCGCCGGCCTTGAAGCCCTCGGCCGGCTTGTGGCCGCCGCCGCCCGGCAGGTACCGGATCGTCAGGGCGACCAGTACGCCGGCGACCGCGAGCGGCCCGATCGCCCACCAGTCGGGGGTCCCGTGGAAGCCGAGGTTCTCGGGCAGGTCGTGGTAGAGCAGCGACTGGAGTTCGGACACCAGAGCGAGGAAGCCGAACGCGACGGCCGAGATCGGGACGCCGAGCAGCGCCGAGAACACCAGCACCGACACGTAGCCGCGGCTGCGGACGACCGCCAGCGCGTCCTGCGGCGCTGCGGTGCCCTCGGCGGGCGGTCCGGCTGACATGTGCATCGTCTCCTTGGGATCCGGCCCGCATCCGGAACACCGGTCGCGCGGGCCTGAGTCTGGGGTGGCACGGGCACCGCGGCCGTCGCGGCCCCGCCGGTGACCCGGGCCCGGCTCGGGAGGCGTCGGCCGAGGGAGCCGTGGTTCGCCCCTACCGCCGCGGGGCGCCACGCACAAGGGCCCCACCGGGTGCCGCCGGCTTCTGCCGGGCGGCGCCGTACGCCGCCGGTATGGCGGTGCTCCGGTCGTCGGCCACCGGCTGTCCCTCCTGGCTGGCTGGGCGGCACGCCGTCCGGCGGCGGTCCGCATCCGTCCTGCGCATCATCGCGGGCGGGGACGACCGAGTACCGCTGCGGCACGCTCGGACGCGCGATCGGTCGCGGCGGCCGTCCGTGGGGCCCTGTGGCGGCAGGGCGCGCAACAGCCGAAGGAGGGCCGTTCGGGCGAGGCACCGGCCGGCACGCCGTCCGGCGGCGGGCCTGGATCCCGGGAACGCGGGGTGCGCCACGCCGCGAGGGCCGTCGGCGGTGCCGTCCGCATTCGCCCCGGCGGGTACCCCGGCCGGCGGCCACTGACGGCACTTGGCTGTGTCCGGTCCCCGCGCACGGCACCCGCTGCGCCCGGCCGGCGGCCACTGACGGCACTTGGCTGTGTCCGGTGCCCGCGCACGGCACCCGCTGCGCCCGGCCCGCGTGTACGGCGCTCGGCTGTGTCCGGCCCGCGCTCACGGCATCCGGCTGTGCCCGGCCCCCGCACGTCCCGGCGTCCTTGCGCCGCGGCCGCGGGGACGCCGGTGGCTTCGGCGAAGCGGACGCCGTGGCACCGTGGTCCACCCGGCGGGCGGGGGCAACGGTTCCGGGCCCTCGTCGTCGGCGCGGGACCTGCCGCCGCGCCCGCAGCCCCGCGCGTCGCCGCGGCCGCCCCGAGGGGGGAGGGGGCGCGGGGCTGATCGGCCTGCTCCGCGCCCGGGAGCGCAGAAGGCGGCCCGTCGGGGCCGGCCGTGGGGGTCAGCCGCCGAATACGGTCACGAACGCCTCGCAGAACGCGTCCAGGTCGTCCGGCTTGCGGCTGGTGATCAGGGGGCTGGCGCCCGCCCGGCAGATGTGGACCTGCTCGTCCACCCAGGTGCCGCCGGCGTTGCGGATGTCGGTGGCCAGGCTGGGCCACGAGGTCAGGGTCCGTCCCCGGACGACACCGGCCTCCACCAGCAGCCACGGCGCGTGGCAGATGGCGGCCACCGGCCGGCCCGCCTCGAAGAAGCCGCGCGTGAAGTCGACCGCGGACCCGCTCATCCGCAGCGCGTCGGGATTCGCCACTCCCCCGGGCAGGACGAGGGCGTCGAAGCTCTCGTCCGTACGGCCGGTCAGGACCCGGTCGACCGGGTACGTGCCGGCCTTGTCCAGGTGACGCATCGCCTGGACCTTCCCCGGCTTCGTCGAGACCAGCTGCGGGGTCCAGCCGGCCCCGAGGACCGCCTTCCAGGGCCAGGTCAGTTCGACCTCCTCGACGCCTTCGGGCGCCGTCAGGAATGCGATGCGCACGGTACTCACGTCCTTTCGAAGGGATTTCCCCGCCGGGGCGGCGGCACAGGGCGGGGGCGGCCGGGCGTAGCCGCGGAGGAGCAGGGACGGGGTTCCGCCTCCGACGAGGCGGCCCATGTCCGCGCCTACCCGCCGGGCCGCCCCTCACACGATGCGATGCCGCTCTCCCGTTCGGCGCGGCTGCGGTGGCGGGTGCGGCCCGGTGCTGTTTGGCTGGGAGCACACCCTCCCCCACCACCCGAGGACCGGTCATGAGCAAGGACGGCGGGACGAACGAACGAGCCCGGCAGATGCGCGACAAGGCCCAGGAGCTGGAGCAGGCCGCCCAGCGGGCGACGGACCCCGCCGAGCAGAAGCGGCTGAGGGACAAGGCACTGCACATCCGTCAGAAGAGCGACGAGCAGAACGGTCCGGGCAGCGGGACCATGGACCCCATGTAGCCGGGCGCTCCGCCCCGGGGCGTCATCGCGCGTCGTCGTGGTCGCGGTCCGTGGCCCGCTCCCGCCGCCGCCTCAGCTCCTCGGGGGTCCTGCCGGGCACCGGCCTGCTGGCCTCGGGGTGCACCGGGTCCGGGCCCGGATGCTCCTGCACCTGCTCCTCCCGGCCGATGCCGGGCTCCTGTCGCTTGTGCTTCATACCGCTCATGGCAGCCGCTCCTCATGCGTCGCGTGCGGACGGGGGCCGGTGGGTACGTGGCGGCCCGGTCACGCTCCCGCCCTCGCGGGGGCCAGGGGCGGGGTGTCGGCGCCCGCTCCCCGGCGGAGGCCTTCGAGGAACGCCGCGACGGCCTCCGTGGCCGTGGTCGACGGCTCCCAGCCCAGTTGTTCCCGGGCCCGCCCGGCGTCGAGCAGCGGCAGGCGCAGGACGGCGTCGAGGAGGCCGGGGGCCACCGGTACGAGGTGCATGCGCCAGGCCGCGGCGAGCGCGGCGCGGGCGGCGCCCGCGGGGATCGGGACCGTACGGGCGTGGAGGAGGGCGGCGAGGGCCGCGGTGTCCAGCACGGGGTCGGCCACCAGGTTGAACGGGCCGTGGACCGGGCGGACGACGGCCGCGCGGTAGGCCCGGGCGGCGTCGTCGGTGTGCAGGGCCTGGAAACGCAGGCCGGGGACGGCGGGCAGCGCGGGCAGCAGGCCGGGCCGGATCAGGCGCCACGGCAGGAGCGGGCCGCCGAAGATCCGGCGCTGTTCGCTCGCCGACTCCTCCTTGAAGAGGAACGCCGGCCGCATCCGCACCAGCCGGATGTCGGGGTGGGCGAGCTGGAAGCCGTCCAGGTAGCGCTCCAGGTAGGCCTTCTCGCGGGTGTATGCGGCTCCCGGCCAGCCGTGGGTGGGCCAGGACTCGTCGACGGGGCGCCCGTCGGCGGGGCCGGGGGAATAGGCGCCCACGGACGAGGCGTGCACGAGGGTCCGCACTCCGGCCCGGGCACAGGCCTCGAAGACCCTGATGCTTCCCAGCACGTTGGTCCGCCAGGTGGCGACGGGGTCGTGGGTGGGCTGGAATTTCCAGGCCAGGTGGACGACGGCGCCGGCGCCCGCGAAGAGGCCGGTCAGGTCCTCGCGGCCGGGGTCGATGTCGGCCGCGGCCCAGCGCACGCCCGGAATGCGCAGGTCCGGCAGCCTGCGGGCGATGCCGAGCACGTCGGTGACCGTGCGGTCGGCGGCCAGGGCGCGTACCACGCCGGTGCCGGCGTTGCCGGTGGCTCCGGTGACGACGACCCTCATGACGCCCACCGCGGCCTTCTCGGCATCCCGTGACGGGCCGGTCCCCCCTGGCGGCGGGCATGGGCGGCATCGGCTGCCGGGGCGGTGAAGGTGCTCCGGGCGGCTTCCAGTCTCAGGGCCTCCAGGAGGGAGGCCTGCTGCCCCGCACGGGCCTGGAGCCGGTCGACGGCGGTCAGGTCCAGGCGGGAGTCGGTGGCGGCGAGGACCCGCAGCGACCGCCACAGGGACGCCTTGCCCTCCACTCCGAGGCGCATGGTCTCCAGTTCGAGGACGTCGCTCAGCGGCGAGCGCTTCACCAGCCGGCCGTTGGGCTTGAGCCGGGCCGCCTTCTCCGCCAGCCGGCCCGCGGCGACCCGGGGCCACTGTGCGGGCACGTCCAGGGCCGTCATGAACGCGCGCAGGCTCTCCCGGTCCTCGGCGATCTCCGAGGCGAGCTCGGCCAGGGCCGGCCCCGCGGGCGTACGGCGGTGGGTCCGGGCGATGCGGCGGATCAGGGACACACCGCTGCCGGCGCCCGCGAGGTGGTCGTTGAGATAGACCGCCAGGAGGCGCCGCGGGTCGGGAGGGGACGCGAGGGGGCGGGACCGTGTTCCCGTGCTGGTGGGGCGGGTGTTCATGGCGGCTCCGATCCGCGGGGGTGGCCGGCGGGCGGCCTCCGGTTCGGTTGGCGCGTGCCCGCGGTCATCCGCCGCAAACCCCGGGGGGCGGAGGTTCCCCCTCCCCGGCCCGGGGAAGGAATGCCCACGGTCCGGAGGGGGGTCCCGCTGTGAGCACCGAACGGCCCTCCGCGTTCCCCGCGTACGTATACAACAGCCCCACTTCAGCGCGGCGTTCAAGGCCCGGGGGGCGAGGAGCAGAGGCAGGCCCGCGCGCCGTTGCCCGCGGAGACGGGAGCCCTGGCGGAGCCGCTGGACAGGATCCGCACCAGGCGGTGAGCCCGTCCCGGCCGGCTCCGGCGGTGCGGGCAGGACGCCTCAGGCGTCGGTGGCGTCCTCGGCCTCCCAGCGCAGCAGGTCGCCCGGCTGGCAGGCGAGCACCTCGCAGAGCGCGGCGAGCGTCGCGAACCGCACCGCCTTGGCGCGGCCGTTCTTGAGTACCGCCAGGTTGGCGGGCGTGATCCCCACCCGGTCCGCGAGCTCGCCCACGGACATCTTCCGCCGGGCCAGCATCACGTCGATGTCGACGGCGATCGGCATCAGATCACCTCGTCCAGCTCGGCCTGGAGCTGGGCCGCTTCGGTGTCGCGCGCAACGGCCTGGGCGAGGAGCATGCGCAGGACGAGCACGATGAGCGCGACTCCCAGGATGGCCACGCCGATCCCGCCCATGACGACGGTGACGCCCGGGTCCTCCCGCTGGCCCGGCGCGTTGAGGGCCGTGCCGGCGAACCACACGAGGGCGGCCGCCACGATCGCGCCGATCACCCCGTCCACGTAGCGGAAGGCGGCGTGCGAGAAGATGGTTCCGCGCCGCACCATCGCCACCAGCCGCCACACGCAGACCAGGGCGCCCTGGGCCGACAGCATGCCCACGATCGTGATCAGCCGCAGCGGCGTCAGCGGGACGGACCCGTCCTCCGGATCGTTCCCGCCGACCAGGGTCCACACCATCATCGCCTGCACGCCCAGGGTGCCGGCGAGCACGACCGCGAGCACGGCCCGCAGCGCACGGATCGTCACCTTGCCCATGACCCACCTGCCTTCCATCGACCTTCGATGGGAATCTATCGAATATCGATAGATCAAGCCACCGGCCGAAGAGGAGGCACCTCAGTGAAATTTGCCATTCAAGATCTTGATGTTTGTTCATGCCCATGCCAGATTCGGCGCAGCACCACCCGGGTCGACGGCGGAGCTCATTCCTGCTGCGCCGCAACAACTGCAGGGAGAGGCCACCACCATGCCGGCACCGCACACCTCCGGGGACCGCCTCGCGGTCGAGAGACGGACCATCGAGGCCGTCCCGGAATCCGAGAGGCACGGCACACCGCGCAGCCAGTTCACCCTCTGGTTCGGCGCCAACATGCAGATCACCGCCATCGTCGACGGCGCCCTGTCGGTCGTCTTCGGCGCCGACCCGCTCTGGGCGATACCCGCGCTGCTCATCGGCAACGCGCTCGGCGGCGCCGTCATGGCCCTGCACTCCGCGCAGGGGCCGCGGCTGGGCGTACCGCAGATGATCTCCAGTCGCGCCCAGTTCGGCGTGTTCGGTGCGGTCCTGCCGCTGCTGCTGGTGATCCTCATGTACCTCGGCTTCGCCGCGACCGGCAGCGTACTGGCCGGTCAGGCGATGGCGAAGATGCTGCACATCGGCACGGCCGCCGGGATCCTCCTCTTCGGAGCGGTGACCACCGTCGTCGCCGTGACCGGCTACCGCCTGATCCATGTCGCGGGCCGCATCGCCACCGTCGTCGGCGCGCTCGGCCTCGGCTATCTGATGGTGCGGCTGTTCACGCAGTACGACGTCGGCGCGCACGTCGGCACCAAGGGGTTCGAGGCGGCCACCTTCCTGCTCGCCGTCGGCCTCGGAGCCGGATGGCAGCTCACCTTCGGCCCCTACGTCGCCGACTACTCGCGCTACCTGCCCCGCGACACCAGCACCCGCGCGACGTTCTGGTCCACCTTCGCCGGCTCCGTCATCGGATCCCAGTGGGCCATGACGCTGGGCGCGCTCACCGCCGCCGTCGCGGGCAAGGCCTTCCTGCCCGACCAGGTGGGCTTCCTCGGCCAGCTGGCGGGTCCGGCGTTCCTCGCGTTCCTGATCTACCTGGTGATCGTCGTCGGCAAGCTGACCGTCAACTGCCTCAACGCCTACGGCGGCTTCATGTCGATCCTCACCACCGTCACCGCCTTCGACCGGCGCTCGCGCATCGCGCCCACGGCGCGCGCCGCCTACATCGTCGGCTTCATCGCGGTGTCCATGGTCATCGCGCTCGCCGCCAGCGACGACTTCCTGAACAACTTCAAGAACTTCGTGCTGCTGCTCCTGGCCGTGTTCACGCCGTGGAGCGCGATCAACCTGGTCGACTACTACCTGCTCTCCCGCGAGCGGGTCGACATCCCCGCCCTCTACGACCCGGACGGCCGCTACGGCCGCTGGAACGCAGCCGCGCTGAGCTGCTATCTCATCGGCATCGCGGTTCAGGTCCCGTTCCTGGCCACCAAGCTGTACACGGGCGCGATCACCAAGAGGCTCGACGGCGCCGACATCTCGTGGATCGTCGGGCTGGCCGCCACCTCCGCCCTCTACTGGCTCTGGGCGCGCCGCACCGCCAACCCGCCCGCCGAGACCATCCACCCCGCCGCGGCCGACGGCGGCACCCCGGCGGTGACGACGATCGGCTGACCGGGCGCTCGCCGCCGGCCGGGCCGGCCGGAGCGCGTCACGGAGCGAGGACGATCCCGCCCTCGACGAGGCCGGTCTCGCCGAGCGCGTGCGCCGTGGCCGCGTCCGCCGGCGGAAGGACCCGGTCGACGGCCACGCGGAGGCTGCCGTCCTCCACCAGGGCGCTGACGCTCTCCAGGCCGGCGCCGCACGGGGTGAACCCGAACTCGACGAACCGCGAGGCCGCGGGACGGCGCACAAGGGTGAAAATGAGAGTGATGCGGATCAATGCCCCACGAGGGGGTTTCCATGAGCAAGCACGGGCATCACCGTCGCCCTCCTCCGAGGAGGAGAAGGCGAAGACGTCGACACCCGCTCGGCCGCCTGGCGGCGCTCGTCCTCACCCGCCGTACCGCGAGGCGAGCGATGGTGTGGGGCATGCGGCTGACGGTGCGCGGCGCCCGGCTCACCGTCCGGACGGCCCTGCGCAGCGCCGCCTCGCGGCGGCTCCGGCCGGGCTGACACGCCGCGCCGGTCCGGCGGCGCCGCGCGGCGCCGCCGGACGGCCCAGAGGTGCGGCCACCGGCCGGGTGACCGGCCGGACGCCGACGGCGTGTACGGCGTCGGCGCCCCCGGGGCGGGGGCGAGGATGCTCGGGCCCACTCTCCCTCTTTGACCGGCTGGAGTCTTTCCGTGCTCGAACGCAAGAAACTCAAGGGCCGTACCCAGGTCACCTTCGTCCTGCCCGAGGACACTCCGGTCGGCCCCGTCAGCGTGGTCGGGGACTTCAACCACTGGAACCCCCACGCCCACCCCCTGGCCCCGCGCGGCGACGGCACCCGCGCCGCGACCGTCGCCCTCCCCGCCCACACCAGCCACGCCTTCCGCTACCTCGCGGCCGGCGACTACTGGTTCGACGACGAGCACGCCGACCACCACGACGGCAGGAACAGCCGCCTCGACACCTGACCGGCCCGGTGGCCATCGGACGTCCGTGTCCCCCGTTCGGGATTGGGCAGTGCGGAACGGGGCAGAAGCCGTGCAACCAGCCTGGTCTGGTGGGAGACCCCACGCCACCACAGGGTCACCGCGGGTGGCCGACGGACGGTGCGGGTGGTCTCGCTCGGCTTTGCGCGGCCCGGTGCCGTGCGCTTGACGGCCTCTTCCGCCCCCGTTCGGGAGCCGACCGCGATGGGCTCCGATCCGAACGGCGGACCGCACCGTGCGCGTCTTCGACATCCAGGTCACCGTACGTCCCGATTGGGCGGTGGTGACGCTGACGGGTGACCTCGACCCGGCCACCTGTGCCTGCGTCATCGAAGCCACCGCCCCGATCCCCCTCAAGGGCCAGACGCTCGTCCTGGAGCTGTCGGCCCTCACCTACATGGGGCCCACCGGGCTCAACCTGCTCCTCGGTCTGCGCCGACGCGCCCGCGACGAGGGCGGCACGCTGGCCCTGGCGGGCGTGCCCGACCAGGCACGGCAGGTACTCGAGCTCACCGGCACCCGCCACCTGTTCACCCTCTGCCCCCGCCCCGCCCCGTGACCACGCACCGCGGCCTGCCCGCGGTCAGGAACCGGGCGGAGCGGAGGGGGGAATGTGGGCGTGGATGGTCTTGCCACCCTCCCGCGTCGGACGGACGTCCACGCGGGAGGCGAGGCACTGCACGAGCGGCCAGCCGTAGCCACCGGTGGCTCCCGTCGGGTCACCCGGCCGTCCGCGGGGCGGGGTGGGGCTGGAGTCCGTGACGTCGATGTCCATGCCGGACGGGGACCAGCCCACGTCCAGTCCGCACCGGCCGGAGGCGTACTTCACCGCGTTGGTCACCAGCTCGCTGGCGACCAGGAGCGCCGCGTCCTCGACGGACGCCGGCACCGGGTCCCCGCTGAGCACGGCGTCGTCGACGAGGCGGCGGACCTCCCGTCGGGCCCGGGCCGGCGCGCTGCCCCCCTCGCACTCGCAGCGCCTTCGCACCGGGTGGGGTTCCGCGGGGTCGGTCATGGTCCCTCACCTCAGCCCTCTGCCGCTCACAGCCCCGCCAGGACGTCTTCCCCCGGGGGCCCGGCCTCATGCTTGCAGCGGCCGGACCGGTGCTACTTGCGGTGGTCGTGGTGATGGCCGTGACGGCCGTGATGGCCGTGATGGCGGTCGTGGTGCTTGAGGGAATCCACGATGCCCGCGGCGCGCTCACGCACCTGCTCCGCCGCCTCGCGCACCTTGGCCTTCGCCTGGTCCGTCCTGCCCTCGGCCTGTAGCCGTTCGTTTCCGGCGATCTTGCCGACGGCTTCCTTGATCTTGCCTCTGACCTTGCCCATGGTGGCGTCGTGACCCATGACCTCGGCCCCCTTCGGTGCGGGAACGGGTACGTGGTCCACGCTAGGAGCGCTCGGCCGTCTCCGCCTGTCGGTCCGCCCAGGAACCAGGCACCCGTCCGCGGCGCATGAGGGGCAAAGCCGCCTCTTCCCGCGGTGTCGGCACCGCCGCCGCGGCTGCCGGATGGTATGCACGGTTTCATCCGTAGATCGGGTGGATCCCTGGAGAGGCGTATGCCCCGGAGACGCACAGCACTGTTCGCTGCCGCCGGCCTGCTCGCCGCGGCGCTGGGTACGGCCGCGCCGGACCGGGCCGGCGCCACCGGGCACCGGACCGTCGACGTCGCCACCTACAACGTCTACCAAGGCGCCGACCTCGTCCCGCTCTTCAGCGCCCCCGACCTGCCGGAACTCATCCGGCGCGCCGGCGTCGCCTACGACCAGGCCGTCGCCACCGACTTCCCCGGCCGGGCCCGGTCGATCTCCCGCCTGCTCAGGAAGGACCGGCCCGCGGTCATCGGCCTGCAGGAAGTCGCCCTGTGGAAGACCGGCCCGCGGGGCGGCGAGCTCACCACGGCCTACGATTTCCTGGCCGTCCTGCTGGAGGCGCTGCGCGCCGAGGGGCTGCACTACCGGGCGGCCGCGGTCGACACCACGTTCAGCGGGACCCTGCCGATCAGCACCACCCGGCAGGCGAGCGTCACGGACCGGGACGTGATCCTGGTGCGCGACGACCTGCCGACGGCGGACGCCCAGTCGCACCTCTACGCGACGCAGCTGGTCGTCCCCACACCGTCCGGCATCACGTTCACCATCCCCCGGGGCTGGTCCTCCGTGGACGTGCGGCTCGCGGACGGGCCGGTGCGGGTGGCGACCACGCACCTGGAACCCTCGGCGGTGCCAGTCCGTAAGGCTCAGGCCCGGGAGCTGCACACCGCCCTGGCCCGTTCGCCCCACCCCGTCGTCGCGGTCGGCGACTTCAATTCCCCGCCCGTCGACGCGACCGGGCCGTACGGCATTTTCACGGGCGGCGGTTACGTCGACGCCTGGCATGCCGTCCACCCGGTGAAGAACGGCTTCACCGCGGCCCAGGACCCCGGTCTGACCAACGTCCCGTCCGCGCTGAGCCGCCGTATCGACCACGTCTTCTCCCGTGCGGGCCGGCTGACGGCGGTACGCGCCGAGGTCATCGGCGACCGGCTGCGCGACCGCACCCCCGGCGGCCTGTGGCCGTCCGACCACGCCGGCCTGGTGGTGCGGCTGCGCACCGTCCGCCGGTAGCAACGCCCGCCGGTGCAGGTCGTCCGGCGGGTCGGGGGCGGGGCTCTGGCAGGTCCGGGGTGAACCATGATTTATGCTTCAGAGCGGCCACTGGGCGGCGGCTCGTCGCCCGATACGGCAACTGCGGAACGGTCAGTCCGACCGGTCGGGGAGAGCGACCTGCATCGGGGCCTTGGTCCGAACGGGGACCACATGACGCTGATCATGAAGATCCTGGGGAATCGAGGGGCCGCCGACAGGCGCCCCAGTGGTACGGGCGCCCAGCCCATCCGCCACGCGCAACAGAAGACCCCCAGGGAGAAGTGAGGTATGCCAGTGATCTGCGTCGGAGGCATGATCGGCATCGGCAAGACGACCGTGGCCGAGCTGATCGCCAAGGAGTTGGGGAGCGAGGTCTTCTACGAGAGCGTGGAGGACAATCCGATCCTTCCGCTCTTCTACACGGCGAGCCCCGAGGAGATCCAGGCCAAGCGCTACCCCTTCCTCCTCCAGCTCTACTTCCTGCAGACGCGGTTCGCCTCGATCAAGGCGGCGTACAAGGAGGGCGACAACGTCCTCGACCGGTCCATATACGAGGACTGGTACTTCGCCAAGGTCAACCACGACCTGGGCCGGATCAGCTCCCTCGAGATGCAGGTGTACGAGGGTCTGCTGGACGAGATGATGCGCGAGATCGACGGCCTGCCGTACCGCAAGGCGCCCGATCTGATGGTCTACCTCAAGGCGGACTTCGAGACGGTCCTGCACCGCATCGGGCTGCGCGGCCGCGACTTCGAACAGGACGAGGGCCTCGTGGACTACTACCGGACGCTGTGGTCCGGCTACGACGACTGGGTGCACAAGCACTACTCGGCCAGCGAGGTCCTCGTGATCGACATGAACCACACGGACGTGGTGAACAACCCCGAGGACGCGGTCCGCGTGGCGCAGGAGGTCAAGGACGCCCTGGCGGCGGTCGGGCGCCCGGCCTGACGCCGGTACCCGTCCGCGGGCACCGGTGCCCGTCCGCGGACGGGGCCCTCACCCGAGGAATCCGAAGGGGTTCGAGAAGCAGGTCAGGTCGCTGACACGGACCAGGCCGAGGCCCTCGGGGTCGACCCCGGAGCCCGACAGGACCACTTCGGTGGTCCTGGTCCGTCCCCGGGCGACCCAGCCCCGGCTCCCGCCCGCGCGCCAGAGCTCGAACACCACGGGCTCCCCTTCCACGGTCACGGTGACGGGTCCGGGGGCGGGCAGGTCGGCCGGGGGTTCCCCGTCGGTGTGGAAGTAGTCCTCGAATCCCCGCTGCAGGGCCTCCTCCGCCTCCGGATTGCCGGGGGAGACGCTGCTGACCGTGACGTGAGCGACCTCGGGGTCGAAGTGCGGGGAGCCGAACCACAGGTGCACGTGGGCGTCGCCGCCGACACGGTTGTGGCCGTGCCCCGTGACCTGCCGTGACTGCGGCCAGTCGGCCTCGACCCCGAAGGCGGTGAAGCCTTCGGGCGCGCCGGGTATGCCCTGCTCGTTCATGGGATCTCCCTGGTTCTCCGACGGGGTTCCGCCGCGAGGGCGGCGAGGGTGGCGGCGGACCGCTCCCGGGCGCCACGGTAAGGCACATGACCGTCCGCCAGGTTCGCCGCGGTGGCGGCGGCCGCCGCCCACCCGGCGTGAGGCACGCGCGCATGGCTCCGATCGCAGGAGCCGGCACCGGTACCCGCAGTCCACGGTGCGCGGTCAGCGGTCAGCGGTCGGCCTCCGAGCCCCTCAGGTGCTGCCGGTCCCGGTCGGTGACCGCGTCGAGCGGGCCGGCGGCGCGGAGCACCACGTCCAGGACGCGGTCCGGTTCGGCGGCGTAACAGTGGGCGAACCAGGCCATGTTGGCCTCGACCACCGCCCAGCCGCCGTCGGCGAGCCGGCCGACGTCCAGGCACACCGCACTGGGCAGTCCGCCGGCCGTGGCCTCGAGGACCGTACGGCCGAAGGCACGGCTTCCCGTGTCCAGCGGAGCCGGCTCGAGGCGTCCGTGGACGGCGTAGCGGCTGCCGGTGACGGCCTCGCCGTCGAGGACGAACAGCCGGTACTCGGCGGTGAATTCGACCACGGAGCTCACCAGGACGGGTGTGGCCCCGTCGAGCCCGGCAGGGAGACCGCTCCCGTCCGTGTGGACGGCGGCGGGCAGCAGGTCGAGTTTGGCCGAGGGCGGCTTCACGAAGACCCGCTCCCGCAGCGTCCGGGCCTCGGCGAGGGTGGTGAGCCGCACGGAGCGCCGAAGGAGCGGGCCCGGTACGCGCGTCAGCCAGTCGTCGGCCGGTTCGAGCAGCCCGAGGCCCAGCGGACCGGCGACGCGGGCGGCCGCACGCGGGCCTCCGTACCAGTGGGCACGGCGCCCCTCGGCCTGCGCAGCGCGGTCGGCCACCTCGTGTCCGCGCCAGGCGGCCGCGCGGGCAAGCAGTTCGGCGGTCGAGGTACGGGGAGCGGGCAGGAGGAGTACGGGCGGGGTACGGGCGTCCATTCCGGCGAGCCTACGGGGCCCGGTGACGCCGCCCCCACGCGGGATCCGGCCGTACGGGCGGGGCGGCTGCGCGGAGGGTGGGCTCCCCGCGCTGCTCACGGTCCTGGACGGACGCCCCACCCACCGCGCCGAGGGCGCGCGGCGCCGTGCCCCGCCGTCAGGCGGTCAGCGTCCGAGCGCGGCGCGGACCGTCAGTCCGTGGCGGAGGCGCAGGCGGCGCATCTCCCACCAGGACAGGGCTGTGACGGTGACGGGCGCGCCCAGGACGAAGGCCGCCCGGACGCCCGCCGGGACCTGGGAGTAGGCGCCCGTGACGACGTCCAGCAGGGCCATCTCCCATACCAGGATGCCGGCGAGGACCGGCGGCACCACCTCGTGGATGTCGGCGGTACGGAAGACGTGGACGAGAGAGAGGCCGATGCCGTAGAGGGCGAAGCAGACCGCCCACACGAACAGCACCCCGATGGCGATCTTCCCGGGCGTGCCGACGGCGTCGCGCAGCCCCGCCAGTTCCGGGGCCATCGCGAGCGCCGAGGTGCCCATGGACGCCATGACGGCCAGGACCGCGCCGAGCGGGCGCACGGCCCGCCGTAGGTAGACGCGCCGCAGTCCGCCCCGCGCGGCGGCGACGAAGGCGCCGACCACCACGGGGAAGGTGCAGACCAGGACCAGGACGCTGGACCAGCTCTGATCGAGGCGCTCGTCCGCCACGGCCTTGACGTCGCCGACGCTCACGACCGCCTTGTAGGTGAGCGTCAGCCCTACCCAGGCGGCCAGGCCCAGCACGGTCCGCCACATCTGGAGCCGGCGGACCCGGGGATCGTCCACGATCCCGGAACGCGAGGGCCGGAAGGCCCGTTGGGCGGCGTAGAGCGGATTGCGCATCCCGCGCAGGATCTTCCGGCCCCGGGAGGGCTCGACGGGCGGCGGCCCGGCCGGCGGCGCGTACGTGGGGTACACCGGGTACGGGGGGTACCGGTATCCCTGCGGCGGAACCGGTCCCGCGGAGAAGTTCCCCTGCGGCGGGTACGGGTACCCCTGCGGGGGCGGCTGGGCGGGCCGTCCCGCCGGCGGCCGACTGCCCGCACCGCCTGCCGGACCCCCGTGTCCGGCCTCGTATCCGCCCCCGCCGTATCCGCTCACTCCGTGCCCCCGTCCCGCCCGTCCTGCCCTGTCGACGGCACGCATCGTATGCGGAGCGCCTCGCCGGGGACGATCGGGACCCGGGCGCGCCCCTCACCCGGGCTCCGCCAACCGGGCTGGTGCCAGCGGGAATTGGGGAAACCGGCCCCTGCTACGGTGGGCCGATGACATCGATCAAGCAGTTCCAGGTCACCTTCGACTGCGCGGACCCCGAGCGCGTCGCCCGGTTCTGGTGCGAGGTGCTGGGGTACGTCGTCCCGCCTCCGCCGGAGGGGTTCGCCGACTGGGACGAATTCAACCGGTCGCTGCCGCCCGAGCGGCAGGGTTCGGCGTTCGCCTGCAACGACCCCTCGGGCGTGGGCCCGCGGCTCTTCTTCCAGCGCGTTCCCGAGGGCAAGGCCGCCAAGAACCGGGTGCACCTCGATGTGCGGGTCGCTACCGGGCTGGTGGGTGAGGAGCGGCTGGCCGCACTGGAGGCCGAATGCGCACGCCTGCTCCCGCTCGGCGCGGTGCGCGTGCGGCTGCTGCGTGCCGACGGCGTCAACGAGTCGTGTCTCGTGATGCAGGACGTCGAGGGCAACGAGTTCTGCCTCGACTGAGCCTCCCGAAAGACCTCTTCCCCGCCGGGCCGGGCCCCGGCTCCCGACCGGACGGCCCCGGGTGTCCGCCGGTCCGGCGGGGCGACCGTCGCATCAGCCCCGTGCGGCTGCCGCGGCCTCCAGGAAGCTCCAGCCGTCGACCCTCGTCTCCCGTGCCTCCCCCGGCTCCCACCCACGGGCGAGGGCCGCGTCGAGCAGGCAGCGTACGGTGCCGGGTTCGTGGAGGTTCAGGGCGCCGACACCGACGGCTCCCACCTCCCCCGACCCCGCGGTGAAGCCGGAGACGTACCGCCCGGGGCCCTCGTCGAACACGAGGCGCAACAGGCCTCCGCGGCCCGGCGGACGGGAGCGCAGCGTGAGGGTCTTGCGGCAGCCGCCGCCCTCCAGCACACGGTGCCCGTGCCGGACCGTCCACAGGTAGGCCCGCCCGTTGGCGACGAGGAGACGGGGCTTCTTCGGCGAACGCGGCATACCGCCGAGCCTACGCCGCCCGGGCACGGGCCCCGGGTCCGGGCGGCTTCGGATCGAGCGGTGGGGCGCCGGCCGTGGGCCGCGTCGTCCTACCGTGGGGGCATGCCGGACGAGACGTACGAAGTGGCCGGGTGGACGACGGGGTCGACATACCGGTCCCCGCCGAGGGCGAGGTCTGGGTGGTCGGGGCGGTGGTCCTCGGTGCCGACGGGAGGGCCTTCGCCCAGCGGCGCGGCCCCCGGCGGCGGCTGTTCCCCGACTGCTGGGACGTCGTCGACGGCCACGTCGAGCCCGGTGAGGGCCTGATCGACGCCCTCGCCCGGGAGGTCGGGGAGGAGACCGGATGGCGCCTGTGCCGAGTACGGCGCCTGTTGGGGATCTCGGCCTGGACCGGAGACGACGGAGCCGGTACGCGCCGGGAGGCCGACTACCTCGTCGAGGTCGAGGGCGGCGACCTGGACCACCCCGCGCTGGAGTGGTCCAAGCACACCGCCTACGACTGGTTCGGCCCCGGCGACCTCCCCCGGCTCAAGGAGAACCGCGCCCCGGGCGAGTACCTCGTCCACGACCTGATCGCGCGGGCCCTGCGCGACCGCCGGGACGAGCCGTAGGGGCGCCTGGGGGCGTCGCCGGGGCGTCAGAACGCGAAGAGCGGGTTGCCGTTCAGGATCGCGGACATCACGCATGCGTTGGCGAAGGAGTGCTTCCACGCGACGCGGTCGCCCTGCCAGACGCCGTCCGCCGTGACCGTGACGGGGTCGAAGCGCTTCGTGCACGGACGGCCGCGGTCCGGCGCGGCCAGCAGGCGGTCGAACCGGCCTTCGGTGTCGTTCATGGCGTCGCAAGCGGCCCGGGGGGCGGGGTGCGTGCCTTCGGCGGAGTAGGCGCAGCTGAGGACGGCCGCCCGCAGGACGGTGCCCGGGGTGGTGCCGTCGCCCTGGGTGATGGTGAAGACCATGGCGGACGGGCCGGACGGGCTCGCCGCCTCGGCCCGTGCCACGCCCGCGGTTCCCGCGAGGCAGAGGAGTGCGGCGGCGGAGACTGCGGCCAGGCGCTGACACATGATCAGTTTCCTTTCGAATCACAGGCGTTCTGCGGCGCCACAGCGTGCGTGTAGCGCTCGGGCAGGGCCGAGCCTTCCAGATCCGAAGGTCCGTCGCACATGGACGATCGGCTTACGGACACCCGGTTCGCATATCGGAGACCGGAGCGGATGCGTCCGGCTCCTCCGTGTGATGTCCGCAGGTCCGCGCCGCGCGGCGCCACGGCGCTGCGCCCGCCCCGGCGCGCCCGCTGCCGCCGTCCGCCCTGGTGGCGGCCGCGGCGGTCCGGGCCCCGCGGCCGTCCAGGGTGACCGGATCGGTGCGGTGGCGCGCCCCGGCCGGCCGCGGTCCCGGCCGGGACGGTACGGAACGGGCCCGCGCCTCAGGGGCGGACCGGGGGATCGTCCGTACGGTCGGACGGTCCCCGCGCGCCGTCGTCCGCGGGCGCGCGGAGTCCGGCGATGATCTCGGTGCCGAGTGCGTACGCCGGCACGCCCGCGGTGATGAGCGCGGTCTCGGCGACGCCGACGAGGTCGGCGATCGCCGCTCCGGCGTGCAGCGCGCCCCGGGCGTGGATCCGGGCGGGATGGGCCCGGCCGAGGGCCAGCAGCTGCCCGAAGTGGACCAGCTGCTGCACCCGCGCGCCCAGCGGACTGTCCGTCAGGACGATGTGGCGCAGCTCCGCGAGGGCCTCCTCCGTCGGCAGCCGGCCGTACTCCTGGGCCAGGCCCAGCCGCTCCTCCACTCCCCCGGGAACGGCCCCGAGAGTCGAGCGGTACCGGTCGCGTACGGCCTCCGCGCGGGAGGCGGGGGTGGTCGCCGTCACGACGCGACCTGCGCGATCGCGGCGCGCACGGCCTCCTGGGCACCCGGGGGAAAGTCCACGGCCCCGCCGATCGCCGCGGCGGCGATCTCGGCCTCGGCGCTCTCCTCGATCGCCACCACGAGGTGGGCGGCGGCCGCCGGATCCGGGCCGAACACGAGGAGGCCGTGGTTGGCCAGCAGCACCGCGGCCGTCGTCGGGCGCCGTTCCAGCACCTCGGCGATGCCGCGCACCGACACGTCCGATCCACGGGGCCCCCAGGGGACCACGGGGACATCCTCGGCCTGCCCGAAGCGCAGCATCGGCTCGGTGCGGCAGGGCAGCGGCCGGTGGGCCACCGCGAAGGCGGTCGCGGCGGGCGAGTGGGTGTGGATGACGGCGCCCACGCGGGGCCGGGCCTCGTACACGGCGGTGTGCATGGCGATGATCTCGGCGCTGACGGACCGCAGTTCGCCTTCGAGGACCCGCCCGTCGAAGCCGACGGTCGCCAGCTGTTGCGGCCGCAGGCCGCGGACGTGTCCCGGCGTCAGGAGGAGCCGCTCGCCGTCCACCCGGGCGCTGAGGTTGGCGTGTCCGGAGTGGGCCATCACCCCGGCCGCGAAGAGTTGCTCCGCGGCTTCGACCAGCCGGCCGGCCAGTTCGTCCCGTACACGTGCGTCACTCATGGCGGTACCTCCACATGTGCTGTCGGCGGCGACCCGTTCGCCGCCGTCCACCTGCGGACCACTCTTCAACTTGAACTAAGGTTCAAGTCAAGCGCCGCGAGCGGCGGGGCAGGAGGGGCAGGAGGAGCACAGCGTGCGCATGACGATCGGCCGACTCTCCGAGATCACGGGAGTGCCCGCTTCGGCCATCCGGTACTGGGAGCGCCACGGCCTGCTGCCGACGCCCGAGCGGGTGAGCGGGCAGCGGCGCTACCCGCCGGAGGCCGCGGAACGGATCACGGTGCTGCGCACGTGCCAGCAGGCCGGACTGACCCTGGTGGAGATCGCCGAGTTCCAGCGGGAGCAGACGCACAGGGAGGCGATGATCCGCGCCAAGATCGGTGAGATCGAGCAGCGCATGGTCGATCTCGAACACGCCCACCAGCTCCTGACGCACGCCCTCAGGTGCGGCGAGGAGGACATCGTCCGGTGTCCGAAGTTCCGGGAGCAGATGGCCGCCTGGCGGACTCCGTATCCCGCGTCCTGAACCGTGCGGCCGGGGCGGGGCTCCCCGGGGCCGGTGCGCGCCCGGCCGGCCCCCACCGCCCGGTGGGCGGCGGGGGCGGCGTCGCCGGCCTGCCGGAGGCCGGTCGGACGGGTTACTTCTTGATCTGGTTGAGGCAGAGCACGAACTGCTTGCCCGACCTGCGCCGGGAACCCCGGCTCTGCTCGTAGTAGCCCATGTCGGACTTGCCCTGGCAGCGGTTCGTGTCCAGCGTGCCGGGTATCACCTCGACCACCTTGTACGTGGCCCCGGCGGACCCGCAGTCCACCACCTGGAGGTCCAGGCTCGCGGCCGTGGTCCCGTTGTTCTTCAGGCAGTTGCCGACCTCGGCGTGGTCGGCGTCGTCCTGGCTCAGGAAGTACCCCACCGCGCAGGCGATGAGGACGAGCACGATGCCGATGCCCTTGAGGATCTTCATGATGCCGGGGCCGCCGCTGCGGGCCGGCGGGGGCGGCGGGGGCGCCGACCACTGCTGCGGGTGCGGCGGCTGCGCCTGCATCGGCGGCTGGTTCGGGTACATCTGCTGCTGCGGCGCCCCACCGTACGGCGGCTGGGCCTGCGGCGGCGGGTACGCGTACCCCGGCTGAGGCGGGTAGCCCTGCGGCGGCGGTGCGTACGGGCCGGGCTGGCCGTAGGGGCCGGGGCCCTGCTGCGGCGGATAGGTCATGCGGGATTCCCTCGTTGGTCAGGCATTTACGTCGAATTGACGTGGGCACGCTATAGCAATCGCCCACGATCGCTTCAATCCGTTCGCCGGCGCGGGCCCGCCGTCCCCGCCGCCGCGGCCCGGACGCCCTTCCCTCAGGCGGCCTTGGACCGCCGGGCGACGAGCTTGCCCAGCTCCCACGCCAGAAGGAGCACGACGGCGGCCAGCAGCGCCCAGCCGAACTGCCGCGCCCTGATGTCGGTCGTCCCCAGCAGGCGGCGGAAGCCGTCCAGCTGGGTGACCATCACGGCGAGCACGAACTGGGTCAGGGCCACCCGGTTCATCTGCTTGCTGTCGAACGTGGAGGTCGTCAGCACGGACTCCGTCTCGGTGCGGCATTCGAAGGCGGCCACGATCAGGCACAGCGAGAAGGCCGTGAACGCGGTCGACTGGCCGACGGCGGTGCTGCCCCAGTGGTTCTCGCCGAGCTTGATCAGCGCGAGCAGCAGGACGGTGATCGCCAGCCCGCCCAGCCCGACGGTGACGAAGACGGAACCCGTGAGGACCGGCTCCCCGCGCGGGCGGGGTCTGCGCCGCATGAGTCCGGGGCTCTCCCGGTCGAAGCCGAGCGCGAAGCCGAACGAGGCGTTGACGACGAAGTGGATCCACAGGACCTGCGGCGGGGTGAAGGGCTCACCGGCGGCGATGTTGAAGACGGTGGCCCCCAGGAAGGTCAGCACGAACGTGACCAGCAGGAGCAGGACGAACCGGATGTACTTGGTGAGGTTGTCGTAGATCGTCCGGCCCTGCTCGACGGCGTAGACGATGGTGGCGAAGTTGTCGTCCGAAAGGATCATGCGGCCGGCGTTCTTCGCCACGTCCGTGCCGCTGCCCATGGCGATGCCGATGTCCGCCGCCTTGATGGCCGGTGCGTCGTTGACGCCGTCCCCGGTCATCGCGACGATCTCGCCCTTCTTCTTGAGGGTGTTCGCGAGCAGCACCTTGTGCTCCGGGGCGACCCGGCCCACCACCCCGATCCCCTCGATGCGGGCGAGCTGCTCCTCCTCGCTCATGGCCGCGAAGTCGGCGCCGAGGACGGCCTCGCCGGGGATGCCGATCTGCCGGGCGATCGCCGCCCCGGTGGTGACGTCGTCACCGGTCACCAGGCGGACGCGGATGTGCGCCGCCTGCGCGTCGGCCACGGCGGCCTTCGCCTCCTCGCGCGGCGGGTCGACCATGCCGACGAGGCTGGTCATCCGCAGGTCGGTGACGTACCCGAGCAGGTCGCCCTCCGGATCGAACCCGTCCGGGTCCAGGTCGCGGCTGGCCGCGGCCATCACCCGGCGCCCCTCGCCGCCCATCCGCTCGCTCGCCGCCTCCGCGCGGCGCTGGAGTTCGCCGTCCCAGGGGATCGTCTCGCCCGCGGCGAGGGCGCTGGTCGCCCGCGCCATCACGGCCGGGCCCGCGCCCTTGACGAAGCAGCGCACGACCTGCCGCCCCGAGGCGTCGGTCGCCGAGTGGAAGGTGGCCATCAGCTTGTACTCGGGGTCGAACGGGAGGGTGGCGAGCCGGGGAAGCGCCTCGCGGGTGGCGTCGGTGTCCAGGCCGGCCTTGTGGGCGAGGACCAGCAGCGCGCCCTCGGTGGGGTCGCCCACCACCTCGCCGCCGACCAGCTTGGCGTCGCTGGCCACCACGTAGGGCAGGATCGCGTCCTCGATGCCCGCGGCGGACCCGGCGGCGTGATGGACCTTCCCCTCCAGTCCGTAGCCCGTGCCCGACACGGTGTACCGGTCGGTTGGGCTCAGCACCTCCACGGCCGTCATCTGGTTCATCGTCAGGGTGCCGGTCTTGTCGGAGTTGATCGCCGACGTGAACGCCAGGGTCTCCACCGACGGTAGTTCCTTGACGATGGCGTTGCGCTTGGCCAGCTTCAGGCTTCCGACGGACAGGATCGCCTGGGTGACGGTCGGCAGGGCCTCGGGGATGGCCGCGATCGCCAGCGAGACCGCGCTGACGAACAGGGCGTCCCAGGCCTGGCCCCGCTGGCGCCCCAGGGCGAACATCACGACCATGGTGAGGCCTGCCGCCCCGATGATCCACAGGGTCAGCCGGTCGAGTTCCCTGGTGAGCGGCGGTACTTCCCTCTCGGTGGCCGACAGCATGCCGGAGATCTTGCCGAGTTCGGTGTCGGCGCCGGTCGCGGTGACGACCATGAGGCCGCTGCCGTGCGTCACCGGGGTGTTCATGAACGCCGTGTTGGTCCGGTCGCCCGGCGCCGGCCGGCTGCCCTCCAGCGCGCCCGTCTCCTTCGCGGCGGGGACGCTCTCGCCGGTGAGCGCCGACTCGTCGATCTGCAGAGCGCTGGCCTCGACCAGGCGTCCGTCGGCCGGCACCTGGTCCCCGGCGGAGATGAGCACGACATCGCCGTCGACGAGCTGTTCCGCGGGGATCTCGGCTTCCGTACCGTCCCTGCGGACCCGTGCCGTCGCCTTCATCATCGACTTCAGCGCGTTCATGGCGCTCTCGGCCTTGCCCTCCTGGCGCAGGCCCACAACCGCGTTCAGCAGGGTCAGCACGAACAGCAGGATCGCGGTGGTCCACTCCTGGATGAGCAGCGAGACGACCGCGGCGGCCACGAGGACGATCTGCATGTAGCTGCGGTACTGGGCCAGGAAGCGGCGCCAGGCCGGCGCGCGCGCCTCCTCGGGCAGCGCGTTCGGGCCGTTCGCGGCCAGGAGTGCGGCGGCCCGGGCCGCGGACAGGCCGGCCGCGGGATCGACACCGAACGCCGCCGCGACCTCCTCGGGAGAGCGCGTGTACCAGCCGTCACCGGCAGCCCGGGGCGGTTCCGCCACGGAATCCGACCGCACCGTCATGTTGTGCCTTCCGTTCCGGGGCCGCGGACGCATCCGGGGCCGGACACCCTAGCCGTGCTTCCTCCGCTTCTTCCGCTTCCCGCGCTTCTTCCCGCCGTGCGGTCCCGCCTGTTCCGACGACGGGTGCCGGGCCGCGTACGGATCGGACGGGGCTCCGGCGGGGGCCTCCTGCTCCAGGCCCCGCTTGGCGACGAGGAGGTCCTTGCGCACCTCCGGCGACACGTCGGGGTACTGGGGGTCGATCTCCATCAGGGTGTGCGCGAGGACCGCCGCCGCGCAGATCCGCGCGAACCACTTCCGGTCGGCCGGTACGACGTACCACGGCGCCCACCGCGTGCTGGTGGCGGAGAGCATCTCGGAGAACGCCTTCTGGTAGTCGTCCCACCGGCTCCGCTCGCGGACGTCGGCGGCGGAGAACTTCCAGTTCTTCTCCGGCAGGTCGATCCGCTTCAGGAAGCGGATGCGCTGCTCCTCCTTGGACAGGTTCAGGAAGACCTTCACCACTTTGAACCCGTTGTCCGTGAGGTGGCGCTCCCAGCGGTTGATCTCCCGGTAGCGGCGGTCCCAGATGTCGTCTCCGACGCCCCGTCCGGGCCCGTGCTCCGGAAGGTGCTGCCGCAGGAGGAACTCCGGGTGGACCCGTACGACGAGGACCTCCTCGTAGTGCGAACGGTTGAAGATCGCGATCTCGCCGCGTGCGGGCAGCCTCTGGGCGTAGCGCCACAGGTAGTCGTGGTCGAGCTCCTCCGCTGACGGCACCTTGAAGCTGCTGACACGGACGCCCTGGGGGTTGACCCCGCTCATGACGTGGCGGATCGTCCCGTCCTTGCCGCCGGCGTCGAGGGCCTGGAGGCAGAGCACGACGCCGTACGTGTCCTGGGCGGCCAGCCGAGTCTGGTACTCGGCGAGCAGCGACACCCCGATCCGCAGCAGTTCGACGCCTTCGCGCTTCTTCATGCCGCTCTTGTAGCGGGGGTCGAAGTCCCGCTCCAGGTCCACCCTGGACCCGGGCTCCACCCGCAGCGGCTCGACGAACTCCGCGATGCGCTCGGCTCTCCCGTCCGACATGGCCTGTCACCCCTTTCGTGGCCATTCTGGGGTCGCCCCGCCAAGATCGCCTTCCGGGCTTCCGCCGGGCCCGGCTCACCCCGCAGCGGGGGATCGCCCTTCCCGTCCCGCACCGGGCTCGTCGTCCCAGTCGGGCAGCGTGGCGGTGCCCGCGAGCCAGTCCCGTCGCAGGGCCGCGTAGCCGACCGCGTCGCACACCCGGCCGTCCGCCGCCGGCCAGGCGTCGCGGTAGTGGGCCTCCTTCACGTAGCCGCTGCGCCGGAGGGCGCGGCGCATCGCGGTGTTGTCCTGCCGCGTGGTGGCCTCGATCCGGCGGACCTCGGGGAACTCGGTGAACACGTGGCCCGTGAGCCAGGCCAGGGCCTCACGGCCGAGGCCCCGCCCCCGGTGCTGCGAGCGGATCCGCAGGTCGAACAGCGGTGTGTCCTCGCGCAGGTCCGTCAGGCGGACGAGTCCGGCCCGCTCGCCGGCCCGTGTGATCCAGAAGGCACGGTTGTCCGGGCCGTCGTAGCGGCCGTCCTCGACCCACTGGCGGGCCTGGGACCGGGTCACGACGTCCGCGACGTGGAACGGCCAGGTGTCGCCGGAGAGGAAGTCGACCAGGTGTTCCGCGTGGGTCGGGTGCGTCGGCTCGACGCGTACGTATGTGGTGTCCACGGACGCACTCTAGGGTCGGATGCAGCGGCCCGAACATCGGTTTACGGGTCGGGGGAGGACGCCCTGACCCGGTCTCGGAGCGCCGTCACCGTCCGGTCTTTGCCGGGTCGGCGCAGGCCACCGGGGCCGACGGCGCCTGCGGGGCGGCCGGGGCGTCCTGCGGGGTGCCACGGGTCCACGGGAGTGCTCCCGCCAGCAGGGCGGCGGCACCCAGCACCCTGAGCAACGGCCCCGGGGGAAGGGCCGCAGCCGGCCCGCCCCGGCGCCGAGCACCACCGCGACGGCGCGGGCGCCGCTGTCCGCGAGCCGGGCAGTCAGCAGTGCGAGGCGGCGAATCCGCGCGCCGTCCAGCTTGCAGAATTTCCTTGGGAGTTGGCCGATGGCCCTGACCCCGGGTCAGGGCTGCTGCGGCCTGTTCCGGTCGATGTACTCGTTCGCCTTCTCCTGCCCCATGTCGACCTTGTCGGAGTACTTGCTCCCCGTCCGCTCGTCGATCATGTCTCCGCCGCGGTCCACGGCTTCTTTGGCCTTGTCGGGGTGCTGGCCGAGCAGTCCCTTGAGCTTGTCGACGATCGACATCGTGTCCTCCTTAGGCGGCTCTTGCCCTCCCAGCCTCCTCCTCCTTCCGGCGCACCGCATCCGCGCCCGTCAGTCGACACGGACTCCGATGACGCAGGTGTCGTCGTCGGTGTCGGACCAGCTCTCGGTGAGCAGCCCGTCGAGCCGGCCGTCCAGGTCGTCGGCCCCCGAGGTCACCGTGTCCAGCAGGTGGGCCAGGGAGTCCTGTACGGAGGCGTCCCGGCGTTCGACCAGACCGTCCGTGAACATCAGCAGGGTGTCCCCCGGTTCGAGCGCGACCTCCTGCTCGGCGTAGGTGACGTCGGGCAGTGCGCCGAGGAGCAGGCCCTCGATCAGGGGGAGGGCCTCGGCGCCGTCCTTGCGGACGAGCACGGGCGGCAGGTGGCCGGCCCGCGCCCAGCGCATGACGCGGGTGCGGGGGTCGTAGAGCCCGCAGACGGCCGTCGCGGTGACCTGCTTGGTCAGGTGGTGGGTGACCGTGTTGAGCCAGGACATCAGCTGGCCGGGGCCCGCGCCGGTGACGGCGAGGCCGCGCAGGGCATTGCGCAGGACGACCATTCCGGTGGCCGCCTCGATGCCGTGGCCGGCGACGTCGCCGACGGAGAGCATGATCAGACCGGAGGGCAGCACCAGGGTGTCGTACCAGTCTCCGCCGACCAGGGACTCCGTCTCCGCGGGGCGGTAGCGGACCGCCACGCGCAGTCCCGGCGCCTCGACGTGGTGCTCCGGGGGCATGATGGCGTGCTGGAGCTGGAGGGCGAGGCGGTTGCGTTCCGCCGATTCGGCCTCGGTGAGGGCGAGTTGGTCGCGGGTCGCGGCGAGGGCCACCTCGGTCCAGTGCTGAGCGGAGATGTCCTGGCAGGCGCCGCGGACGCCGTGCAGCCGCTGGGCGGAGTCGAGGACGGGCTCGGCGACGACCCGGATGTGGCGCAGGATCCCGTCGGAGCGCCGCAGGCGCAGGTTGACGGAGGCGGGGCGCCGGTAGCGTAGTACGGCCCGCAGGAAGCGTCCGAGGGCCGCGGCGTCGTCCGGGTGGGCGTGGGCGGGCAGGTCCCGCAGGGGCACCGGGGGCGCGGTGCCCGGCAGCCCGTGGAGGGCGTAGAGCTCGGAGTTCCAGGTGATCCCGCCGGTGGCGAGGTTCTCCTCGAACCCGCCGATGCGGCCCAGGCGCTGGGCGTGTTGGAGGAGGTTGGCGAGCCGGGCGGTCTCGTCCTCGATCCGCCAGATCAGCAGGACGGCGGCGCCGTGCCGGCTGACGCTGATGTCCGCGACCGAGGTCAGCGGGATCTGGTCGACGAGCGAGGTCAGGCTCACGCGTTCGGCACGGAACGGCTCGCCGGTGGCGTGCACCCGCTCGACGATGTCGAAGAGGCCGCTGTCGCCCGCGGCCGTGGGGTAGGCCTCCAGGAGCAGCGCGCCGTTGACGTCGGCACGCGCCCGGCCCACGGGGTCGGCGAAGCGGCTGTTGACGTGGCGGATGCGGAAGTCCGCCAGCCGGCCGCCCGGATCGAGTACGGGGGTCAGGATGACGGTGGGGTCGTGCAGCCCCTCGGCGAGGTCGACGAGCTCCGAGACGTCGGGGAGGAGCCCCTCCGGTGCGGCGGCGGGCGGGGGTGCCGTGTCCAGCGTGTGAGCGCACAGCTCGGCCAGCGCCTCGACCTGGCGGTGGACTGGCGGCGGCAGCGGCGCCAGGGGGTGCGGCCAGATCACCTCGAGCACGCCGTGCACCCGGCCTCCCGTCCCCGCCGGTACGGCCATCCGGCCGCCGCGCGGCCATTGCAGGTGCCCGACGGAGGGCAGGCCCTCGCGTTCCGGGTCGGAGAGGGTGACGGCGGCGCGCTCGCGCAGGGCGAGGCGGGGGACGGTGGCGACGCCCGGGGGAACGTGGCGCCAGCGCGAGGCCTCCTCGGCGGGGAAGCCGGCGTGGCCGGCGAGGGCCAGCGAGCCGTCGGGGGCGGCGGCCCACACGGCCACGGCGACCGCCCCCAGCGGTGTCAGGGCGTTGGCCAGCAGCGACTCGGCCACGGCCTGGGTGTCGGCGGCGGCGAGGGCCCCGCTCTCGGCGGTGCGCAGGCGTACGCCCACGGTGGCGGCCCGGGGAGCCGGCTGCGCCGTCGCGGTGCGTTCGACGAACTCGGCCGCGATCTCGCTGACCTGGTCGCGGGCCGCCTGGTTGACGATGTCGGCGGCGAGTTCGAGGGGGGAGAGCCCGGCCTCGCGGCAGAGTTCGTCGAGCTGGCGGGCCGCGGCGGCGGGGGTGCAGTCCAGCCGCCCCATGAGGATGCCCTTGGCCAGTTCGACCAGGGCCCGGCCGTCGGCGGCCGCGTGCGCCTCCCGGACTTCCCGGCGCAGGCGCTCGACCGTGGCGACGAGCCGGCCCAGGGGGGTGGGCGTCTGCCGGGGGCCGGAGGGCGGCGGCCGGTCGCCGGGCACCGCCCCGTCCGTCCGTTCCCCGGGGCGGGAGGTGTCGGAGGGAGTCACCGTGGGGCCGGCCCCCCGTACGGAGGGCGGCGGCCGGTCGCCGGGCACCGCCCCGTCCGTCCGTTCCCCGGGGCGGGAGGTGTCGGAGGGAGTCACCGTGGGGCCGGCCCCTCGTGGAGGCTGCCGGGAGCGGTCAGCCAGTGGCGGACCCGGTCCATGAGGTCGTCGGCGTCCACGGGCTTGGTGACGTAGTCGCTCGCCCCGGCGGCGAGGCTCTTCTCCCGGTCGCCGGGCATCGCCTTGGCCGTGACCGCGATGATGGGCAGCCCGGCGTGCACGGGCATGCGGCGGATCTCCTCCGTGGCGGCGTAGCCGTCGAGCTCGGGCATCATCACGTCCATCAGGATGAGGTCGATGCCGGGGTTGCGCGTGAGGGTCTCGATGCCCTTGCGGCCGTCCTCGGCGTGGAGCACGCGGATGCCGTGCAGTTCGAGGATCCCGCTGAGGGCGTACAGGTTGCGCGCGTCGTCGTCGACGACGAGGACGGTGCGTCCGGCGAGGTCCCCGTCGGGGCCGTCGGGGGTCCGGGGGGTCCGCTCGGCCCGCGCCCGCCCGTCCACGGGTGCGGCCGCCTCCCCGGGCCGGTCGGCGGACAGGTGCAGCACGATGCGTTCGCGCAGCTCGTCCAGGCTGCTCAGCAGCTCCACGCGACGGGACGCGGCGCGCTCCCGCAGGGCCCGTTCGCGGTCGGTGTCGAGGCGGGGGTTGTCATGGGCCAGGACCGGCAGCGAGCCGAAGGCCGGGTCCCCGTCCAGCGCGTCGAGGAACCTCATGGCCTCGCCGCCCGCCATGCCGAGTTCGAGGACGACGCAGTGGAACGGCCCGGACGCCAGGGCCGCGGCGGCCTCGCGGGAGCTGGTGGCGCCCACCACCTGGACGCCCGTCTCCTCCCCGGCCCCCACCCCGGCCCGGCGCGGTACGAGATCGCGCTCGGCGCTCTCGGCGACGAGGGAGAGCAGGCCGTTCGGTCGTTCCTCGATCACGAGGAGGCGACGGTCCTGCCGCGGCCTCTCTCCGGTGGTCCCGGGCCCGCTCCCCCGCCGCGGCTCGGGGAGTTCAAACGCGGCGGCACGGGCCGCCGCGGGAAGGGGTCCGGAACGCTCCTCGAAGTCCGCGTGGTGGACGGGGAGGTGAAGGGTGAAGGTGCTGCCCTGGCCGGGGGTGCTCTCGGCGGTCACGGCCCCGCCCAACAGCTGGGCGATCTCACGGGTGATGGAGAGTCCGAGGCCGGTGCCCCCGTACTTGCGGCTGGTGGTGCCGTCGGCCTGCTGGAAGGCGCCGAACACGGACTCAAGCTGCTGCTCGGGGATGCCGATGCCGGTGTCGCGGACGCGGAAGGCCATCATGCTGCCGCGGTGGAGCAGCCCGGCAGGGACCTCGGCGTCGGAGGCCCGCTCGATGCGCAGCTCGACCCCGCCGCGCTCGGTGAACTTGACGGCGTTCGAGAGCAGGTTGCGCAGGATCTGGCGGAGCCTGGACTCGTCGGTGAGGAGGTCGGCGGGCGCGTCGGGGGCGGTGGTGACGGTGAAGTCGAGGCTCTTCTGGGTGGTCATGGGCCGGAAGGTGGCCTCGACGTAGTCCAGCAGCTGGTGCAGGTCGACCCGTTCGGGGTGGATGTCCATCTTGCCCGCCTCGACCTTGGAGAGGTCGAGGATGTCGTTGATCAGCTGGAGGAGGTCGGAGCCGGCCGAGTGGATGATGCCCGCGTACTCGACCTGCTTCGGGGTGAGATTGCGGGTGGGGTTCTGTGCCAGGAGCTGGGCGAGGATGAGCAGGCTGTTGAGCGGCGTGCGCAGCTCGTGGCTCATGTTCGCGAGGAACTCCGACTTGTACGTGGAGGCCAGCGACAACTGCTGGGCGCGGGCCTCCAGTTCCTGCCGGGCCTGTTCGATCTGCAGGTTCTTGGCCTCGATGTCGCGGTTCTGGCTGGCCAGCAGGGCCGCCTTCTCCTCCAGTTCGGCGTTGGATCGCTGCAACTCCGACTGCTGGGCCTGGAGTTCGGCAGACCGGGCCTGGAGTTCGGCGGTCAGGCGCTGGGACTCGCCGAGGAGTTCGTCGGTGCGCGCGTTGGCGACGATGGTGTTGACGTTGACGCCGACCGTCTCCATCAACTGGCCGAGGAAGTCGCGGTGTACGGGGGTGAAGGCCGAGAAAGAGGCGAGTTCGATCACCCCGAGGACCTGGTCGTCGACGACGATCGGCAGGATCATCAGGCTGCCGGGCGTGGTGCGGCCGAGTCCGGAGGAGATGACGTAGTCGGCGGGGACCTGGTCACTGGCGATGGTGCGGCGGCTGCGGGCGGCCTGTCCGACGAGGGATTCGCCGAGGGCGAAGCGTTCGGCGACCCCGTCGCGGGCGGGGCGGCCGTAGGAGCCGACGAGGCTGAGCATCGTGCCCTGGGGGGTGTCCTCCGCGAGGTAGAAGGCGCCGTACTGGGCGGCGACCAGCGGGGTCAGCTCCTCCATGACGAGTTCGGCGACGACCGCGAGGTCGCGGTGGCCCTGCATCAGGCCGGAGATCCGGGCCAGGTTGGACTTGAGCCAGTCCTGTTCCTGGTTGGCCCGGGTGGTCTCGCGCAGGGAGCCGACCATGGAGTTGATGTTGTCCTTGAGGTCGCCCATCTCGCCCGGGGCCTCCACGGTGATGGAGCGGGTGAGGTCGCCCTCGGCGACCGCGCTGGTGACGGCGGCGATGGCGCGTACCTGGCGGGTCAGGTTTCCGGCGAGCTCGTTGACGTTCTCGGTGAGCCGCTTCCAGGTGCCGGACACGCCTTCGACCTCGGCCTGGCCTCCGAGGCGGCCCTCGCTGCCGACCTCGCGGGCCACGCGGGTGACCTCGGCGGCGAAGGAGGAGAGCTGGTCGACCATCGTGTTGATCGTGGTCTTCAGCTCCAGGATCTCCCCGCGCGCGTCCACGTCGATCTTCTGCGAGAGGTCGCCGCGGGCGACGGCGGTGGCGACCTGGGCGATGGAGCGGACCTGGCCCGTCAGGTTCGACGCCATGACGTTGACGTTGTCGGTGAGGTCCTTCCAGGTCCCGGACACCCCGCGGACGGTGGCCTGGCCTCCCAGGTTCCCCTCGGTGCCGACCTCGCGGGCCACGCGCGTCACCTCGTCGGCGAACGCCGAGAGCTGGTCGACCATCGTGTTGATCGTGGTCTTCAGCTCCAGGATCTCCCCCCGCGCGGTGACGGTGATCTTCTGGGAGAGGTCGCCCTTGGCGACGGCGGTGGCGACCTGGGCGATGTTGCGGACCTGGTCCGTGAGGTTTCCGGCCATGAAATTGACCGAATCCGTGAGGTCCAGCCAGGCTCCGCCGACCCCGGGGACGTCCGCCTGGCCCCCCAGGGTCCCCTCCGTGCCGACCTCGCGGGCCACCCTCGTCACCTCGGACGTGAACAGCGACAGCTGGTTGGCCATCCCGTTGAAGACCGTGGCGATCTCCCCGAGGAGCCCGTCCGCCGCGTCGGGCAGCCGCGTACGGAAATCCCCGTCGCGCACGGCCGTCAGCCCCGCCAGCAGCAGGCGCAGCTCCGACTCGGTGATGCCGCCCCCGCCCCCTTCCACCGGGGCTCCGCCCGCCGCAGCCGCGCCGGTCCGCTCAGCCATCGCCAACCTCACTCTCGCCGTCCCTGACGGGGGGAAGGCTAACCCCCGCCGCGGGACCCCGCGGCCCTCAGCCGGCCAGCGCCTCCCGGACTCCGGGGTACTGCGCGAGGACCGTGTCCGCGCCGGTCAGGGCGAACAGACGGCACAACTGGCGGCCCGGGGCCGCGATCCGCAGGACGGTCGTGCGGTGCACCCGAAGGAGCAGGTTCAGGAAGGAGGAGTCGCCGAAGGTGACGGCGCCCGCGTCCAGGACCACCAGGGGGTGCCGGTCCGCAGCGGCGGTGAGGGCCTCCTCCAGTGGCGCCAGGGTGTCCTGGTCGAGTTCGCCGCGCGCCACGACGACCCAGCCGGCTCCGGCCCCATAGCCGTCCCCCACCACGCCGCCGCCCCGCGCGTCCTGTGCTCCGGCCATCTCCGCCTCCCCGGACGTCACCGTACGTCTTCCGGAATGGAGTATGCACGGTCGTCGCGCCGGGGGCCGTGCCCCGGTCCGGCCGCACCGCGGACCGAACGGGTCGCGATGCGCAGGTGTAGGACCGGCAACCCGGGGCAGGAGCGGCCGCGGCAGCCATCGACCGCAGGGAGGGAACGGCCACCATGTCCCGTTCGGCCGCAGTAGTGAACCCCGTTCGTCCGACGGACCGCCGGGCTCCGGCCTGCGCCCCGGCCACGGAGGGAACGCCGTCGGCGGGAGCGCTCCCACCGGTGGAACAGGCGCGGGAGCTCTCCCCCGCCGACGCCCGGGAGTTGTCGCGGCTGTTCCTCGCCCGGCTGCGTTCCCTGGAGGAGGGGACGCGGGAGCACCAGTACGTGCGCAACACCCTGATCGAGATGAACCTCTCCCTCGTGCAGTACGCCGCCCGCCGCTTCCGGTCCCGGGCGGCCGGGGGCGGGATCGACATGGACGACATCGTCCAGGTCGGCACCATAGGCCTGATCAAGGCCATCGACCGCTACGACCCCGCCCGCGAGGTGGAGTTCTCCACGCTCGCGCTCCCGTACATCACCGGTGAGATCAAACGGCACTTCCGCGACACCACCTGGGCCGTCCACGTGCCGCGCCGCCTCCAGGAGCTGCGCACCGAGCTGGCCAAGGCCCAGGAGGCCCTCACCGACGCGCTGAACCGGGCCCCGACGGTCAGGGAGCTCGCCGGCCACCTCGGGCTGCCGGAGGAGCAGGTGATGGACGGTCTGATCGCCGCGAACGGGTACACCAGCGGCTCCCTGGACCTCGCCTGCGAGGAGGACGGGGCGCGGGGGACGGGCCGGCCCGCGCGGCCCCTGGCCGAGAAGCTCGGGGACGCGGACCCCGCCATGGAGCTGTTCGAGGACTTCCACACCCTGGCCCCCCTGCTGCGGGAGCTGGATCCCCGGGACCGGCTCATCCTGCGCATGCGGTTCGGCCAGGAGAGGACCCAGTCGGAGATCGGCGCCGTCCTCGGCATCTCGCAGATGCAGGTCTCGCGCCGGCTCTCCCGCGTCCTGGGCCGGCTGCGGGAGGGCATGCTCGCCCGGTAGGGGCCCGGCGGACCCGCTTCCCGCACCTCCGGCCCCCCGGGGCCGCCGGTGACCGGTGCTCCGGAACCGCGGCCCACGTACACTGTCCGGCACTCGAAGTGCCCCTCGAACGCGGCCCGCCGGGTGTCCCCACCCGGCCGGGGGCAGGTGCGTCGGTCCGCACAGCGACGGAACCAGCCGGGGGCCCATGCGGCCGCCACGAGAACGGAGCCATGCAACGGTGAGGGTGAGAGCACAGTGACGAGCAGCGGATCGCCGACCGCCCGTCCGCCGCAGCCGCACACCGCGGCGCGCCAGCGCCGCCGTCTGGCGCTGGACGGTGTCCGGGGCCAGGTCGCGAAGGGCCGCGACTTCGCGCGGCAGGCCCTGCGGGACTGGGAGTGGGACGGGAACGAGAGCGCGGAGGACGCGCTGCTCGTCGTCTCCGAGCTGGTGACGAACGCCGCCCTGCACGCGGGCGGCTGCCTGCACCTCGCGCTCACCCGCGGTGAAGCCCTGCGGATCGAGGTGTTCGACGGCTCCACCGCCCTGCCGCGCCGCGACCCCTCGCCCCGGCGCGGAATTCCGGGCGGCCACGGGCTCCACATCATCGACCGGCTGTCCGACCGCTGGGGCTGCGAGACCCATGAGCAGGGCAAGGTGGTGTGGGCGGAGATCGACGGATCCCGGCTTGCGACGGATCCGGCCGCCGCGCACTGAGCCGCGTCCCCCGCCCGTGCGGGGCGGGGGCGTGCCCGGGGCCCTCCGTCACCACTCCGGGTGGACGTCGTGGCTGTCGTAGCGCTCGCCCTTGTCGGTCACCCAGGGGCGGAAGCGGCCGGGTCCGCTGCGCTCGCCGCCGTAGCGGACCGCTTCGCCGGTCTCGTCCGTGACGACGACCGCTCCGGCCTTCTGGGCGCTGCGCAGGGCATGGGTCCAGTGCCGGCCGCGGTGGCCGGTCCGGTAGTCGGGGATCTTGCACTGGGACATCGGTGTCACCGCCTCGTCGGAGTCCCGGGGCCCGGCCCGGCCGTCGGGGGGCGGGCACGGGATGGGGGCCGGACAGACCCTTCTACCCGGAATGCTCCGGTTCGAACGCCGTACGGGGCCGGCTACCCGGCGGGCGGCGTGGTGAGGCGGGCGCACTCGGCCACCACGGCCCGCAGATCGCCGGTCGTGCTCAGGAGCCGGCGCTGGGGGCGGGCCCCGTTGCCGCGGTCGAGCAGGCGCGCCACCCCCTGGTGTACGCGTTCGAGGTCGCCGTTCTCGTCGAGCGCGTCCCGGACGTGGTCCAGCAGCACGTCGAGGACCGCCCCGGGAGGGGCGGGGCTCATGGTGCGGGGGTCGAGCAGCGGACCGTCCAGGCCCGACTTGGCCGCCTGCCAGGAGGCGAGGCGCAGCAGGCCGACGCCGACGCGGGCCGGCGGCAGCCCGGCGCGCCACGCGCGGGCTGCGGTGTCCACCAGCCCCCGCGGGCCGCCCGGACGGCCCCCGACATCGCCGACGCCGAGGGGCTGCCGGCCCTGACCATGCGCGGCGTCGCGGCCCGGCTCGGCGTCGCCGCCATGTCGACGTACCGGTACGTCCCGAGCAAGGAGGACCTCGTCCTGCACATGGCCGACGCCGCGTTCGGCGAGGCGTCCTACGGCGCCGACGCCCCCGGGGACTGGCGCGCCCGCGTCGAGCTGGGCGCCCGCACCCTGTGGGGCCTGTACCGCAAGCACCCGTGGCTGGCCCAGACCGGCAGCCTCACCCGCCCGCTGCCCGTGCACAACCTGATGGTGCACGGCAAGTGGGTGCTCAGCGCCCTCGACGCCCACGGCCTCGGCCCCACCACCCTCTTCGGCATCCACGTCCTGCTCTACAGCCACGTCCAGGGCCTGGCCGTGCACCTGGAGAGGGAGGCCCACGCCCAGGCCGCCACGGGCCAGACGGAGGACGAGTGGATGGACGGCCGGACCCCCGTCCTGCGGGAGCTGGTGGAATCCGGCCGCTTCCCGGCCTTCGCCAAGGTGGTCGGCGCCTTCGAACACGGCTACGACCTGCGTCTCGACGCGCTCTTCGAGCTCGGCCTCAAAACCCTCCTCGACGGCCTCACCCCCCTCGTCGAAGGCCGGCCGGCTATCGCGGGGTGCGAAGGCACTCGATCAGGTAGTCGCCCGTCTCCGGGTCCACGGTGACGCCGTGGGCCTCGCTGCCGAAGCCGGGGAAGGCCCGGTCGAAGGCCTCCAGGGCGCCCAGATAGCGCAGCAGGGGGCCGTCCGGGGCACCGAGGGACTCGCCGGGCATCAGGACGGGGATGCCGGGCGGGGTGACGGTCACCATGGCGGCCGCGATCCGGTGGGCGGCGTCGGCCAGGCGCAGGCGCTCGGTGCCGCCCCGGATGAGCTGCTGGTAGCAGTGCCGGGGCGGGTGCACCGGCTCGGGGAGCTCCTGGAAGGCCTCGTCGAGCGCGTGGATGAAGGCCCCGCGGGTGAGGTGCTCGTGCATCCGGGCGCACAGTTGGCGCAGGGTGGTGTCCCGGTAGCGGCCGGGGTGGCGTGCGGTGAGGGCGGGCAGGACCCGGTCCAGCGGGGCGTCGGCGTCGTAGTGGGCCTTGAAGTCCATCAGGGCGTCCATCAGCGTGCCCCATTTGCCCTTGGTGATGCCCATCGAGAACAGGATGAGGGTGGTGTAGCTGTCGGTCTTCTCGACCACGATGCCGCGGGTGGCGAGGTACTCGGTGAGGACCCGGGCGGGGATGCCCCACGGCCGGGTCTCCCCCGTGGCGGTGACGCCGGGGCAGGTGAGGGTGACCTTGACGGGGTCGAGGAGGCAGTAGCCGTCGGTCAGGTCGGGGAATCCGTGCCATGCGGCGCCCGGTTCGAGCTGCCAGCAGGCGGGATCGGCGGCCAGCAGGCCGACGGGCGCGTCGGCGAAGGCGACACGCGAACCGGTGGCGGGGTCGGTGACCGTCTCGGGCTGCCAGACGCCGAAGAACCAGTCGGGGCGGTCGCCCGCTTCCGCGATGCGGCGGCCGGTGCGGACGACGGCCTGCCGGAAGCGGATCGCCTCGGTGACGGCCTCGTCGATCAGCCACCGGCCCTGCGGCCCGTCCATCATGGCCGTCGCCACGTCGAGGGAGGCGATGCCGGGGTAGAAGGCGGAGGTGGTGCCGTGCATCATGAACGCCTCGTTGAAGCGCTCGTGCTGGACGGGTGCGCGGGGCGCGGGCCGTACATGGACCATGGCGCACTGGGAGAGCGCGGCGAGGAGCTTGTGCGTGGAGTGGGTGGCGAACACGGTGGGCCGGTCGGCGCCCTCGAAGGTGTCCGGGCCCACGGCCATGCCGTAGCGGCCCCGGTAGAGGGGGTGGAAGCGGGCGTAGGCGAACCACGCCTCGTCGAAGTGCAGGCGGGGGGTGCTGGCCGCCAGGGCCCGGGCGGCGGCGAGGGTGTCGTAGCACAGGCCGTCGTAGGTGGAGTTGGTGACGACCGCGTACTGGGCGTCCGGCGAGACGGCTCCTGCGGCGAGGGGGTTGGCGGCGATGCGGGCGGCGACCGCGGCCGGGTCGGTGGCGGTGGGCGGCACGGGGCCGGCCAGTCCGTAGCCGTTGCGGGTGGGCACCAGGTAGACGGGGCGGGCGCCGGAGACGACCAGGCCGTGCAGGACGGACTTGTGGCAGTTGCGGTCGATCAGGGCGATCTCGTCGGAGGTGACGCTGTAGTGGCCCACCATCCGGTTGCAGGTGGAGTCCCCGTGCAGCACGAAGTACGTGCGCTCGGCGCCGAAGACGCGGGCGGCGTTGCGCTCGGCCTCGCCGATGGGCCCGGAGTGCTCGTAGAGCGAGCCGAGCTCGCCCACGGAGATGGACAGGTCCGTACGGAACAGCCGCTCGCCGTAGTAGTCGAAGAAGGCCCGCCCCGCCGGGGACTTCAGGAACGCCACCCCGCCGGAGTGGGCCGGGGTGTGCCAGGAGTACTCGTGGGCGTCCTCGAAGCGGCGCAGGGCGCGGAAGAACGGCGGCAGGAGTTCCTTCGTGTACGTGTGGGCGGCGGCCGCGACCCGGCCGGCGATGAAGGCGGGGGTGTCCTCCAGCGGCCAGATGTAGCCGACGACGGTCTCCGACACCCACAGCGGCAGGTGCTCCAGGTCGTGGTCGGAGCTGTCGGTCATCAGGAGGAAGACCGGCAGGTCCTTGAAGCGGTGCCGGATCCGGTCCAGGACCTCGGCCCCGCCGGTGGGCACGTCGGGCGCACCCCCGGCCGGGGCGCCGGCGGTGGGGCGCGGCAGGTCCCAGGCCACCACCGCGGCGGCGATGCCCGCCTCCGTCTGGAGCATCGCCCGGGCGTCCCGGGCATCCGCCGCCCGGCGCAACTCCAGTCCCCGTGACTGGAGTTCCTTGCCGATCCGGCGCAGTTGTTCGGCGCTCACCCCGCCGCCGAGGGGGTCCTCGCGCAGCGCCAGCAGCACCGTGCCGTTCGCCATGGGTTCCGTCCGCCTTCCGTCATGGGGCGCCCCGGCCGGCCGGGGCTTGACGGAGCCAGTCTGGGCCTGCCCGCCCCACCCGGAAGCGATCTTCGGGGGTGGTTCACCCGCCGGTGGGAGCGGCGGCAGCGGCCCCTTGACCGGGCTCGGACGGCGGGTGCCGGCGCCGGTGGGTGCCGGGTCGGGCCGCGTCGTCCCCGATTCGGCGGGCCCGGTCAGCCGCCGCCCTTGAGGCGGCGGTTGACCTCTTCGGTGATGCGGCGGTTCAGGTCGGCCAGCTGCTCGGGGGTGTAGCCGGTGAGGTCACCGAGGTCCGGTGGGTCGGTCCGGGGTTTGTCCTTCTGTTTCTGCTCGTCGCGCCGTTTGAGCTCCTGCTCCTCCGGCGAGCCGGGTGCCGCGTACGCGCACTTGATGAGCGTGCCGTCGGCGGCCTTCAGACAGGTCGCCTCGTGGCCGGCGACCTGGCCCCTGCCCTCCACCCGGTAGCGGATGTCCTGTTCGCTGCCGATCGTCGCGGTCCAGGTGGTGCCGCCGGTGGGGACCACCTCGAACACCTGGTCGTCGTTGTAGCAGCAGACGTCCCGGTACTCGGCCTTGATCAGGGCGACGATCGCCTTCGGCGAGGACCAGGTCGGGTCGAGCCGGTGGACGGTCAGGGGCGCGAGCCCGCTGCCCTGGTAGTGCGCCGGGACCGTCGCGACGGCGACGACGGAGCTGGCCTCGCCCTGCGGGGTGAGGGGGGTGACGTAGGCGCTGCGTCCGCTCGCGTCGCTGTAGCGCAGGGTGAACTCGGAGTCGTTGCCCGCGTTCGCGCCGTCCTCCGAGGCGTCCCAGCCACTGCGTTCGAACCACCAGTCGGTGAAGCTGCCGACGGCGGTGACCGCCTCCCGCTGCCGGGCGGCGAGGCTGACGGGGTAGGAGGGGCCCGGGACGGCTTCCGTGTCGGTGGTGATGGTGACCTTGCCCGTCCGGCCGTTGTAGAGCGCGACCCCGGCGGGCTGTTCGGTGACGACGAGGAACCCGGTCTGGCGCTTGAGGGGGACGACCACGACGGGTGTGTCGCCCGAGCAGGTCACGTAGGCGTCGCCGGCCTCGAAGCGGACCCAGCGCTTCTGCTCGGAGATCTTCCGGCCCAGGTTGTGGTCGAACCAGCCGCTGATGCGCGCGTCCGCCACATCCACGTCGAACGCGCAGCGCTGCTGCGAGCGGCTGGTGCCCCCGAGCGGGACGTCCTGTTCGAGGCCGACCTCGTACCCCGACAGCCAGCCGCTCCGCTCGACGAGGGTGGCGAAGCGGTCGGAGTCGGGAAGATAGGTGATGTCGGCGATCTCACCGGTGACATCACCCAGGTGCGGGGCGGCCTGCGCCTTGCCGACGAGGAACGGGGCGCGGGGCGCCAGCCCGGGCACGGGGTCCGTCACGACCTGGGTCGCCTGCATGTAGGCGCGGTCCTGGAGGTAGGCGCCGTAGATCATCCACCCGACCGCGAGGACGAGGCCGACGAGGACGCCCACACAGCCGAGGGTCCCCGCCACATCGCTCTGGCCGACGGTCTTGCCGCGCCATCCGCGCACGAGCCGCTGCACCCACCACACCAGCAGCACGCCGCCCGCGGCCAGCAGCGGCAGGGCCAGCCAGGCGAAGAGCTTGCGCAGCTCCCACACCAGGACGGTGGAGTAGTACGGGGCGAACAGCGGCACGCACACCGCCACCACCACGACACCGCCCAGCGTCATGCCGACACGCAGAGCCCGGCTCATCAGCGCCTCCCCCATGGCCCGGTTCGGCTCAATTGTGTAGGGCGGTGCGCTCCGGTGCCAGGGGCTTCACGGAAGAGGGTGTCCGGGTTCCGGACGCCGGCCCGGGCGGAACCCGCGGGACGGGGCGGGAGGGGCGGGACGGCTGGGGCTCAGGGCTGGTGCGTCCCGGTCGCCGGTGCCGGTCCGGGTGCGTCGACGGCGACGAGTTCGACCTCGAAGCCGTCCGTGTTCTCCAGGTAGGCGGCGTAGGTGTGTTCCCCGCCGGCGTGCGGGTGGCGGTCGGGGAACATCAGGGTCCAGCCGTGGTCCGGCGCACGGCGGGCCAGCGCGTCGACGGCGTCGCGGCCCTCGACCTGGAAGGCCAGGTGGTTCAGGCCGGGCCGGCGGCGGTCGTGCCGCCCCGCGGTGAGGGCGGGCGACTGCTCGAAGACCAGGTAGGTCGCTCCGAGGCGCCAGCTCCGGCCGTCGCGCCAGCTCTGGAAGGGCGTGTAGCCCAGGGATTCCAGCAGCCACCCGAAGGAGGCGACGGCCCGCTCCAGTGCGGGTACCCAGATCTCGACGTGGTGCAGGGCACCGTGCACCGGCCGGGTCACGCCGTCCCCACCGCGGCGGCCTCGGCCGCGCGAGCGCGCAGCAGCGTCAATGCGTCCCCCTCGTCGACCCGGTCCGCGCGTTCACGGCCCCCCGGCATTGTAGGTCCGCCGCGGATACCTCCCGGGCCGACCGCCGCGCGCCCGCGCGGTGCCCTGGCTTAGCCTGAACGCCCGCTTCACTCTTGCCCGTTACGTCCGAGGAGACCCATGGTCGACACCGTCGACTCGCTGACCGCCCGTCTTCACGATCTGCTGGTGACCTGTCTGAGCGGCGCCCCGCAGCGGGGCGATTTCGCCGCGGGCCTCCACGACGTGGTCGCGCGGGCCGCGCCGCTCGGCCCCGACGGTGCGTGGCTCGCCGCCGCGTGCCACGCGAACCTCGGCGACCTGGCCGTCGCGCAGGGCGACGTGAACCGGGCCCTGTACCACCTCGACGCCGCGGTGACGGCCGGCTACAACGACTGCGTCGCCCTCCACCTCCCCTCCATGCGCCCGCTGCACCAGGATCCCCGGTTCCGTTTCACGTACGAGCGGATGCGCATCACCCAGGGGGACTTCGAGGAGCTCGTCTGGCTGCACCGGGAGATGCAGATCACGGTGAGCGAGGCCCGGGAGGCGACCGTCGACAACATCGGCCGCCTCGACGCCGGGGTGTCCCTGCTCCCTCAGGCGCCCCTCCCGACGCGTGCGCCACACACCCCCGGCCTCCTGATCACCCGCATCGAGCTGGCCGCGCTCCAGTCCGCCCTCCAGCAGGCGGCGGTGAAGGCGGAATTCGGGCGGAGTTCCGCCAACACCAGCCTCAGTCTCATCGACGGGTCCTGGGACCGCACCCGCGCCACCTTCGACGCCTGGCACGCCGACGACCGGGACACCCGGCGCCGGCAGGAGGCCGAGGCGCGGGCCTTCGTCGAACGTCCCGGCGCCGGCGCCGTGCTCCTGGCCTGCCCGCCGCTGGGCTCGATCACCTACCCGGGCTGACCGGACCCCGTGCCTGCGCGGGGAGGGCCCGTTCGGCGTGCTCGCGGAGTGAGGACCCCGGCGGACGGGGGCGTCCGGCCGGAGTAACCGACGGACGGACGGCGCGTTGGGTACCGCGTGACACTTGACGATCTCTACACCGACATCGTGGCCGAGGAACTCGACGCGGACGCCGACGCCGGGCCCGAGCGGCTGCCGGTGCTCACCTACCGCGAGGCCGTGCTCGCCCTGGCCGTCCTCGGCGCCGTCGCCGAGGGGCGGACCGGCGAGGAGGTGCGCACCACCGCCCGCGCCCTGGGCACCCGGCTCGGCATGCGCCTGCCCGCCGGCTGAGCCGGCCCCGCCCGGGACCGTGCCGCCGGACGCCTGCCGCGAGGGCGCGGCTGCCGTTGCCCCTATCCTGCGGAGATGATCAAGCCCATCGAACTCGTCATATTCGACTGCGACGGCGTGCTGGTCGACAGCGAGCGCATCGCCGCACGCGTGCAGGTCGCCCTCGGAGCCGCGTGGGGGTGGCCGCTGACCGAGGAGGAGGTCGTCGACCGGTTCATCGGACGCTCGCACGCCGCCATCCGGGAGCAGATCGCGGACCGGCTCGGCCGGGAGACGGCCGCGATCTGGTCGGAGAGGTTCGAGGAACTGCACCGCGAGGCCGTGGACGCCGGCCTCGCCCCGGTCGACGGCCTGCCCGAGGCCCTCGACGCGCTCACCCTGCCGACCTGCGTCGCCTCCAGCGGCTCGCACGACAAGATGCGCCACACCCTCGGCCGCACCGGGCTCTACGCCCGCTTCGCCGGCCGCATCTACAGCGCCACCGAGGTGGCCCGCGGCAAGCCGGCCCCCGACCTGTTCCTGCACGCGGCCCGGCGGATGGGCGTGGACCCGGCGGCCTGCGTCGTGGTCGAGGACAGCGGGCCCGGCGTCCGGGCCGCACGGGCCGCCGGCATGCGCTCCCTCGGCTACGCCGGCGGGCTGACCCCTGCGGCCCGCCTGGAAGGCCCCGGCACCACCGTCTTCCACGACATGCGCGCGCTGCCCGCGCTCATCGCCGCGCTGTAGGCGACACGCGGGCCGACGTCAGTGCCAGGACCGCTGCCGTGCCGGCTGCCCGGGGTGCCAGGGGGCCGGCCGGGCGCTGCGGAGCAGGGCGTCGAAACGGGCGTACAGGTCGTGCGCCTGCTCGGGCGCGGGTACGAACGCGGTGACGGATCCGTCGGTGAGCTGGACCGTGACCACGCTGCCGCCGCGCGGGTCGGGCTGGTGCCACACCCCGGCGAGGGCCGTGGCGGGGACCCAGCCCGGCTCGCTCTCCGGGGCGCGGCGGCCGCCCCGGCGGCGCCGCAGGGCCCGCCGGTAGCCGGGGATCAGCAGGGCCGGGAAGGTCACCACGGCGAACAGGAAGATCGCGATGCCCGCGATCACGCCGCCGGCCCAGTTCAGCAACGCGATGAGAGCGCCGTAGCAGAGGGCGACGAGGAACACCCACATGGAGGCGTCGACGGCGGCCTCCGGCGCCCCGGTCCTGCGGAGCACGGTGAAGGCGCCGAGCGAGGCGAGCATCACCAGGAGGGTGACGCAACCGGCTCCCTCGCCGAGGAAGGTCTCGGCGAGGGATTCCTCGCGCTGGTCCGGCCTGACGGCGTAGCCGTGGTCGTGGAGGTGGACGGTGATCCGCCCGCCCGGCGTGGCGTTCACGCCCTTGATCGCGTACATGACGATCACGCTAGCGTCCCCGGCGGCGCTCCCGGGGACCGGCCCCGGCCCGGAGCCCTGCCGTGCCCGGCTTCCGCTTCCGGGACCTCCCGGCGTGAGAACGGGCACATTTTTGTCCCTTTTGACCAAAATCGCTGGATTCTTGTCTGTGGTCGTACCAAGCCAACGCCACCGGGAGAGACATGCGCAGCGCACACCGCCTGACGGACCACGGCCGGATCGGCCTGCCCGCGATGACGGGAGCCGCCGCACTCGGCCTCTTCCTCACGCTGCTGATCCCGGCCGGTGACGCCTCCGGCGCCGAGGCGCCCGCGCCGGCCGGCGCGGCGGCCGGGCGGGCGTCCGGAGCGGCCGGTGCGGTGGCGGGCCTGCAGGAGGTCTCCTCGTTCACCGTCCACTTCCCCGCCGCCCCGTACCGGACGGCGAACATCGGGCGCGCCGTCGAGCTGATCAACGGATCGGTGGTACCCGCGGGTCAGACGTGGAGCTTCAACGGGACCGTCGGCGAGCGCACCCGGGAGAACGGCTTCGTCGACGGCATCATGATCAACGACGGCCGGTACGTGAAGGCGCCCGGCGGGGGCGTCTCCAGCGTGGCCACGGCCATGTACAACGCCGCGTTCTTCGCGGGCGTCGATCTCGTGGAGCACGGGGCGCACTCCTTCTACATCGAGCGGTACCCCGAGGGCCGCGAGGCCACGGTCGCCTGGGGCACCCTCGACCTCCGCTGGAGGAACGACTCCGGCCACCCCCTCACCGTCCGGGCCGAGTCCACCGACACCTCGGTGACGATCACCCTGCTCGGGACGAAGAAGTACGACGAGGTGCGCGCCACCCAGGGCCCGCGTACGAACGTCACCGCGCCGGGCGTGCGCCGGGCCTCCGGCCCCGACTGCGAGGCGCAGACCCCGCTCGAGGGGTTCGACGTGGCGGTGGACCGGGTGTTCGTCCGCCAGGACCGGGAGGTCGGGCGGCAGACGTTCCGCACCCACTACACCCCGCGCGACGAGGTCGTCTGCGCCGTGGACCCCACGCAGAGCCCGTCCCCGGCGAGCCCGTCCCCCACGGTGGTCCCGGCCTCCCCCACGGTGGTCCCGGCCTCCCCCTCGCCGTCTCCCAGCGCCGGCTGACCCGCCCCGGGAGACGGCGGCGCGAACGCCCTCCAGGTTGGCCGAAACCCGGACTCCCTGGTGCCCGCCGCGCTGACCTAGCCTGCGGTCCGAACCAGGACCGAAACCGGGGGGACGCACGTGACGCGGGAGAGACAGGCGCACGGGCAGGGCGGGGAGGACGCCGGCCTCGACTCGGTGGTCTGGGGGTGCTGCCGCGCCGGGACCGGATGGTTCTGGATGGCCCGCCACACCGCGTGGGACGGCACCGTCCGGCGCACCGCGCACGGCTGGCGCGAGACCCGGGACGACGCCACCCGGGTGGGGGCGGCGGCGGCCCGGACCATGGCGGCCGGCACCCGCGCGCAGGTGTTCCTGCGGCACCGGACCGCCGAGTACGCCCTGCGGGTCCTCCTGGAGGACAGCGGGACGCCGGCGCCCCAGCGCCCCGCGCCCCGGTAGGGCCGCCGCGCCGCCCGCTCAGGGCGCGGACAGGGCTCCGGCTCGGGCGATGACGACGTCGAGCAGGGCCAGCAGGCAGTCGCGCGCGTCGTCGCGCGAGCGGGCGTCCAGCAGGAGCACCGGGGTGGCCGGATCCCGCAGGTGCAGGGCGGCGGCGATCTCCTCGGCGGTGTACGGCTGCTCGCCGTGGAAGCAGTTCGCGCCCACCACGAACGGCAGCCCGCGGCTCTCGAAGAAGTCGATCGCCGGGAAGCCCCGGTCCAGGCGCCGGGTGTCGACGAGCACGAGCGCCCCCAGGGCCCCGCTCAGCAGGTCGTCCCACATGAACCAGAACCGCTCCTGGCCGGGCGTGCCGAACAGGTAGAGGACGACCCCCGCGTCGGCGAGGGTGATCCGGCCGAAGTCCATGGCGACGGTGGTCAGGGTCTTGGACTCGATGCCGTCGAGGTCGTCGACGCCGACGCCCGCGCTCGTCAGGCGCTCCTCCGTGCGCAGCGGCTCGATCTCGGAGACCGACTCGACCAGGGTCGTCTTGCCCACTCCGAATCCGCCGGCGATGAGGATCTTGACAGGGGCCGCTTCCCGGGAGGCGGAGGCGGCGGAGGTGTCATATCCGGGCAAGGTTGTCCCTGATTTTCATGAGCAGGTGGACATTGGTGGTCTCGGCGCCCTCCAGGGGCGGCCGGTGGTCGATCAGACCGCGGTCGGCGAGTTCACCGAGGAGGAGCGTCATCGGCGTGAGGCGCATGTGCATGCGGGCGGCGATCTCGGCGACCGCCATGCCGCCGGGCGGCGCGCACATGGCCAGGACGGCCTGCCATTCGGTGGCCAGTCCGGCGTGGTCGACGTCCCCGGGGACCGCCGCCACGATGGTCGTGTCCATCGTGAGGACGGTCTGCGGAGCGGCGGCCGTGCGGCCGTCGGTGAGCGCGTACAGCCGGGTCCGGCGCGTGCTGCGGCGCTGCGGCTCGTCGGGCATTACGCGGTCGGCGCGGAGGTGCGCTCGGGGGTCCCCAGCCACTCGCCGAGCGCCTGCGCGGTCCGTACGGCCTCGCCCCCCAGCTCTCCGAGCCGGGCCTTGCGGTTGGTCACCACGATGAGCGTGCTGCCCTCCCCGCACCCGACGACGCACAGGTAGCGGTCGTCCATCTCCACGAGCTGGCGGATGACGCGGCCGCCGTCGATCTCCCGGGAGATCGCCTTCATGGTGGCGGCGATGCCGGAGGAGGCGGCCGCGATGCGCTCGGCCTGGTCCCGCTCCAGCAGGTAGGCGCTGAGCTTGATCCCGTCGTTGGACAGGAGCACGGCTCCCTGGATTCCGGCGATCCTGCTGAGGTTGTTGTCCAGGATGCCGTAGATCATGTCGCTGGCTGTTGTCATGGCTGGTCCGCTCCGAGCTCTGCTTCCACTTTCTTGGTCCCCTCTTCGTAGTCCGCCCAGGCGTCGGCCACCTCTTCGGGTGTCGCCGCGTCCCGGCCGGCGTCCGGCTCCGGGGCGCGGGGGCCGCGCAGTTGCCGGGTGAGGTGGGTCTGCGGGACGCGCTCGGGCAGGGCCGGCCGCGCGTCGGCGGCGGCCGTGGAGCGGGTGGGCAGCGCCCGCTCGGGCCGCGGCGGTAGGGGTGCAGGGGCGGCCGGCTCGGGGCCCGGTGCCGGGGTCGGCGGCGCCTCTGGCGCGGGCTCCCGTACCGCTGGCTCCCGTACGGGGATCCGTACCGGAGCGGGCACGGCGGCCGGCCGCGGCTCGCGGTCGGGCCGGGGCCCGGGCTCCGGGTGCTGCGCGGCCGGTGCCAGCAGCGTGCCCGGCAGGACCACCACGGCCGCCGTCCCCCCGTACACGGAGCGCCGCAGCGTGACGCGGGCCTGGAGCTGTTCGGCGAGGTGGCCCACGACGAAGAGGCCCAGCCGGTGCGCGTTCTCGGCGAGGACGGAGTACGGCGGCGCCGAGTGCAGGCGCTCGTTCATGGCCTCGTACCCGGCGGGCGTCACGCGCGGTCCGCGGTCCTCGATCTCGACCGACAGCCCGTCGGCGACGAGTTCGGCGCGGACGACCACCTTCGAGCGCGGCGGCGAGAACCGGGTCGCGTTGTCCAGCAGCTCGGCCAGCAGGTGGCTGATCTGGCTGATCGCGTGCGGCTGGACGCTCGCCTCGTCCAGGGCCTGGCGTTCGATGCGCCGGAAGTCCTCGACCTCCGCGGCGGCCTCGCGCAGCAGGTCGGCGACGCGCATGGGCTCGGTGTGCGGGTCGGGGATCTCGCCGCCCGCGAGGATGAGCAGGTTCTCGATCTGGCGCCGCATGCCCACCGTCAGCTGGTCGGAACGCATCAACTGGGCCAGGAGCGCCTCGTCGTGGCCGAAGGTGTCCTGGAGGTCCTCGGTCAGGCTCAGCTGCCGGCTGACGAGGTTTCCGGTGCGCGAGGCGATGCCCGAGGCGAACAGGCCGAAACCGTGCCGCTCGGCGGCGAGTTGCCGGTGCCCGTCGACGGACGCGGCGACCACCCGGGCGAAGGCGTCGGCGATCTGCCCGACCTCGTCCTGCCGTCCGCGCACGGCCGGCAGCGCCTCCTCGTCGACGGGCTCCCCGCGCTGGAGCCGGGCCACCACGTCGGGCAGCGTCTCCTCGGCGATGGCGACCGTGCGGGTGTGCAGACGGTTCAGGCGGCGCAGGACCGAGCGCGTGGTGAGGACGACGACGGCGGTGACCAGCAGCAGGGCGCCACCGCTGGCGCCGATCAGCCAGGAGACCTCGACCTCCAGCTCGGTGGCCTTGGCGTCGGCGTCCTCGAACACGCCGCGGGCACGGTCCGTGTTGAGCTGGGCCAGGCGGGGTGCGAAGGTCCGGTACGCGGCGGGCCAGTCGCCGACGTCGGCCGGCAGCTTCACACCGGTCGCGGTGTCCTTGTGGTTGGCGATGACCGCGTTCTCGATGCGGAGTTTGGAGTGCCAGGCGTCCGAGCCGGTGAGCTTGTCGTACGCCGCCAGCTCGGTGGGTGGCAGGTACGGCACGATCCAGGTGTCGTACAGGTAGCGGTGGGTGCCGACGGCGTCGAGGAACTGGGAGAACCCGGTGGCCGCCAGTTCGCGGGAGGGCCCGGCCAGCGCGAGGGCGGTGTCCTCGCGCGCGACCATCTCGGTGGCCGAGAACAGGGCGACGGCGGGCCGGCTCTCCTGGGCGAGTTCGGCGTCCTCGGAGTGGCTGAATTCATCCTGGTAGGCGCGGATGATGTCGTCGATCACGCCGGTGTAGTAACCGACCGCCTGCTCGGCGCTGCCGTTGTGGGCGTCCGCCCGCTTGCGGTACGAGGCCAGCAGGTCGAGCCGTCCGCCGACGGCGTCGAGGCGCCCGTCGCCGGGCTCCTGTCCGTCCTCGTCGGCGTGCTGCGCCATGTCGCCGCCGCTGCCCGATATGCGGCGGAACTCCGCCGCCGCCCGGTCGGTTCCGGCCCGCTTCTCGCGCAGGGCGTCGTCGGTCACGGGCGAGCCCGCCCACCGCGCCGCCGTCATCGCCCGCTCGGCCTGGAGCTCGTTCATCAGCCTGACCAGGGGCACGCCGATCCGCTCGCCGTCCTCCACGTCGCCGCGCAGGTGCTCCGACTGGGCCAGCAGCCGCTGGGCGGTGACGGCGACCTGGGTCCCCATCGCCACGGTGGGGACGACGGCCAGGCAGACCAGCATCGTGCGCAGGCGCACGGTGCGGCGGCGCCGGACGGGCGGCTGGCTGGGTGGGCCTTCGGGTGCCATCGCAGACATCGGTCCTCGGGAGCGGCGGAGACGGGCCTGGACGAGGGCATGGGGGAACTGCCGACACGGCCCTGTGGGGTGAGGATGCCGATCATATCCAGCCAGTCCGAATAAACGGAGACCCTACTTCCACGCCGCTGTGCGGAGGTCAGCGCAGGGACTCCCTCGGAGGGCGCTCGCGCAGGGCGCCGTAGCCGATGAAGTAGGCCGGAACGCGGTTCAGCCAGCGCGAGTCCGTGACCAGTTCCGTCATCCGCTTCGCCCTGCGGGGGTTGCCGAAGGCGGTGCGGCCGGCCAGCAGGGGCTCGATGACCTGGGCGTGGGCCAGCCGCTGGAGCCCCTGGGTGGCCACCGTCGTGGGCCAGCGCCGCAGTTGCACCCGCCGCACGTCCTGGAGCCCCACCGCGCCCGCGCGCAGCGGACGCACCAGGTGGCGGGCCGCGGCCACCGCGTCCTGGACGGCCAGGTTGATGCCGATGCCGAAGACCGGCGACATCGCATGGGCGGCGTCACCGATGCACAGCAGGCCGGGGCGGTGCCAGCGGCGCAGCCGGTCGAGGCGGACGTCGAGCAGTCTGACCTCGTCCCAGGAGGTGACGGCGCCCGCGCGGTCGGCCAGCCACGGCACGGCGTCCGTGAAGCGGGTCATGAAGCGCTCCAGCCCCTCGGCGCGGCGCTCGGCGTCCGTGCCCTTGGGGATGAGCGCGGCGCACTGCCAGTAGTCGCCCCGGTCGATGAGGGCGGTGAAGAACCGGTCGCCCAGGCCGCCGACGAGCCCGCCGGGGTCGTGCTCGCGGCGCGGCAGACGGAACCACCAGGCGTCCATGGGGCAGGCGAAGCCCTCCAGGCCGAGTTCCGGCAGGGCCCTGGCCAGCGAGCCGCGCCCGTCGCAGGCCACGGTGAGGGTGGCGCGCAGTTCGCCGGTGGTGCCGTCGGCGGTGCGGTAGCGGACGCCGGTGACCCGGCCGCGCTCCAGGAGGAAGGAGGTCGCCCCGGTGTCCATGCGCAGCCGGAAGGAGGGCTCCTTGCCCGCCTCGTCGGCGAGGAGGTCCAGGAGGTCCCACTGTGGCACCATCGCGATGTAGTTGTACCTGCCGTGCAGCGCCGAGATGTCCCCGACGGTGACGAGGGACCGGTCCGGTCCGACGGGCAGCTGGACGGAGGTCACCCGGCGCTGCGGCAGCCGGGCGAAGCGTTCCGCGAGGCCGATGTCGTCCAGGAGCGAGAGCGTCGACGGGTGCACGGTGTCACCTCGGAAGTCGCGCAGGAAGTCCCCGTGCTTCTCCAGCACCGTCACGTCGACTCCGGCCCGGGCCAGCAGCAGCCCCAGCACCATGCCGGCCGGTCCGCCGCCCACCACGCAGCACGTCGTGCGTTCCTGTTCCACGGCACCTCCACCCCTTTCCGGATTTCAGGCGCTCGGACTCGGGTGCCCGAGGTGACGACTCACTGGTAGGTGACTAGCATGGACAGAGGAGGGCCGCCACCGCGGTAGCAGGAGTTTCAGCCTGCGGTGATGCAGACGGCCCAGTGAAGAGCGGTCCCGCCCATGGGTCCTTGGCTCGAACAGCCATGTTGACGGCGGATGCGCTCCACATTTTATCGGGTAAAGGCAAAAACCCCGTGCTGTTGGCGAAAGGAGGCAGAAATCCGCTTCGCGCCGTGGGAACGGCGCAGTGACGAGAAGGGTTCTGAACCATGCAAGCACTGAGAGTGAAGCGGCTCTTCGCGGCCTCCGCGATCGGAGTCCTCCTGGCCGGCGGCGCCGCCCTCGGCGCGGCGGGTACGGCTGCCGCGGCAGCGCCCGCGCACCCGGTCACGTACAGCCACGGCGGCGGTGGATGGGACGACGACCACGGCTATGGCCACGGCTGGTACGACGACGATGACGACTGGGGCGGAGGGTACGACGACTGCGGCTGACCGGCCGCATCCCCTACAGGCTGTGCGGACCGCCGAGTCGGCGGTCCGCACAGCGCGTGTCCGTACCGGGCCGCACCGAAGGCCGCGCCCGGCGCCGGGGTTCAGCGGCGGGGCGCCGCCGGGCGGGACGTGGCGCTCGGGCCGTAGCGGTCGTAGTAGTCCTGGAGCAGTCCGGACTCCTCCAGGACGGCGTCGGCCCAGGCCCGGTCCAGTCCGGGCGGGGCGGGGCGGGTGGCGACGGCGCAGGCGCCGGTGAGCATTCCCGCGTAGACGAGGTCCGAGTGGAGGTTGCTGATGCTGTCCGTCTCGTGGAAGTTGACCGGCCGTCCGCCGGCGAGCACCGTGACGTCGACCCCGCCGGGCAGGACGTGGGTGCGGGACGCGGGGCGCGTCACGGGGTCGCCGTCGGCCAGGGCCTCCAGGGCGGGCAGGTCGAACTCGATGTCCCGGCTGCTGACACTGGCCAGGTAGGCCGGGCGCCGCAGGGAGCGGAACTCCCGGGTGGACATGCTGGTGCGGCCGGTGACGCCGAAGACGAGCAACGGCTCGTGCCGGTCGAGCAGGGTGGGGAGTTCCCGGTCGGTGACGTACCCGCTCTCGTGGGCGCCGATGAGCCGGAGGATGTCGGCGTCGTGGACGGCGACCCGCATGCGGCGCTGGGTCAGCAGGGCCGCGATGTGGGCGCCCACGTTGCCGTAGCCGACGACCAGCGCCGGCTGGCCCTCGATCTTCAGGGCGGGCAGCAGCTCCAGGGCCGTGCTCACGGCCTTCTCGGCGATCCAGTACGACTCGATGCGCCCCTTGAGGCGGGACTGGGCGACCGAGAACACCGGGAACGGCAGCTCCTGTTCGCGGCCCTCCAGCTTGTAGATCCCGGACATGGTCTGCTCCACCACCCCCGCCCACTGTCCCGCCCCCGACGCCGCGAACGCGCCGCTGCGGGCCGCGTCCAGCAGCGCGGGGGCCACGTAGCCGCCGTCGTCCAGGGCCAGGCAGCGCAGCCCCCTGCGTCGGGCACGCTCGGTGTGCTCGCGGACGGCCGCCGGGTCCCCGGCGTCGACGACGCGCACCCCCTGCTCGACGAGGTGGCCGTGGACGCGGTGGCGCCACTGGTACGCGTAGTCCTTGCGCAGGACCGTCATCGCGTCGAGCGGGGCGCCCAGTTCGGCGAGGCAGCCGACGAGGTGGACGAGGTCGGTCAGGAAGTGCCCGGTGACCAGGACGGCGAAGCCGGCGAGGGGCTTTCCGCCGCGCAGGCGCCGCACGGCGGCGCTCATCAGCGGCAGCTCCCCCGCCACGCGCACCACCTCGTGCGCGGAGAGCGCCTGGCGGTGCCATATCTCGGCCCAGCGCTCCAGCGAGGCCGGCGCGGGCGCGGCGCCGCGGCCCGAGAGGCGCAGGTTCAGGCGCAGCAGGGGCGACCCGGCCCCGTCGCGGCGCATCTCCGTGGAGACGTACATCGCCGCGTGCAGGCCCGGTTCGAGGCGGGCGGTGAGTTCCCCGCCGGCCTGGGCGAGCACGGCGTCCGGCCCGGCGGCCTCGCACAGGCGGCGGGCGGCGCGGTGCAGGAGGCGCGGGCCGTCCTCGGGGTCGCCGGCCACCTCGACCGTCGTCGCCGCGAAGGGGACCGGGCCGTCGGCGGGCCACCCGGCACGGTGGTCCGGGCGCGGGGCGGTCAGGGTATTCGATTCTCGGTCCACTGGAATTCCCATCCGTTCCACCCGGCTCGCGTGCACATGAGTTTCCAACAAGGGGATCGTCCGCCGATTTCCCATGAATTCGACGGGGCAGCTCAGGGTGCCCCGCAAAAAAAAACGGCCGGCAGGTCACGGGAATGAGAATACGGTCATGCCGGAAATAGCCGCCGCATTACGGGTCGAATCACCCTCGAATCGCCCTGGAATCACGGGGCGGGCCCGCGGACACGGCACATACTCGAGCGACCGATTCCCCACCCGAGGAGGCCCCCGTGCCCACGGCACACGACTGGATCGACGCCCTCGGCCTGGAACCGCACGTGGAGGGCGGGTATTTCAGGCGGACCTTCCAGGCGGACCACCGCCCTCCGATCGCGACCGACCGGGGCGACCGATTCATCCTGACCTCGATCCACTACCTGCTCACCCGGGAGTCGCCGGTCGGGCACTGGCACCTCAACCGGTCCGACATCCTGCATTTCCACCACCACGGCGATCCGATCACCTACCACCTGCTGCACCCGGACGGCCGGTACGAGACCGCCGTCCTCGGCCAGGACCCGGGGCGGGGCGAGGTGCTCACCCTGGCCGTTCCGGGGGGCGTGTGGAAGGCCTCCCACCTGACCGCCGGCGACCACGGCCTGATCAGCGAGGCCGTCTCGCCCGGGTTCGACTTCGCCGACATGACCCTGGGCCGGCCCGACGAGTTGCCGGCGCTGTTCCCGGACCACGAGGACGTGGTGCGCCGGTACTGCCGCCGCCCCGACGGCCCGGACGCCTCCGCCGGGTGAGGCCGGGCAGAGGGACGGAGACGGGGATCGGAACGGGGGTCGGAACGGGGGCGGACCGCCGCGTACGGACCCCGGACCGCCCTCGCGCTCGCCGCCGTCGTCATGGCCGTCGGCTACGTGGTTCGCTTCTTCACCAGCCACAGCCTCTGGCTGATCGTGGCCGGAGCCACCGTCGTCTCCTCGGGCACGGCCATCGCCTACTCGGCCCTGCCCGCCCTGGTCATGCGGGCCGTGCCGGTGGGCGAGACGGCCGCGGCCAACGGTCTGAACACCCTGATGCGCTCCGTCGGGCAGGCCTGCTGCAGCGCCGTCGTCGCCGCCGTGCTGGCCCATTTGACGTTCACCGCCGACGGCCGCACCGCCCCGACCCTGCACGCGTACCTGCTGATCTTCCTCATCGCGGCCGGAGCGGCGATCGCCGCCCTCGTCGCCACCCTCTTCCTGCCATCGGACCGGCCTCGCGACCGGGCCGCCGGGGGCGCTACGGTCACGGTGTCGACGTCCGTGACCGCCGCCCGTGAGAGCGCATGAGCACCACCGACGGATCCGCCACCGCGCGGGCCGCCACCGCCGAGGGGGAGGCGGGCGCCGGGAGCGGACGGGACGCCATCGTGCGGGCCGCGCGCCGGGCGTTCACGCTGTGCCCGTACGCGGAGGTCACCCTGCGCGGGATCGCCACCGCCGCCGGGGTGAGCCCCTCGCTGATCGCGAAGCGGTTCGGCAGCAAGGAGGCCCTGTTCAACACGGTCGCCGATTTCGGCGCGGCCGCCGACGCGCTGTTCGCGGCCCCGCCGTCGCGGCTCGGGCGGCACCTGGTCCTGACGATGGTCGAGCTGCGGGACCGCTTCGGCGGGGATCCGCTGGTGGTGTTCTCCCTCGGCATCGAGGACGAACGCACCCTGCTGCGGGCGCGTTTCCGCGAGCAGGTCACCGACCGGCTGGCCGCCACCCTGGAGGGGCCGGACGCCGTGCTGCGGGCCGAGCTCATCGCCGGCCAGCTGCTCGGCCTCGGCGCCACCCTGAGCCTGCACCGCCCGGACGGGGCGGGCGCGCACACGAGCGCCGACCGCCTGGCCGACCTGTGCGCCCCCGGCCTCCAGCGCCTCGTCGACGGCGCCTGCCCCCGGAGGCCCCCAGGCGCCGAAGCCGGTGACCAGGGAGTGCGGCAGGTAGTCCGGGTCGACGGCCGGCAGCCGGCCGCGGGTGCGGTACGCGAGGGCGGCCGGGGCCGGCGGAAGGAGCGGGAGGAGGCTGCGCGGCCGGGTGCCGGGGCCGGTCAGGACGCACAGCGCCCAGGCTCCGGCTCCGGCTCCGGCTCCGGCTCCGGCTCCGGCGACGGTCCGGGGCAGGGCGGCCGGCGTGCCGTCAGGGGCCGTGCGGGGGCCGGGGCAGGGGTGGGAGGGACGGTTCGTCCAGCCAGGCCGCGCACAGACCGTCCGTCGACCCGGTCGCGTAGCGGGCGGCGTGGGCGGTGAAGGCGGCCGTGGTCACCACGCCGTGGCGGTTCAGCGCGGCCCAGTCGCGCAGCATCCGGAAGAAGGCCTCGTCGCCCAGGGCGCAGCGCAGAGCATGGAGCGTCAGGCCCCCGCGCTGGTACAGGCGGTCGTCGAACATCAGCTTGCGGCCCGGGTCGGACAGCCGCAGGTCCTGCGGCCGGGAGGCGAGCAGCCGGTGCGCGGCGGCGGCCAGCGCCTGGGCCGTACGGCCGCCGGAACGCTCCGACCAGAGCCATTCGGCGTACTTGGCAAAGCCCTCGTTCAGCCAGATGTGCCGCCAGTCGGCGATGGTCACGCTGTTGCCGAACCACTGGTGGGCGAGTTCGTGGGCGATGAGCCGCTCCGAGCCGCGGGCGCCGTCCACGTGGTTGGCGCCGAAGGCGGACAGGCCCTGGGCCTCCACCGGGACGTCCAGTTCCTCGTCGGCGACGACGACCGTGTACTCGCCGAAGGGATAGGGCCCGAACAGCTCCTCGAACAGGCGCATCATGGCGGGCTGGCGGGCGAAGTCGTGGGCGAACCGCGACAGCAGGTGTGCGGGCACGTGGGCGCTCTGGGGGACGCCGCCGGGACCCGCGCCCTCCAGCGGCACCGTCCGGTACATGCCGACGGACAGGCCGACGAGGTAGCTGGAGGTGGGCGCGGACTGCTCGTACACCCAGGTCGTGGTGCTGGCCCCGGTGGTCCGCGTCAGGAGCCGGCCGCCGGCCGCCACGGTGTAGGCGGAGGGCGTGTTGAGCGAGATGTGGTACGAGGCCTTGTCGGCCGGCCGGTCGTTGCACGGGTACCAGGAGGGGGCGCCGACCGGCTGGCTGGCCACCAGCGCGCCGTCGGTCAGCTCCTCCCAGCCGATGCCCCCCCAGGGGCTGCGCACCGGCCGGGGGTTGCCCGCCCAGTGCACCTCCACGGTGAAGGCGGCGCCGGGCGGCAGCGGTCTGGCCGGCCGGATGCGGAGCCGGCCCGCGCGGTGGGTGTGGTGCGGGGCCCGGCCGTCGACCAGGACCCGGCCCACCTTGAACCCGGCCAGGTTGAGGAGGAACTCGGGCAGTGCCTCCGGTCCGGCGATCGCGCTGATCCGGGCCCGGCCGGTGAGCCGGTTGGGACCGGGCCGGTACTCCAGGGCGAGCTCGTACCGGTGCGCCCGGTAGCGCGCATCGCCGTTCTCCGGGAAGTACGGGTCCGGTGCCGCTGTCCGCTGACCGCTCACTGCCGTTTCCGCTCCCTGCGCCTTGCTCGTACGAGGTGCCGGCGGGCCGGCCCGCCCCGCCGTTCCGGGGAACGCGGATCAGGAGCGCCACGCCTCGATCGGGTTGCCCAGCCAGCGGGTGTCGTCGGGGACGGACTCCCCGGCCATCACGAGGGAGGCGGGGCCCACCGTGCCGCGGGCCCCGACCGTGCTCCCGGGCAGGACGATCCCGCCCGGGCCCAGGGTGGCGCCCTCGCGCAGCACCACAGTATCCGTCCGCAGGATCCGGTCGTGGAAGAGATGCGTCTGCAACACGCAGCCCCGGTTGACGCTGACCCCGTCGCCGAGCACCACCAGGTCCGGCTCGGGCAGCCAGTGGCTCTCGCACCAGGCACCCCGCCCGATCCGGGCGCCGAGCCCGCGCAGCCACAGGGTCAGCAGCGGGGTGCCGGGCACCGAACCGGCCAGCCACGGCACGGCGAGGACCTCCGTGAAGGTGTCGGCCAGCTCGCCGCGCCACACGTAGGCGCTCCACAGGGGGTGCTCCCCCACCCGGTGCCGGCCCACCAGCAGCCACTTGGCGGCCACACCGACCGCGCAGGCGGCCGCGCCGGCGGCGAGCAGGACCGCGCCGGACAGCGCAGCGGCCCCAGCGGGGCCCGGGCCGCCGGGCCCGGCCAGCGCGCAGAGCGCCGCCGCCGTCAGGACGGTCAGCGCGGCCGAGCAGAAGACGGGGAGGAGCCGGCACAGCTCGACCAGGCCCCGCGCCCACAGCAGCCGCGCGGGCGGGTCGTAGGTACGGCTGTGGTCGGCGGCCGCCGCCGACCGCGGCAGCCGGACCGGGGGCAGGCCCAGGTACGAGCCCCCCTTCTTGGCCTTCTTGGGCGTGGCGGACAGCACCCCGACCAGCCCGTCGTCGGGCACCGTCCGGCCGGGCGCGGTCATGCCGGAGTTGCCGAGGAACGCCCGGCGGCCGATCTGCGACTGCCCGATCCGCACCCAGCCGCCGCCCAGTTCGCACGGGGCGGTCAGGGTGTCGTCGGCGAGGAACGCGCCGTCACCGACGGTGGTGAGGCTGGGCAGCCCGAGGACGGTGGACACCTCGGCGCGGCGCCCGACCCGCATGCCGAGCAGCCGCAGCCAGACGGGGGTGGCCAGCGCGGCGTACAGCGGGAAGAGCGTGTCCCGGGCCAGGTCCATCAGCTGGGTGACGGCCCAGGCCTGCCACCCGGTCCGGCTGTGGGTGGGATGGCTCCCCGGGCGCAGTCCGAGGCTGAGCGCCCGTACGCAGACCAGCACCAGCAGGGCGTACGTGAGCCCGTACGCGAGCGCCCCCGGCACCACGGCGAGCAGCGCCCCCCGCAGGGCCCGGCCGGCACCGGCGTCGGCGGGGACGAAGCGGGCGGCCACGCACAGGGCGGGCAGGGCGGCGACCAGGGGCAGGGCGGTCAGGCCCACACCGGTCGCCCCGTACATCGCCCGCCACAGGAGCGGGCGCGGCGGACGCTGGGGCGGCCAGTCGTGCTTGGCCCGGCCGAGCCGGACGGCGGGGGCCCCGGCCCACCGCTGGCCGGTCGGGACGTGGCCGACGACGGCGGAGCCGGGGGCCACCTCGGCCCGCTTGCCGACGCGCGCCCCGGGGAAGAGCAGGCTGCGGGTACCGACGACCGCGCCCGCGCCGACCCGGACCGGGCCGATGACGAGCCGGTCCCCGTCCAGCCAGTGCCCGCAGAGGTCCACCTCGGCCTCCACGGCGCAGCCGCGGCCGAGCCTGAGCATGCCGGTGACCGGGGGCAGGGAGTGCAGGTCCACGTCGGGGCCGACCCTGGCCCCGAGGGCCCGCGCGTAGCGCTCCAGCCAGGCCCCGGTGAGCGAGGTGGCGCCGGCGCACTCGGCGAGCCGCTCGGCGGTCCACAGCCTCAGGTGCACGCCGCCGCCCCGCGGATGGCGCCCGGGCGTCACCCCGCGCAGCAGCAGGCGCGCGCCGCCCGCCGCGATCGCGAGGCGTCCGGGCGGGCTCAGCAGCAGCACCGCCCCGGCGGCCACGAGCCACCAGGACGCGGTCGGCGCCCACGGGTAGGGCCCGAGCCGGTGCAGGACGTTGCCCAGGGCGAACAGCACCACCGCCCAGCGCAGGCCGGCCACGGTGAACAGCGGGAGGAGCAGCAGCGTCTGGAGGACGCGGGAGCGGAGCGTGACAGGTGTGACGGTCCGGGGCGCCTCGTCCTCCCGTACGGACTTCTCCAGCCGCCGGGCCAGTTTGCGCAGGACGGGCTGCTGGTAGACGTCGAGGACGGCCGCACCGGGGTAGCGGGTGCGCAGCAGGGTGACGAGGCGGGCGGCGGCGAGGCTGCCGCCGCCGATGGCGAAGAAGTCGTCGTCGGCGCCGGTGACGGGCACGCCCAGGGCCTCGCTCCACTGCTCGGCGAGCCAGGCCTCGGTGCCGTGCAGTTCCCCGGCGGGCGGGGTGGTCCCGGCGCCGGGCAGGGGCCAGGGCAGGGCCTCTCGGTCCACCTTGCCGGAGGTGCGGGTGGGGAGGGCGTCGACGGGTGCGAGCAGCGGGACGAGCGCGGCGGGCAGCTCGGCGCGCAGCCGGGCGAGCGCGGCGGCGTGGTCCCAGCCGTCCTGGGTGACGAGGTAGCCGACGAGGAGCTGGTTGCCGCCGCGGGCGGTGCGTACGGCGGCGGCCGCTCCGGCGACGCCGGGCAGGGCCTGGAGGGCCGCGTCCACCTCGCCGAGCTCGATGCGGCGGCCGCCGAGCTTGACCTGTTCGTCGCCGCGCCCGAGGAAGACCAGGCCTTCCGGTTCGGCGCGGACGAGGTCGCCGCTGCGGTAGGCGCGCGGCCAGCCGAGGGACGGGAGCGGGGCGTACTTCTCGGCGTCCTTGTCGGGGTCGAGGTAGCGGGCCAGTCCGACGCCGCCGATCACCAGCTCGCCGCTGCCGCCCATCGGCACCGGCTCCCCGGCCCCGTCGACCACGGCGAGCTCCCAGCCGGCCAGCGGCAGGCCGATCCGGACCGGTTCCGCGCCGTTCAGGAGCGCGGCGCAGGCGACGACGGTGGCTTCGGTGGGGCCGTAGGTGTTCCAGACCTCGCGGCCCTCCGTGGCCAGGCGCCGGCCGAGCTCGGGCGGGCAGGCCTCGCCGCCGAAGACCAGCAGCCGGATCTCGTCGAGGCTCTCGGGCTCCCAGAGCGCTGCCAGGGTCGGGACGGTGGAGACGACGGTGATCTCCTGGTCGACGAGCCAGGGGCCGAGGTCGGCTCCGGCGCGTACCTGGGAGCGGGGGACGGGGACGAGGCAGGCGCCGTGGCGCCAGGCCAGCCACATCTCCTCGCAGGAGGCGTCGAAGGCGACGGACAGCCCCGCCATGACGCGGTCGCCGGGGCCGATCGGGTCGTCGGTGAGGAACAGGGCGGCCTCGGCGTCGACGAAGGCGGCGGCGCTGCGGTGGGTGACGGCGACGCCCTTGGGTCGGCCGGTGGATCCGGAGGTGAAGATGATCCACGCGTCGTGCTCGGGTGCGGGCGGTGCGGAGCGGACCCGGCCGGGGGTGCGGGGGCCGGTGACCTCGATCCCGGGGCCGGCGCCGAGCACGGCCCGGACCCCCGCTTCGGAGAAGACGAGTTCCGCCCGCTCGTCGGGGTCCTCGGCGTCGACGGGCACGTAGGCGGCGCCGGCGGCGAGCACGGCGAGGACGGACAGGTACAGGTCGTTGGTGCCGGACGGCACCCGTACCCCGACCCGGTCGCCGGGCCCGATCCCGCAGGCGGCGAGGACCCGCCGCCTGCGCTCGACCTCGGCGGCCAGGGCCCGATAGGTGAGCCGGGCGGTGCCGTCGTCGAGCGCGGGCTCGTCGGGGTGGGCGCGCACCGTGGCCGCGAGGACGTCGACGAGGGTGCGGGGAGGGGCGGGGGGCCCGGCCGAGAACCGGGCGGACTTGCCGGTGTCCTCGTCAGGCGTCGGGTGGGGGCCGGGCGGATCGCCGCCGGGCCTGCGGGCTCCTTCCGTCGCCCGGTCTCCCTCCCGCTCCCCGTCGTCGTCGAGCAGATCGAGTTCACCGCGCCCTGGTGTGATTGCCATCGGCCCTCGCGTCTCGTTCCCGGTAGCGTCCGGAGCGCCGCCGGGCCCGGGCCTGCCCGGGTCGTGGCGTTCCGGCGCCGAACAACCCACCAGCCTAGTTCGGCGGTGGGGCGAATCCCGTCGAAGCGCCGCGCCTGGCCGGATCGCACCGCCCTTCGGGTGGTGGCCGGACGTGTCGGCGGGCGGCACCCGTGGGCGTTCGCGATGCTGGGCCGGGCGCGGCAGCAGGGCGACGGCCGGCCCTCCCGCACGGCGACAAGGAGAACGGCATGCCGACGGACTCGGTCGGACGGTTCCTCGCGGCTCTGGACCCCCGGCACCGGGAGGCCGTCGCGGACCGGTCCCGCGAGGAGCAGGAGCGGCTCGCGGCGGCCTGGGAGGAGGAGCTCGCGGCGGACGACGAGCTCGACACCCTCGACGAGCTGTCCCCGCCGGCGGCCGAGTCGGAGGCGGCACGCCGCGTCATGGACCGCGAGTCCTGATCCCCCGGTTCCCGCGGGAGCCCGGGTCAGGGGCGGGTGGGCAGGCGGCGGAGGACGACCTCGCCCAGCGTGCCGTCGGCGGCGGTGAGGGTCAGGAAGGTGTGGTGCGGCTGCCGTCGGCGGTCGGTGGGCGAGCCGGGGTTGAGCAGGCGCAGCCCGCCCGGGGCCGTGGAGTCCGACGGGATGTGGCTGTGGCCGAAGACCAGGACGTCGGCGTCGGGGAACCGCTCGGCGCAGCGGCGCCCGCGGCCGGCGGCCGGGCCGGTCTCGTGGACGACGGCGAAGCGCAGGCCGCCCAGCCCGGCGCGGGCGATCTCGGGGAGGCGGCGGCGCAGGGCGGGGCCGTCGTTGTTGCCGTGGACGGCGATCAGCCGGCGGGAGCGCGATTCCAGCAGGTCGAGGGTGGCCTCGTCGGTCCAGTCGCCGGCGACACCGGAAACGAGGCGGGCCACGACGGCCGCATGGGGTCCGAGATCGAACGTGGTCGTGCCGGCCATCTGGCGCTCCCTCCGGAAGAAACGGGTCTGAAGGGTGAATCGACGCCGGCGCCGGAACTCATCGGACATGCCCGGGATCTTTCCGGCCCGCATAGGATGCCGGCCGGGCGGGGCCGTAGCGCAGAGGTCGACGCGCGCGGTCTCCAAAACCGCGAGGACGCCGGTTCGACTCCGGCCGGCTCCGCCCGTTCCGCGGCCGGCCCGCCCCGGATACGGGCCGGAGGGCCGGCCGTCGCCCGTTCTCGATCGGTCCGCCCCGCGCCGGGCGCAACGGCCAGGGGCGGAGGCCGGTGCCCGTCTCCCCGCCCGGCCGGGGAGCGCGTCATCCTGCCTGATCGGGCAGGGGCGCGGTAAGGCGGGCCAGTTCGGCCTCGGAGAGTTCCAGCCGGGAGGCCCGGGCCGAGTCGCTGATCGAGGCCGGGCGGCTGGCTCCCGGGAGGGGGATGACGGCCGGGGAGCGGGAGAGGAGCCAGGCCAGGGCGACCTGTTGGGCGGAGACGCCGTGTTCGGCCGCGACGCGGTGGAAGGCGGTGCCCGTGGAGGCCGGGCCGGAGGGGCCGTCCAGTGAGCTGCGGGAGATGCCGCCCAGGGGGCTCCAGGGAAGGAACGCCAGACCCAGTTCGGCGGCCAGGCGCAGCTGGGGCTCGCTGTCGCGGACGGCGGGCGAGTACTGGTTCTGCACGGAGGCGAGGCCGTCGCCGAGGATCTCGTGCGCCTGGCGGATCTGGGCGGTGCTGACGTTGGAGATGCCGGCGGCGCGGATCGTGCCGGCGTCGAGGAGATCGCGCAGGGCGCCGACGGACTCCGCCCAGGGGACGGCCGGGTCCGGCTTGTGGAGCTGGTACAGGCCGATCGCCTCGACACCCAGCCGCATCGCGGAGGCTTCGGCGGCGCGCTTGAGGTGTTCCGGGGTGCCGGTGACGGTCCAGCTGCCGTCGCCGGGGCGGCCCCGGCCGCCCTTGGTGGCGACCAGGACCCCGGAGGTGTCGCCGCCGTAGCGGGCCAGGGCGCGGGCGACGAGCCGTTCGTTGTGGCCCTCTTCGCCGGCGTGCCAGTGGTAGCTGTCGGCGGTGTCGATGAGCGTGACGCCGGCGTCGAGGGCCGCGTGGACGGTGGCGACGGCCCGGCTCTCGTCCGGGCGGTTCTCGATCGACAGCGGCATGGCGCCCAGGCCGATGGCGCCGACGGTGGTGTCTGCGAGGGTGCGGTACGGGTGCGGCATGGCGGTTCGTGTTCCTCAGCGGGTGGGGGCGGCGGCTGCGGCGAGGGCCTCGGCGACGGCGTCGGGCAGCCAGTCGGCGGTGCGGGAGAAGGTGAAACCCAGGTCCTTCGCGCGGGCGTTGCTCATGGCGTAGTGGCGGTCGAAGGAGAACGGCGACGGCGTCTCGGTCGCGGCGGCCACCCGGTAGAGGGGCTCGCGGCCGACCTGCTCGGCGACGGCCTCGGCGACGGCGCGTACGTCGAGCGGGCCGTCGGAGCAGGCGTTGAGCGGACCGCCGAAATCCCCTTCGGTGGCCGCCCACAGCAGCAGGTCCGCCAGTTCGCCGTAGTGGATGAACACCGTGGGCAGCTCGTCGGCTCGGACGGTGATCGCATCACCCCGGGAGACGCGCTCGGCGTAGTGGGCCAGGCGGCCGGTGAACTCCTGTGCGCCGCCACCGAGGACGTGCGCGCTGCGTACGGAGGCGAAGGTGAAGCCGCCGGCCCGGGCGAGGACGGCCTCCGCCTGGCGCTTGCCCTCGGCGTAGTGCGCCTCCGCGTACGCCGCGTCGTGCCAGGGCAGCTCCGGGTCCACCGGCCAGGCGGCCGGATCCACGTTCCCCTCCGGCACCGGGGTGTCCGCCGGCACGGCCGGCAGCGCCGCGGTCGCCGGATCGTAGACCTCGATGGTGGAGGTCATGACGTACCGGCGGGTGCGGCCGGCGAAGGCACGGGCGGCGATCGCGGCCTGCACGGGCGTGTAGCAGACCTGGTCGACGACCACGTCGAAGGTGCGGGAGCCGAGGGCGGCGACGAGGGCCGCCTCGTCGCCGCGGTCGGCGACGAGGTGCTCCACACCGGCGGGCGGGCGGCTCGACCCGCGGTTGATCACAGTGACCTGGTGGCCGGCCGCCCGCAGCCGCTGGACCAGGAGCTTTCCGAAGTACCGGCTTCCGCCGATGACGCAGATCCTTTGCATGCCCCCCACTGTGAGCGTCTGTCGTCATCAGCAGAAGTCGTCAGTTCATGGACGGGTATTAAGGAAAACTGTTGACGATCAGGGCTGCTGCGGGCCCGGGACGGGGTTCTTGCGGGCGTGCAGGACGTACGCGTCCAGGGGCAGGGGGCTGCGGCCGTGGAGGTGGAGGCCCGCGTCGGCGAGCAGGCGGGCATAGTGGCCGGCCCGGCGTTCGCGGCCTCCGACGTTGCAGAGCATGTGCAGGTCCCAGGGGGTGGCGAGGGAGGGGGAACCGTCCGCCGGCAGGAGGCGTTCGACGATCAGCAGATCGGCGTGGTCGGGCATCGCACGCGCGCAGTGGCCGAGGATCTCCCGGCAGCGGTCGTCGTCCCAGTCGTGCAGGACGCGGGCGAGGAGGTAGACGTCGCCTCCGGGAGGCACGTCGGCGAAGTCTCCCGCCCGGTAGTCGCAGCGCGCTCCGCAGCCCGCGGCGTCGAGCAGGCGACGGGCCGCGGCGACGGCGTGCGGGCGTTCGAGGAGGACCCCGCGCAGGCCCGGGTGGGCCGTGAGGACCTGGCGCAGGAGCTCCCCGTTGCCACCCGCGACGTCGACGACCGTGGCGGACGAGGGCGCCTGGGCCGCGGCGGTGACGGCCGGGTGGGCGGGGAGCGGCCCGAACATGCGCGACCCGGCGGCCATGGACCGGTCGAAGAGGTCGGCGAGTTCCGGGTCGCGGGCGAAGTGGTCGAAGTGGCTCTCGCCGTGCAGGTGGTCGAAGCCCGGTCGCCCCGTCCGTACGGCGTGGTCGAGTTCGCCGAAGGACCGGTAGAAGGGGCCGCCGTACATCAGGGCCAGGGGCCGCATCGACGCGGGAGCGTCCGCCCGCAGCAGGGCCCCGAGTTCGGTGAGGCGGAACCCCTCCCCCGGCTCCTCCTCGCGGGTCACGGCGCCCAGCGTCGCGAGGTAGCGCAGGAGCGTGGCCAGGCCCCGGGGGTGGGTGGCGGTCAGGCGGGCGAGGTCCTCGGTGCGGCGCGCGCTGCGCGTGTCCATGGCGTCGGGCAGGTGCAGCCGGGCGAAGGAGGCGAGGGCCTGTGTGGCCCACGCGCCGGTCAGCAGGTGGAGGAGCGTTTCGGCAGGCGGGCTCGCGGCCGTGCGCGGACGGGAGTGCCCGTCGGGGTGGTCCAGATGGGCGGCGAGGGCGTCGCGGTGGTCGCCGGGTGCGTAGAGCTCCAGCCGCCGGTACCCGCAGGCCGCCTCGGCGGGGGCGGTGAAGTACAGCACGGTGCCGTCCTCGTGCGGGTTGTGGCCGCCGCCGTCGGGGCGCGCACCGTAGCGGGCCAGGACCGCGTGGAGGCCGCGCAGCACCAGCGGGTCCGGGCGGTCGATCTCGAAGGCGAGGTGCTCCTCGTGCCCGCGGGCCCGTTCGTGGGCGGCGATCGGCTCCAGGTCCGAGTGCGGGGGCACGGTCAGCGCGAAGACCTCGACCGCCCGGCGCTCCCCGGCGGCGCCGCGCACCTGCGGGCGCAGGATCCGCACGTCGAGGTCGGCCGGGTCCCGCCGGTGGCGCCGGGCGAGACGCCCGCGGACGACCACACTCGGGTGGGAGGGGGTGTCCTCCGCCAGCCCGCACTCCGCGAGTTGGGCCCGCAGGCTCTCCTCGTCCGGCGGGAAGACGAGCATCCCGGCGTGGGCGAAGCGGCAGTGTCCGGCCAGCGCCCGCAGGTCCGGGCCGCCGATGCCCGGCAGGAGGAGCGGCAGCAGGGCGGCGCTGTCGTGCTCGCGGACGAACGCGGCCGCCGCGCGCAGGCGTGCCGTGTCGTCCAGCAGCATCGTTTCGTCGGGGAATGTCATCGTCATCGGGGGAACGTCCTCAGGGGCCGGGGGTGATCGACGCAGGGCAGGGCGGGACAACACGGGACGGGACAGAACAGGGCAGGGCGAGGCGAGGCGGCGCCATGGGGAGCGCCGAGGGGAAGGGGGGCGGGCGGCGGCGGGCGGCGGGGCGGTCAGACGCGGACGTAGTTCTCGGCGAACCAGTCGCGGTGGATGCGCGAGGTACGCAGCGAGGAGATCCGGGAGCGGCGCAGGGCGGCCTGGAAGATCGATCCGCCGTCCCCCTCCCCGCCGGGTGCGGCGTGCAGCAGCCGCGTCATCCACCCGGTGAACTCCTGCGCCCTCCAGATGTGGGCCAGGCACCGGTCCGAGTACCCGTCCAGTCCCCCGGTGTCGCCCCGGACCAGGGCGTCGGCGAGCGCTCCGGCCAAAATCTCGGCCTCCAGGACCGCGAGGTTGGCCCCCTTCGCGGCGGCCGGGGCGAGCAGGCTCGCCGCGTCGCCCGCGAGGAGGAGCGAGCCGAACCGCAACGGCTCGACCACGTCGCAGGTCAGGTCGAACAGGCCGCGTTCCAGGAGCGCGCCCCGGCGCAGCGGCCCGTGGTCCGCGGCGCGCATCCGGACGTCGAGTTCGTCCCAGATCCGCTGCTCGGACCAGGCGTCGGCGGCGGTGCCGCGCTGCCACTGGAGGTAGTAGCGGGTCGTCTCGGGGGTGCGGGCCATGTGTCCCGCGAAGCCGCGGTCGTGGAGGGCGTAGCCGACGGCGTCCAGGCTCGGCGGGGCCTGGGCGAGGAGGCCGAGCCAGGTCACGCCGTGGTCGTGGTGGTGGCGGACGGCCTCCGGGGGCAGGGAGCGGCGGGCCGCCCCGTGCCGCCCGTCGCATCCGGCGACGTAGCGGGCGCTCCACCGGGCGGGCCGGCCGTCGGGCTCGCGCGTGGTGACGGACGGCCGGGGGCCGTCGGCCTCGTGCACGGCGAGCGCCTCGGTGTCGAAGCGGATGCGGCCGCCGCGGTGGAGGTAGTGCCGCAGGAGGTCCGCGACCAGGTTCTGCTGCGGGTAGACGTGGTGGGGTCCGGCTTCTCCGAGGGCGCCGTAGTCGAGGCGGAACCGGCCCCCCTGCGTGCGGAACTCGCAGGTGCCGTGCCGGAGGCCGTAGCGGAGCAGGCCGTCGGCGAGGCCGTGGCGCTCCAGGATGCGTGCGGTGTTCGGGGCGAGGAACCCGGCGCGGGCCCGGGTCAGGACGTGGGAACGGGAGGCGCGTTCCAGGACGACGCAGTCGATTCCGGCGGCGAGCAGGAGGTTTCCGAGGACGAGCCCGGCCGGACCGGCACCGAGGACGACCACGTCGACTGCTGCGCGTAAGGCGCGAGTTGGCTGGCTTTCCGTCATAGCGGGTGAAGCATAAGCACGCGAAGATCATTGAACCTACGCGAGCAACCCCTTAGCGGGATTAAAGCGACAATCGTGCTGGACGTGTCCGGCCTGTGACACGGGCCGCCGACGGACCGAAACGGCCCGGCCGGTAGCGCACGCCGGGCGCGCGGAACAGAACACGCGCTCCGGCGCACCCCTGCCGCGGCACCGGACCGGACCACCATCGCGGCTGTGGTTTCTCGTGTGACCCCGACCCCCGTGCCGACGGGCGCCGGAACGCGACCGCCCTGGCCGCCCATGCCGACACGGTCGCGGGCGCGGTCGCCACCCTGGAGCGGGGTGTGCCCGCCCTCGCCGTGAGCACGGGCGATCCGGCCGTCCCGGTCCCCGGCAGATCCTCAACGCCGTGCGGCCCACCGGCGACTTCACCGTGCGGCTCCGGGCGCGGGCGCGCGACGGCCGTCTGCTGCCCGAGGGGGTGGGGCCGGACGTCAACCCCGGGTGGTCGGTCCGGACGGAACGGGGCCCGTGCGCGGCCCCGGCCGGAACAGCGGGCCGGCGGACCCGGCCGGGACGGCTGCGCTGCCGAGCGGCCCGCGTCCGTGACATGACGGCCCGGGGGCCGTCGGCATTCCCGGTGCCGGCCCGTCGTCCGCCCCGCCCTGGCCGGGGTCCGTCGAGGCGCGGGGCGCTCGACCGACCCGCCGGTCAGGCGCAGGTATCCGTGTAGGCCCCGTCCTCGGGGACGCGGCCGATGCCGGCCCGGATCCGGACGACCACCTCGTCCTCGGCCCCGGTCCGGCTCGGCAGGCCGGGACCGCTGGAGGAGAACAGGGCGGAGATCTGCTCGGCCGCCTGTACGGCCGCCGACTCCGGGCCCCGGATCTCGATGGTGATCACATTCACGCTCATGCCGAAGGAGAACGGGCGGACCCCACTGACGGTTCCGGTCGCGGCCGGCGGTCACCCGAAGGGACGCGTGTCGGACCGCCGGTCCTTCACCCGTTCGGACCAGGCGGCGGACCTCCGCTCCCGCGAATGGCCCAGGATCCGGACACCGGACAGGCCATGAGGCGGGTCCGCTGTCTAGCGTCGCTCTCGAGGAGACCGGTTCCCGACGCTTGGGGAGACGACCATGTCCCGTAGAAGGCGGTGGACGGCCGGCGTCTGCGTCAGCGCGGTCGCCGTCGGCCTGCTCGCGACGGGAGGCGGCCGCGCCCCGGCGCCGCGCGAGGCCTTCGGGGGCGGCTCGGGTTCGGGGGTCGCCGTGGGCGCCTATCTCCACTACGGCTCGCCCGGCATCGACCGGATGCAGGGGCTTTCGCGCTGGCTCGGCGGGACCGAGCTGCGCGCCGGGCACACCTATCTGCCCGGGGACACCTGGGTGAACATCGAGGGGGCGCCCGATTCCCTGCGCAACTGGGCGCGGTGGCGCAAGGAGAGGCGCGACCGGCTGTTCGTCCTGAACGTGCCCATGTTCGAGGGCAACGAGGCCGGCGTCCCCGACGACCGGGTCGCCGAGCTGATCCGCGCCGGCGCGCAGGGCGAGTACGACCACCACTTCCGGCGGCTGGGTAAGCGGCTGGTCGGCCTCGGGGTGCCGGACACCGTGATCGTGCTGGGGTGGGAGATGAACGGCTACAACTACACCCACCGGTGCAAGCCCGACCCCGAGAACTGGAAGCGGTACTGGCGGCGCATCGTGGACGCCATGCGCTCCGTGGAGGGGCAGAAGTTCCGCTTCGACTTCGCCCCCAACCGCGGCAGGGACTCCATCGCCTGGACCCGGTGCTATCCGGGGGACGACGTGGTCGACGTCCTCGGCATGGACTCCTACGACCAGCCTCCGGGCGATTCCTTCGAGGAGATGGTCGACCAGCCCTACGGGCTCCAGCAGCACGTCGACTTCGCGAAGGCGCACCACAAGCGGATCTCGTACCCCGAGTGGGGGCTCTTCCGCAACGGCGACAACCCCGAGTACATGCGCCGGATGCTGGCGTGGATCGACCAGCACAAGCCGCTCTACCAGAGCATCACCGACTACTGCCCGCACGGTGTGTGGCAGTGCGGCGAGAACCCGCGATCCGCGCGGGTGTTCCGGGAGTTCCTGTCGGACCACCGGAGGGGACACCCGGCGCCTCCCCCGTCCGGTGCGACCGTGTGGGGCGGCGAGGGGTTCACGCCGGGCCGTCCGGGTCGGTGAAGGGGCGGCGACGCGGGCGGCCGTGAGGCGGGGCGACCGATCCTGCGCCCTCCGGGGGACGTCGGCGTCCTCGGCATGGGCCGCGGCACGCGTCCAGGACGCGTATGACGGGGCCCCTCGCGGCCCGGACTCCAAGGGGGCCAGGGGCTCTGTGCCCCGCCACGGCCGGGCCCTGCCTGCCGTGGGCACTTCTTCCGGCCGGGGCCGCGCGCTTCCGGCCGTCGCCGTCCGGCCGGCACGGACGGCCGCTTCTCCATGCCCGCCCGGTTCGCCGACCGGAGTCCGACCGGACAGCGGAATGGTCGGACAAATTTAAGGCATATCATCTCGGACACCTTTGCCCAACCGAGATATTTCCTGTCGTGTCCGGCACCTCAGCCCTGTCCATCTCGTGCAAAATGGGCGGTCGTCGGGAGCCGTAACGCAGTCACCGAGAACAGTCACCATCACGGTTTGTTCCTGTATCTGAATGCGGAGGTATCACGATTGCCGAAAACAAAAAAATTCGGGGAGAATCATCGCTCTCCGGCCTTGTTGCTCGCATTCTCCGTAACCGCCGCCGTTCTTCTCACTCCCCCCACCCCCGCCCAGGCCGCTTCGCTCTACGGGATAAAGGCCGTCGCCATCGCCGCCTCCAAGAAAGGCGCCCCTTACGTCTACGGCGCCACCGGGCCCGCTGCGTTCGACTGCTCGGGCCTCACCCTCTACGCCTTCCGAGCGGCCGGCCGGGTCCTGCCCCGCACCGCGGAGGCCCAGTACGAGAGCACGGACCACATCGCGCGCACCGAGCGCGCACCAGGAGACCTGGTCTTCTTCCCCACCGGGCGAACCATGGGCCACGTCGGCATCTACGCGGGCCAGGACAAGATCTGGCACGCTCCCCGGCCCGGCACCCGCGTCAGGCTCGAACGCATCTGGACGGGAACCGTCCGCTACAGTCGGGCCAATTAGTGCCGCCAGGGCGTGACGCCCGGCGAACTCCCGCGCGAAAGCCGCTCCGAAAAGGAACAGGCACCCCAGGCGCGGACAACGGTGACATGCGAACGGATTCATCGACCTGCGGAGAACTCTGCCCCGAGGACGCCCGGCGGTCGCCTCACCGCCGTGCGCCCACGATTCGCGCCGCCGCGTTGTTGCCACCCTGTCGGTGAACGCGTCGACGGAGGAAGCAGCGGCGTGCCCGCGCCGACGGCCGGGGCCGCCGCCCGGGCGCGGGGTTTCCCGTCATCGTCATCGAACCGGCGTGACACGCCGTTGGTCAGGTGAATGCCCGGCAAGAGGCCCCCGCAGGCGGTGTGATCCTGCTTCGACGTCCGTCATCGACTTTGGAGTGACATGCGTATTCGCACTGCGTTCGCCGCGACCGTGCTGGCCGCCGTCGGCATCCTCGGCGCCACCGGTTCCGCCGTCGCCGACGCCAACGCCAACGGTGCCGCCATCGGCTCCCCGGGCGTGCTGTCCGGCAACGTCGTCCAGGTGCCCATCCACATCCCGATCAACGTGTGCGGAAACACCATCAACCTGACCGGTCTGCTCAACCCGGCGGCCGGCAACACCTGCATCAACACCTGATCCACCCGCGGCCCCCGGGCCGCTGTGACGGCCCCGTCCGGGTGAGCACGACGTTCGGGCGGGGCCGTCCGTGCCCGCTCCGGCGAACGGGCGGTGTCCGGAGCGCTGTCGGTGCCGCTGGTTAGGCTGAGCGGATGACCGAGATGAAGATCGTCGCCGATCAGGGCGCGTGGCGGGGCGGGTTCGAGGAGCGGGTACTGGCCGGGTACCGGGCGGCCGGCTGCTCGGAGCCCCTGGCCCGGGCCCTGCTGGAGCGGGCCCTTAAGGGCGTGGACGGCTGGACGCTGGCCACGGACGGCAGCGGGTGGGCGGCCGTCGAGGTGATCCACGAGAACGGCGCCGCCGTGGGCCGGATCCACGACCTGACGGTGCCCGGGCACCGCGCGTGGGCCGAGCGGTGGTGCGCGGACCAGGGGGCCGAGCGGGTCCTCGTCCGGCTCACCGGCGGCGGAGCCGGGGTCTTCGCCGACTACCCCGTACGGGGCCAGAACCGGATGCGTGCCGTCGCGGAGGAGCCGCAGCTGCCACCTGGGCTGACGGTCCGCCGTCTGCGCGAGGAGGAGTACCCGGACTGGTACGCCCGTGAGGAGGCCTCGTACGTCGCGGACATCGTCCGGTCCGGGGCCCTGACGCCGCAGCAGGCCCAGGAGAAGTCCGACCGGGACTTCGCCGAGCAGCTTCCCCAGGGCTACCTGACGCCGGGGCACGCCTTCTACGCGATGGAGGCCGACGGCGCGGTCGTCGGCACCGGCTGGGTCAACCACGGCTTCCTGCCGGGCGTCACCTTCGGCTTCTCGCTCGAGGTGTACGAGGAGCACCGCGGCAGGGGCTACGGCCGGGCCGCGATGGCCGTGGGCGAGTGGGCCACCCGGCAGGGCGGCGACGAGGCTCTGATGTTCAACGTGTTCGGCGGCAACGAGGTCGCGATGGGCCTCTACGACAGCACCGGCTTCACCGTGCTGGACGAGTTCCGCTCCATAGGACTCTGAGCCGGGCCCCCGGGGGCGGGGCCCGGCCGCCCTACCGGGCCGGGCCCTCGCCCTCGAACGCGTCCGGTGTGCGCCGGGCCAGCGCGGAGTGGCGGAAGGAGTAGGCGAAGTAGATGACCAGGCCGATGAGGAACCAGACCACGAAGCGGATCCAGGTCTCCACGCGCAGGTAGGTGATGAGCCAGACCGAGGCCACGACGCCGAGCGCGGGGAGGAAGGGCATCATCGGGGTGCGGAAGGAGCGGGGCAGGTCGGGGCGGCGGTAGCGGAGCACGATGACCGAGGTGCACACGACCGCGAAGGCCAGCAGGATCCCGATGTTGGTGAGCTCCGCCGCCTCGCCGATCGGTACGAAGCCGGCGATGACCGCCGACGCCGCACCCACGATCCAGGTGACGCGGACGGGGACGTGCCGCGTCGGGTGCGTCTTGGCGAACCAGTGGGGGAGCAGCCCGTCACGGCTCATGGAGAACCACACGCGGGTCACGCCGAGCATGAAGGTGAACATCACCGTGAGGATGCCGATGATGGCCCCGACGGCGATGATGTCGGCGACGGCGGGCAGCCCGACCGCCTTGAAGGCGCTGGAGAAGCCGCTCTCCGGGTCGATCTCGGTGTAGGGCTGCATGCCCGTCAGGACCAGACAGGCGAGGACGTACAGCACCATGGCGATGCCGAGGGAGTAGACGATCGCCCGGGGCATGTGCCGTTGCGCGTCCTTGGACTCCTCCGCCGCCGTGCTCATCGCGTCGTATCCGAAGACCGCGAAGAAGACGGTGGCCGCGCCGGTGAAGGCGCCGCTCACCCCGAACGGGAAGAAGGGCCTGTAGTTGTCGGTGTTGATGTGGAAGAAGCCGACGGCGATGACCAGCAGCACCACCAGCACCTTGATGCCGACCACGACCGTCTCGAAGCGGGCCGCACTCTTCATGCCCAGGTTGAGCAGGTAGGCGGTGAACAGGCACAGGACGGCCGCGATGAGGTCGAACCGGTGTCCCGCGCCGGTGCCCGGGGCCCCGAGCATCCAGACGGGCAGGGAAGTGCCCGTCTCCTCCACGAGGAAGTTGAAGTACCCGGAGATGCCGATGGCGACCACCGCCACGATGGCCGTGTACTCGAGCAGCAGGTCCCACCCGATGAGCCAGCCCGCCAGCTCGCCGAGGACGGCGTACCCGTAGGTGTAGGCGGAACCGGCCTTGGGGATCAGGCCGGCGAACTCCGCGTAGGAGAAGGCCGCCGCGGCACTGGCCACGCCGGCGATGAGGAAGGAGAGGAGCACCGCCGGACCGGCGACGCCGTTGGCGACCGTTCCGGCGAGGGTGAAGATACCGGCGCCGATGATGCCGCCGACGCCGATGGCCGTGAGCTGCCAGAGGCCGAGGGTGCGGGTGAGGCGCTCGCTGGGGGCGCCTTCGGGCTCTTCGATGTGCTCGATCGGCTTGCGGCGGAATACGCCCTGCCCTGACCACAAGGTGGCCATGCTCCGTTCCTTTCCGCCGGGGGTGACGAGCGCACATCATCTCGGAAGCACCGCCCTTGCGGAACTAGGCGCTCCGGTGGGGGGCTTCCACCCCTGCCTCCCCGCCCGGGACGCGGACCGCCCCCGGCCGCGCGGGCGGCCGGGGGCGGTGACGTGCGGGGCGGCGGCGTTCAGGCCTGCAGGATGCCGGTGCCCAGGAGGCCGAAGAGGAGCACGCCGACGACGACGCGGTAGACGACGAAGGCGTTGAAGGAGTGCTTGGCGACGAACTTGAGCAGCCAGGCGATCGAGGCGTAGGCGACGACGAAGGACACAGCGGTGCCGACGACGAGGGGGAGGGTGTCCACGCCGGCCCCGAGCGCGTCCTTCAGCTCGTACAGGCCCGCGCCGGTCAGGGCCGGGATGCCGAGGAAGAAGGACAGGCGGGTGGCCGCGACGCGCTCCAGGTCCAGGATGAGGCCGGTGGACATGGTGGCGCCGGAGCGGGAGAAGCCGGGGAAGAGCAGGGCGAGGATCTGCGAGGAGCCGACCAGCATGGCGTCCTTGAGGGAGCTGTCGTCCTCACCCCGCTTGTGCCGGCCCATCTGGTCGGCCGCCCACATCAGCCCGCTGCCGACGATGAGGGATCCGGCGACCACCCACAGGGAGGCCAGCGTCCCCTCGATCAGGGGCTTGGCCGCCAGACCGACGACGACGATCGGGATCGTGGCGTAGATGACCCACCAGGCGAACTTGTAGTCGTGGTGGTAGCGCTCCTCGCGGTCGGCCAGCCCCCGTCCCCAGGCGGTGACGATCCGGGTGATGTCCTTGAAGAAGTACGCCAGGACCGCCGCGATGGCGCCGACCTGGATCACGGCGGTGAACGCGACGACGGACTTGTCGCCGACGGGGATGCCCATCAGCCCTTCGGTGATCTTGAGGTGGCCGGTGGAGGAGACCGGCAGGAACTCCGTCACCCCCTCCACGACGCCCAGGACTACGGCCTGGCCCACACTGATCGCGCTCACGTTCCTTCACCTTCGCTTGTTCGGACGGGGGCATCGGGCATCCTGGCGGACGCACGGGACACACGGGACGCACAGAGTAACTTCTATTCGCGAATAGAAGTTACTCTGGACCAGGACGACGAGCGGAAGGAGGACGACGGTGCGCAGGCGCGAGGAGCCGCCGGGCCGGAGCGGCGGCGGACGGCGGGCGAACGGGGCTCTGGAGAACGAGATCGTCTCCCTCCTGCACGGCGCGGGCCGGGCCCTCACCCCCGGCGAGGTGGCCGAACGCCTCACCGCCTCCCCCGCCCACACCACGGTGGCCACCACCCTGGCCCGGCTGCACGCGCGCGGCGTCCTGGAACGCACCCCGCGCGGGCGCAGCTACGCCTACGCGCCGGTCACTGACGAGCCCGGGCTCACCGCCCGCCAGATGCACCGGGTCATGGAGGGAGGCAGCGACCGCACGTCGGTCCTGACCCGCTTCGTCGACGAGCTGTCCGACGATGACGAGGAGCTGCTGCGCCGGCTCCTGGGCCCCGAGGGATAGGGCCGCCCCCGCCATGCACCTGGCCGTCTACCTGCCCCTGCTCTTCCCCGCCCTGGCCGGGCTCAGCGCCGGGCCGCTGGCCCGCCGGCTGGAGCCCCGCCTGGCGACCTGGCTGCTGACCGCGGCGGGCCTGCTGCTCGCCGCCTCCAGCACCCTCGTTCTGGGCCTGCTCACGCTGGCCGGGCTGGTGCGCATCCCGCTCGTCGACGCCCTCAAGGGCTACTCGCCCGAGCTGGTCGCCCGGCAGGACCCCGCCACGTGGCCCGCCGCCCTCGCGGGCGCCGTCCTGCTCGCCCTCGCGGTCCTGGCCGCCGCCCGGCTGGCCGCCCGGCGGGCCGGAGCCCTGTGGTCCGCCGCCCTGGAAGCCGCCTGCATGCCCGGCCCCGGCCCGGTCGTCGTCACCGACGACCCCGGCGCCGACGCCTACGCCATGCCCGGGCTGCCCGGCCGGATCGTCATCTCCCACGGCATGCTCGACGCCCTCGACCCTGCCGGACGCGAGATCCTCCTCAGCCACGAGCGCGCCCACCTGCGCCACCACCACTACGCCTTCGTCGCGCTCACCCAGCTGGCCGCCGCCGCCAACCCCCTCCTGCGGCCCCTGTCCGGTGCCGTCGCCTACACCGTCGAGCGCTGGGCCGACGAGCACGCCGCGCGGCACACCGGGAACCGCCGCGCGGTCGCCGAGACCGTCGCCCGGGCCGCCATCGCCGCCAAGCGCAGCCGCGGCGCGCGCCGGATCCCCGCCGCGGCCCTCGGGGTGCTGGGCCGCCGGCCCGCGCCCGGCATGGTCCCCCGCCGCGTCGCCGCGCTCCTGGCTCCCCCGCCCCGGAGCCGACCGCTGCTCCTTGCCGCCGCCGCGGCCCTGCTGGCGGCCACCGGGCTGTGCGCGCTCGAGGCGGCCCACGACCTCCACCGCTTCCTGGAACTGGCGCACGCCCGCTGAACCGGGCGGGCGTCTACCGTGGCCCCATGAAGATCATCGACCTGGAGCCGGGCGATCCCCGGCTCGCCGCCGACCTGCTGCCCGTGCTGCGTGAGCTGCGGCCGCACCTCACGCCCGCGCTGTTCGGGGAGATCTACGCCGAGGGGCACCCGCAGGGCCTGCGGTTCAGCGCGGCGTACGACGCCGACGGCAGGTGCACAGGGGCCGCCGGCTGGCGGATCGTCGCCGGCACCTGCGACATCCGCAAGCTGTACGTGGACGACCTCGTCACGGCCGCCGCCTCCCGCTCCACGGGCGTCGGACGGGCCCTGCTCTCCTACCTGGAGGACCGTGCCCGGGCGGCGGACTGCCGGCTGCTGGACCTCGACTCGGGCACCCAGCGCACGGCGGCGCACCGTTTCTACTTCCGCGAGCGGATGGGCGTCGTCGCCTTCCACTTCGGCAAGGAGCTGGACGCGGGCCACGAGAACGCCGTCGGCCCGGTCGGCTGACGCACCGCGTCCGCACGGCGAGGGCCGCCACCCTCCGGGGTGGCGGCCCTTGGCGCGACGCCGCGGCGCGGGTCAGAACGCGAAGACGGCGTTGCCGTTGAGGGTCGCGGACATGTCGCAGGTGTTGGAGAAGGTGTGCTTCCAGGAGACCCGGCTGCCCTGCCAGACGCCGTCGGCGGTCACGGTCACGGGCGCGTAGTGCATGGGGCAGGCGCGGTTGGCGTCGGGGGCGGCGAGGAGCCGGTCGAAGCTGCCGCCGGTGGAGTTCAGGGCGGTACAGGCGGCCTTGGGGTCCGGGTGGGTGCCCTGGGCGGCCGGCATGCAGCTGAGGGTGGCGGCGCGCAGCACCGTGGCACCGGCGGCGTCGTCGCCCTGGGCGATGGAAAAGACCATGGCCGACGGGGCGTACAGGCTGGTGGGCTTTGCCTCCGCCATGCCGGTGGCGCCGGCCAGGCACAGGAGGGCGGCGGCAGGGACAGCAGCGAAGCGGTAGCGCACGACGAAACTCGCTTTCGATACGAAGGTTTAGCGCGGCATTTTCTTGCGTTGTCGCGCCTCGATGTGCCCGAGTCTGTCCGATGCGAAGGCAGGGCGCATGTTGATGACCTATTTACGGACAGAGTGTTCGACTATCGGATAACGAAGAGGCGTTCGGGCAGCTCAGCCGGGGTGCGCTCGCTCCGTGTCCGGGTGGAAACGGCGGGTGATCACCGGGTCGGCCGTCCGGGCGGGGCCACTGACCTGCTGCTGCGCACCCCGCGTACACCCGGAGGCCATTCAGCTTGTCCGGATCGGTACGGTTGCGGCCCCGGTGGAGGGGTTCCAGCGCTCCTGCCGGACCTGGACGGTCTGGGAGACGCCCGCCGCGCCGAGGCCGAGCACGAGGATGACCACGACCAGCACCTTGGCCGGCGTACCGAGCAGCAGCGGCCGGGTGGCCGAGGCGGCGGCCGGGGCGGGGGCAGGGGCGGGGGCGACCGCCCGGCCCACGGGCGGCCCGTCGCCGAAGAGGTGCTTGGGATAGGCGGAGGTCAGCATCATCACGTACGCCTGGTAGCGCATCCGGAACCGCACCACCGCGGCCACGGCGCCGAACACGGGCAGCGGCATCCGCCCCAGCACCAGCGTGATCAGCCAGAACACCCAGCAGACGGCCCCGAGGCCGTACTGCAGCAGGCTGGTCACGATCACCACCGGAATCATCAGGACGATGCGGAACAGCACGGCCAGCCGGTTCAGCTCACCGGGGCGCAGTTCGATCCGCACGGGGTGGCCCTGCCCGTCGAAGGAGAAGGGCGGGTACCGGTCCACCAGCAGCATCGCGCTCGACACCACCCGGGTCTCGTACGCCAGGTACCCGCCGAGGAACTCCGCGATGCCGGCCGGGAGACGGCCCTGGAAGAGGGCGGCGAACCAGCCGACGATCGTCACGAGGAGGGCGGCGATGCCGAGCAGGGCCGTGACGACGAACTGGGGCAGGAGCAGGAGCCAGCGCAGCAGGACCGTCCAGCGCCGCTGGCGCCCGGGCGGCGGCACGTCGAGCTCGGGCAGGTGCTCGACCGCCGGGGGGCCGGGCTGCGGCGGGCGGGTGTTCCAGCCTGTGGTCATGGGGCGCTCCTGCCGTCGGTGGGGCGCGCGGTCCGCCCTGCCGACGGATCCGGCCGGGCCGGGCGGCCGGAGGCAGGGGCTGCGCGTACGCCCTGTCAGGGGTACCTCGCGGAACCCCTCATTCCAAGGATCCCGGCTGTACGGCGGCGCCCGTTGCCCTGAAGGGCCCCCTCCGCCGGACCCTCCGCGCGATGCTCCGGGCACGGCGGAGGGGGCCCGGGTACGCCGGAGCGCCGGCCCTCCGCCTCCTCGACGGTGGACCGGCGCTCCGGTTGGGCTGCCGCGGGGGCGCTCAGGCCGTGGCCGCCTCCGCGGCGGGGGCGGGGGTCCCGGCGGGGGCGTCGCCCTCCTCGTCCGGCCGCGGGACACGGTGCAGGCCCCGGCGGTCGTAGAAGGCGGTGACGGCGAAGCCGAAGGCCAGCGCGGCGACGAGGGCGATCCCCATCGAGGTCCAGGCCCTGGTCAGGCCCGCGTCGGCCTGGGCGCCGTAGTAGAGCAGGGAGCGCATGCCCTCGGTGATCTGGCGCAGCGGCTCGAACTCGGAGAGCCCTCGGAAGAACCCGGGCAGCGCCTGCAGGGGCACGGTCGCACCGGAGGAGGGGACGGCCATCGCGACGAAGACGATGGTGGCCAGCAGCATGCCGGGCGTGCCGAACGCGGCGAACAGGGCCAGTCCGCCGATGCCCACGACGGCGATGGTGGCGACCGAGTAGAGCCACAGCAGGCCCAGGTGGGAGGCGTCCATGTCGAGGATCGAGACGGTCGCGACCTCGACGAGGGTGCCCATGACGAGCGACATGCCCAGCATCAGCACCACGCCGGCGGCGAGGGTGCGCACCCGGCTGGTGTGCTGGACGGGGACGCGCTTGCGGACCGGGCCGTAGTCGGTGTGCAGGTAGCCGAGGGCGGTGTCGACCTGGGAGTTGACCAGGTTGGCGCCGAGCATGCCGCAGACGACCAGGACGAGCGCGTAGTAGAAGGCGCTGAGGCCCATGGCGCTGCGGGCGCCCACGGGGTGGCCGTCGGCGACGGTCACGGTCACCGGGTCGGCGAGCTTGAGCTGGGCGGCGGTCGGCAGCGGGGCCTTCTGGGCCGCGGCCTGCTTCAGGAGCTCCTGGCCGATGTGGGCGGAGGCGGCGTGGGCGGCCTTCTGGGCGGCCTGGGAGGACATGGAGGAGCCGATGCTGCCGGCGGACTGGTTCGTCAGCACGGTGAGGGTCGGCGGGGCCGGCTGCTTGCCCTGGGGTGCGGGCTGCGGGGCGCCGAGGGCGGTCACCGCGGCGCTGAAGTCCTGCGGGATGACGAGGGCGCCGAAGACCTTGCCCCGGCCGAGGCGCTTGTCCGCCTCCTCGCGGCTGACCACCTGCCAGTCGATGCTCTTGTCGGTCTCGGCGGCCTTGCGTATGCCCGAGACGACCTGCTCGCCCAGGTCGACGTGGCGGCCGCCCGCGTCGGCGCCGGCGTCGGCGTTGACGAGGGCCACGGGCAGGTCGCGCAGGTTGCCTCGTGGGTTGACGTTGCCGCCGACGTACAGCAGGGCGAACAACATCGAGACCACTGCGGCGATGAGCCCCGTTCCGATCCACAGCTGGGGTCGGCGGAGCACGGAGCGGGACGTGGGGTGGGGCATCGATTCTCCGGATTCTCCGGTACGGCTGCGGTGGGCTGCTTGGGTTGCGTTCCAGTAGCTGGATACTCCTGGTATCCAGCTACTGGATAGTGGCAGTATCTTGTTGTGGTGTCCAATCGCCGATGCCGGACGCCGGACCGGATGACCAGCGGGGAGGCCGCGTGAAGATCTCGGAGCTCAGCCGGCGGACCGGCGTGCCGGTCGCCAGCATCAAGTACTTCCGGCGGCAGGGCCTGCTGCCCGCGGGCCGGGCGACCGCCGCGACCCTGGCCGAGTACGGGGAGGAGCACGCGGAGCGGCTGCGCCTGATCAAGGCGCTGACCACGCTCGGCGGCCTCTCCATCGCCGCCACCCGCGAGGTGCTCGGCGCGGTCGACCAGGCCCACACCACCGAGGGCGCCCTCGGGGCGATCAGCTACGCCCTCCCGGTGCCGGTCGCCTCCCAGGGCGGCGCGGGGGCGGAGGAGGACACCGCGGCCGAGGAGGCCGCCGGGGCGGAGGTGGCGGAACTGCTGGCGGCCCTCGACTGGCGGGCGCCGGCAGCCTCGCCGCACGTGCGGGGGCTCACGACGGCCCTCCAGGAGCTGCGGCGGCTGGACGCGCAGTACGCCCCGGGCGAGCTCGCCGCGTACGCGAGGCTGGCCGAGTCGGTGGCCCGGCTGGACCTGGAGCGCGCCGAGTGCCTCGACGACCCGGTGGCCCTGGCGGAGCGGGCCGTCATCGTCTTCGCGATCTGCGCCCCCGTGTTCGAGCTGCTGCGCCGCCTCGCCCAGGAGGACCAGGTCCGCCGCCGGGTGGCGGACGAGGACGCCGCCGCGCCGGCCCGGGGCTGCGGTACGCACTGAGACGCCCCGCCGGAACCCGGGCGCACCCCCCCGTCGGCGGATCCTGTACTGCTGGGGGCGTGCCCGGCGACCCGGCCGGGCGGTACGGAGGAGGGGCCGGACATGGCGGAATGGGTGGAGCGGGTCGACGAGCACGACCGGGTCCTGGGTGTGGTGGAGCGCGGCGAGGCCGTCGAGCGGCGCTGGCTGCACCGGGTGGCGACGGTGGTGTGCCGGGACCCCGGGGGGCGGTTCCTCGTCCACCGCCGCCCGGACGACAGCCCGCGCTTCCCCGGCGCCTACAACTGGCTGCTCGGCGGGGCCGTGGGCGTCGGCGAGACGTACGAGGAGGCCGCGGGGCGCGAGCTGGCGGAAGAGCTCGGGACGTCCGCGCCGGTGGAGCTCAGGTTCACGTTCCTGTGCGACGGCGCCGTCTCCCCGTACTGGCTGGCGGTGCACGAGGCGCTGATCACGGGGACGCCGTCGCCGGACGTCGGGGAGATCGCCTGGTGGGGGTGGGTGGAGGAGGCGTCCCTGCCCGAGCTGATGACGACGTGGCCGTTCGTGCCGGACGCGGTGGAGGCCTTCGCCCGCTACCGGGCCCTGGGCGGCTGAGCCGTGACGGGACGTCCGTGCGCGGGCGCGCGTCAGAAGGGGGGCGGGGCGCCCGTCGTGAGGGCGGCGAGCCAGGCGCCGTAGGCGGCCCGGCGGGGGCAGTCGGCGGCGGAGCGCGGGGTGGCCGCGCAGCCGTCCGGCCGGCAGTCCTGCGGGCCGCGGTCCCGCCGGAGGACGGCCCGGCCGTCCGTGAGCGCGGCGGACACCTGGGCGAGGCGGCAGTCCGGCAGGGCGTCGCGGTTGGCCGGGTTGCGGTAGGAGTGCCCGCCGTCGTCGGTGCGGACGCCGCCGGGGCCGGTGCTCCACCGGGACGGACCGGCCATCCCCTGCCGGCGCAGGACGGCGGCGGCGAGCCGCCCGGGTTCGGCGGCGCCGAGGCGGTCCCGCAGGCAGGCCGCGAGCCGCCGGCCCGCACCGGGCGGCGGGTCCTCGTCCCCGAGTGCGGGCAGCAGCAGGAGCAGCCGGGTGCCGGGGTCGGTCGTGGTGCCGCCGGGCAGGCCGTTGTCGGCCGCGCCGGCCAGCTCGTTCCAGGACAGGCCCGGTCCCCTCCAGTGCCCGTCGTCGCGGGCGAGGAGTTCGGCCCGCTCCCAGTCGGGGTGGTGGACGGCGTAGTCGACCCCGACGTCCTCGGTGTCGTTCCGGTAGACGACATGCAGGCGCAGCCCGCCCGCGAGCGGCACCGTGAACACCGGCCGGTCTCCCCCGGCCCACAGGCGGCGCGAGAACGCCAGGGAGGCGACCGGGTCGCGCGGCCCCAGCCAGGAGGCGGGTGTCCCGCCCCGCAGGCAGGCGCTCAGGTGCTGCCGCCAGAACAGGGGCTCCTCCAGAAGCTCCGGACGGTGGGCGAAGGGACCGCCGTCCCGGGGAAACAGGCGGACCGGATGCAGATCGGGAAGCACGGACACCCCGCAATCATGCAGGTCACCGGTCGGTCGGATGACGCAGGGCCACGGCCGCGCGAAGGGGCCCGCATAGGGCGCCCGTCCGCCCGGACCGCGGCCACGCGGGCCGCTCCCCCGCCGAGAGCCGAACGGCATGACGCACCCACGGCACCCGGTACGGCCGCGCTCACACCCAGGTGTAGGTCTCGTCCGTGACCGCGTCCAGGGCCGCGTCGGCGACCGTCGCGCGCGGGTCGGGCAGGGCCGCGAGGGCGGGGCCGATGGGCGGGAAGAGCGGCAGGCCGGCCGTCTCGCGGTGGTCGATCCATTCGATGACGCCGATGTCGTGGCTGCCGTCGGGGAGTTCGTCGTGTTCGTACGCGGCGAGGGTGGCGCGGACGTCGGGGGTGATGTGGAGGCGGTAGAGCAGGTGGAGTTTGCGGGGCGGCGGGGTGGGGCCCGGGCGGGTGACCCGTTGGTCGACGACCCAGAGCAGGTCGCCGCCGTCGGCCCGGCCGACGTCGAGGGCGAGTTCCTCCTCGAGCTCCCGGCGCAGCGCGGCGACGAGGTCCTCGCCGTCTTCGACGTTGCCGCCGGGCGGGGTGTAGTGGACCGATCCGGCACGGTCGCGGCGGATGAGGGCGACCTCGTCACCGCAGAACACCAGGGCCCCGACGCGGATCCTGATGCGGGAGAACGGGGTCGGCGGCTCGGCGGGGGTGTGCGTCATGGTGGCCAGTATGCCCCGGTCCCCAACCCGCGCACAGCTCACGGCGGTTGGGGACCCGGGTGGGGATCAGGCGTGGGCGGGGGTGGTCCAGGGCCGGAGCTTCTCCGGATTGCGGACCGCCCAGATGTGCGTGATGCGGCCCTCGGTGAGCCGGAAGGCCGCCACCGTGACCGTGGCACCGTCGCGCTGGGCCACCAGGCCCGGCTCGCCGTTGACCGTGCGTTCCAGGAGGGTGAGGTCCGGGGAGAGGCCCGCGATGTGCGTCAGGTAGCCCGCGATGTCCAGGCTGCCCTCGATCGTGCGCCGTACGGCACTGGCCAGTCCGCCGCCGTCGGCGACCATCGTGGCGCCGGGGTCCAGGAGGGTGACCAGGGTCTGGATGTCGCCGGCCCGCCACGCCTCCTTGAAGTCGCGCAGGACCGCTGCCTGTCGGGGGGCGGAGGTGGCGGGGGCCCGGTCCGCGGAGACCCGGCCGCGGGCCGACGACGCCAGCCTGCGGCAGGCCGCCGGGGTCCGGCCGACGATCGCGGCTATCTCGGGGAAGGGGTAGCGGAAGACGTCGTGCAGGACGAATGCCACGCGCTCGGCCGGCGTCATCGACTCGAGGACGACGAGGAGGGCCATGCTCACCGAGTCGTCGACGGCCACCTGGTCCGCCGGGTCGGCCGTGACCGCCGATCCGGCGGACCACTCGGTGCGGTCGGGCAGGGGCTCGGGGAGCCACGCGCCCACGTAGCGTTCGCGGCGGACCCGTGCGGAGCCGAGCACGTCGAGGCAGATGCGGCTGACCACCGTCGTCAGCCAGGCCCCCGGGGACGCGACGGCCGCCCGCTTCCGCCCCGGCAGCGCGCACCAGCGGGTGAACGCCTCCTGGACCGCGTCCTCGGCCTCGGTGAGCGAACCCAGCATCCGGTAGGCGAGGTTGGCCAGGTGGCGCCGCTCGCCGACGATCACGTCCGGCTCCGGTTCGGGTGGGGTGCTCATGGCCTCGTCCGCTCCTCGGGGCTGCTCGTGGGCCCGGCTCCGCCCCCGCACCTCACACTTCGCGGGGCTGCGTCGTCGGATCAGCGAGACAGTACCGACCACCGCCGAACGGCAGAGACGGGGCCCCTTCCATGACGACCAACGAGACGACGGCAACCGCGACGACCACCACCACCGCCGGCCGGCGCGCCACGGTCCTCCTGCGGGCGGCGGTCGCCCTGCAGACCCTGGCCGTCTTCTTCCAGGCCGTCACCGCCGGACTGCTGCTGTCCACCTCGTACGGCGAGGTGCTGCACGGCGTCGGCGCGCGCGTGATGTACGGCGCGTCGATGCTGTACGTACTCGCGGCGGTCCTGGCCTGGCGGCCGGGGGGCGGGTCGCCGCGCCCTGTCCTGTACGCGTCCGGGTTCCTCGCACTCGCCTCGGTGCAGGTGGTGCTGGGCATCGCGCACCTCCCCGCGGCCCATGTCCCGCTCGGCGTCCTGATGTTCGGGCTGAGCGTGCTGGACCTGGGCCGCCGCGGCCGGGGCTAGACCCAAGGCCGTGAAGTTATGGGTCGGGTGGGGTTGTCCAGGGGGCCGTAAGCTGCGGATTCGCCGGACATGAGGAGCGGAGCCCCGGTAGAACTGGCAGTCGACCAAGACAAGCCGTTCACAAAGACCGGAGGCTCCGCTGTCCGAACAGTGTGCCATCACGCGTGTGAAGGGCTACCAGCCTGGGCTCCGATCCCGAAACGGGGCGGTCCACGAATGTCCAACACCCTTGATCTCGACGTCAGCGTGCACGGCGACCACACGGTGGTCACCGCGGCCGGCGAACTCGAAATGGACACCGCGCCATACCTGATCGAGGCCGCCGACGCCATCGACCTGCCCGGTCGGGCCCTGACCTTGGACCTGTCGGCTGTCACGTTCTTCGACTCCTGTGGCCTCAACGTGCTCCTGGCCCTCCGCCACCGCGCCAGTCTCGTCGGCGCGACACTGGAACTGGCCAATCTGCCCGACCAGGCCCTGCGTCTGCTGGACCTCACCGGCACCCGGCCCCTGTTCACCCTCACCGCCCGGCGGGGCGGGGTGTCGGCGTGGGCGGGGCGTGCCGTACGGTCACCGGGCCGTTGGGAGTGCAGTCCCACTGCTGCCGTGGTCTCCTGGAATTGAGTATGTGGCAGCGCAGGGATTTCGGTCGGCCCGATGAAGGCCGCCCATGGCCGGCCTCGTGGAAATCCTGCCGCAGCCCTGTTGCCCGGCTCGCGCCCTCCGGAATGCTGCCGGGCCCCACTTTCGAGGGACGGTGGTGATTCGCCTTGAGCACGCAGGAATGCAGTGGGCTTGAGAAAGTCGTCGCCAGGGCCAATCAGACGCTGCAGCATGATGCCGTGATTCTTGGAAACCTGGAGAACAAGCTGCAGGCCCTCAAGCGCCGGCCGATCGCCGATCCGGCCCAGCTGGCGGAGGTGCAGCAGGAGGTGAAGACGGCGCAGGAGAAGGTGGACACGGACCAGCGCACCGTCGAGGCGGCAGAACGAGCCCTCTACGACTGCGAGACCGGTATCGACAAGCCCCCGGTCCAGCCGTAGCTCGGCTTTGCCGAGGCCGTCTCACCCATCGCAGTGCGGGGCGGAAGAAGCCGGAGCGGTGCGCCCGTCGCCTCCGGCCCCGTGCGGTCGGCTGCACGGGGCACGGTGGGTGGCGTCATTGGACGGTGAGCGGAAGCCTGGAACCGGGGGCACGGGCGTCAGGAGGCTGCTATGACTCAAAAGCATGTGTGCGGTCCGGGACGGGATGCCGAGTTCTTTCGGGACCTGGCCGCAGTGTTCGCAAAGCATTCGAACGTTTCCGGAAGGTATGCCGTAAGGTGCCTGCACCGCGAAAAAGAGGTGCTGAAAGTCGACTTCGCCGAACAGGTCGGACTGTCCCGGGTGGAAGGGGACCGGATCGTCACCGAGTTCCGCAACCGCGACGAAGTCGAGTCCGGATTCGACCCGGAGGACCTTCCTGTGTGCTGCGAGTGGGCCGGGGACGCGCCCCACATGGTCTGTGTCCAGCTCTGCGAGCTCTGACGCCCGGGCGGAGCGGATGCTCCGGCCACCCGAACCGGCTCGGCGACCGGTCTTCGAAGGACAGAGGTGATTCGCTATGCGCGCGCACGATTGTAGTGAATTGCAGGCAGCCGCCAAAGCGGCCTATCAGAAGCTGAAGGCGGACACCGCGGTCCTCCAAACCCTTGAGGGCGAGCTGAACGCCCTCAAGCACCTGCCGCACCCCGATCCGGACCAAGTGGCTGCGCTGCAGCAGAAGGTGGATGCTGCCCGGAAAGTCGTGGACGAGGACAAGAGGGAGTCCGATGACGCAGAGCGGGAATTCCATGACTGTCAGCACCCCGACCAGCCGCCGGTGATTTCGTAGAGTTCCGCACGCGCACCCTCGGAACTCCACCCGCTTCGGGCTCGGCGTAGTGCAGGGTTGCGCAGGCCCGCCACAAGGGCATGCTGGGGTGAAGGAGACCTGAGGGGTGGCAGGGGACGGCACGGCGGGACGGTGCGCAAGGTGAAAACCATTTCTGCGGCCGATTTGGAGAACCGTATTCCATTATATGGTCATTCCATTATATGGCCCATATGAAAAGCAGCAAACAGCAGGGAAGTGTGGGAGGATAAAATGGCAGAAGCATCTTACGCCAAGCTTCTGTGGCTCGAGGCGAAAAGGATTCAGGACCCGGATGGTGCGGACGAGATCCAGATCAGTAGAGGTGACGGCGGCATCTTCGAAAGGATACAAATGCGACAAGGGGACGTGTATGAGTTCAACGAGCGGCTCATACCGTTCGATGGCACACCGCAGATTGACATCATTCTGCGCGAAGTGAATGAGGCAACTCACCAGGCCAGCGTCATTGGCGGGGCGGGGATCAACCCCTCCGAGATAGGCCTTGGCGAACGAACGCAGAGCATCGGCGCACCGTCTTCGTCTCTGTACGAGCTGTGGTACAAGGTCATTTGACGATCCGCCAGCGGCCATTGTGGTGGTGAAGAGCAGCTTGCGAAGGAGTCGCCAGGACTTCACACACACCACACCCACCACCCACACGAAGCGACAACCGCCCCGCGGGAACCTGATCTACCTGCCCCTCCAGCGCGGGGCCGCCCAGGGGGCGGCGCACCCTGGGCCGCCGCCCCCTCGGCGGTTCAGACGCGGGCGGGCGCACTCCTGTGGCAGGCGGCACACTGCGTGCAGTAGACGCCGATGTGGTCCTCGGTCATCCGGCCGACGGCCGTCCCGTGGTCGGGGCACCAGGGCTTCGGGGTGACGCGCCGCAGTCGTGCCGCACACACCCGCGGTCCTCGCCCGCGCCCGAATACAGAACCTAGTGGTGGACCACCCCCTCCGTAGCGGGCGGCGGTGCCCCGCAGGCCGGCGGGCCACGCCAGCGCCACCCGCAGGCCACTCGCCCCCGACCGGAACCGCTCGATCAGCCGCCCCCTCCCGCAGCGGGTTTCGGCCGGACGGCCTCGTGACCAGGCCGCGCGGTCCCGCGTTCCCACGCGTCCGCCGGGGGCCGCAGAGGCGAGGGCCTCCTGCCGTCGAGGCGGCAGGAGGCCCTCAGCGGGCGCGGATCAGCAGGCGGCGACGTAGCCCACCCAGTCCAGGGGGGCGTTGCGGTCCTCGGCGTAGCCGCCCGGGGAGGTCCAGCCGAGCCGGCCGCTGCGGTCGTAGAACTTCATGCGGTAGTTCGAGGGCTGGTTGTTGATCCAGGAGCCCGTGCCGTACCAGGGGTTGCCGACCTTGCCGCACTCGTACATCTTGATCGCGTTGCCCTCGAAGTTCGGGTACGGGTACAGGCAGGCCCAGCCTCGCGCGCAGGGGTCGGCGAACGACGCCTCGGGGCCGGACAGTTCACGGACGCGCTCCTCCCCCGGCAGGGTGAGCAGCATGACCGTCCGGGCGTCCTTGTCGAGGGCGATCTTGTTCGCGGCGATCTGACGGCCACCGGTGGTGGCCACTTCGGCGTCGACCCGGCGCTGGAGCTCCGCGGCCTGGCCGTCGTCCAGCCCCGCCTCGCGGGCCTGGGCGGAGAAGGCGGACCGCGACGGTGCGACCGTCGTGTCGGTCGCCTGTGCCGGGGCCGCCAGGGCGAGGGCGCCGAGCAGGGTGGCGCCGAGCGCCGCCAGGCGGATACGCGTCGATGACATGTTTCTCCCCTAGTCGTCCGGTCCCACCGGGGTGGGCCGGGAGGCGAGGCGCCCGGTCGGCGCCCCGTCCGCCGGAAGACTGGCCCGGCGGTGAGGTTGGCCGGACGGTCCGGATCACGGACTCGCAGGTCAGCGGGGTGGATGGAGTGGACAACCCGGTTGTCCGGCGGACAAGGGAGGCATCGCTCGGCCGCCGTGAAGCCTATGCGGCGCCCGGCGTCCTTCGAGCGCGGGGCCCATGAACGCGGCCTACGCCGCTTCCCACTTGAAGCGGCCTTCGAGTCGGTCCGGGCTGAGGTAGGCGTAGCCGCCACCGTCGGCGAAGTCGAGGAAGTAGGGGTCGCCGTCCCCGTGTGCGAGTTTGAAGAAGAAGCGCCACGGTGCCTCGTATCCCGGCCAGTCGGGATACGAGGGCCGTTCGCCCATGTAGTGGTCGACGGAGAGGATCCCACCGTCCTCCAGCTCCGCTTCCAGTTCGTCCGCCACCGGCCGGAACTCGATCCGGAATTCGACGGGTACCGTCTCGTCCTCCGCATCGAAGGCCCACAGGGAGCGACCCGTGGTGCCGGGCGGCCCGACGACGGCGAAGTCGGGATCCGGCCGCCCGGCTGTACGAGGAGTACGGCCTGTCCGTCTTCGGGGTCGATGCCGCCCGTTTCGTAGTCGCCGTAGGCGAGGAAGAGGTACACCATCCGCGGCTCCTCGCCGGGCTCGCCCGGTACGGGGAACTGGCCGATGAAGTCCAGTGGGACTCCCGTTCCGGGGGCCACCGGCCAGCTGGGCTCGCCCAGCCAGACGGGTTCGCCGCCCAGTTTCGCGACGGGCGCGGCCATGGGGGTCCTGTCCGGTACGAGGCGCATGTCAAACCGGGGGAGGTACGCGGCGTCGTAGGGGCCTTCGGCGCCTTGGGCGGTACGTTGGAGGTGCATGCCGGGACCCTACGTCCGAGCTCTGACATCCGAAGGGCCGGGAGGTGCCCCGGGTGCAGGTCGTCCGGGTTGTCCGCCGGACGACCGGGCCGGTTCAGTCGGCCGTCGCGAGCGAGCTGGCGGAGATCCCCAGGGTGGTCCACTCCGTTCCCCGTCCCGTCCAGCGGGAGACGGTCAGGTCGTCGCCGATGCGGTAGACGGAGTCGGCGCCGACGGTGAGGCCGACGCCCGCGGTGCCGATCGGGGTCCAGGCGTCCGGCAGGTTGTCGTAGCGCAGGATCCGGCCGGTGGCGGAGTCGACCGCGAAGAGCCCGGCGCCGCCCGCGTACAGGTTGCGGGCCGGACCGCCGATCCGGTGCCAGTTGCTGCCCTTGGCGTTGGCCTGCCAGGTCTCCTTGCCGTCCGGGGAGATCCGGGCCACGTAGTCGGGTCCGACGGCGAAGTCGGCTCCGGGGCCTCCCGCGTCGACCCAGGCGTCGCCGGAGCCCGTGTACCGGAAGAGGGCTCCGGCGTCGGGGCTGGTCGCGAAGAGGCCCGCGCCGCCCGCGTAGAGCCGGGCGGCCGCGGTGCCGATGCGGACCCAATCGGTGCCCTGGCCGCTCCAGCGCATGACGGCGTCGCGGTGCTCCGTGATCCCGTAGAGGGCGTCCCCTGCGGTGGCGAACTGGTCGCCGGGGAAGCCGATCTGGGACCAGGAGCTGGAGGACTCGTCGTACTTGAAGATGCGGCCGTCGCCGGTGTTGGTCGCGAACAGGCCGGCCGGGCTGGCGTAGACCTTCTCGGCCGCGGGGCCGATGACCTTCCAGGAGCCGTCCCGGGCGGTCCAGCGCAGGATGCTGCGCCGGTCGAGGGAGACGGCGTAGGCGGTGCCGGACGGGGATCGCGGGGTAGGGGCTGCGGGCGTGGGGGCTCCGGGCGGGGTGGGGGAAGTCCCGGGGTCGGCGGGCTTCGGCAGAGGGCCCGGGAAGGAGGGGAGGGGAGCGGCGGGCAGAGAGGGGGAAGGGGGAGGGGAGGGTGGCGAGGGGGACGGGGCCGCGCTGGCGCCGGGGCCGCTTCCGGGTCGGGGTACGGGCTGGGGGGCCGGGAGTTCGGCGGTGAGGTCGGTGTGCCGTTGCCCTATCAGCACCCCGGCGAGGGTGGCTGCCGCGATGACCGCCAGGGCGAGGAGGGCCCCCAGTGCGGCCAGCGGGGTCCTGGCGGGTGCGGTGCGGCGGCGTGCGGGGGGTTCGGGGACTGCGGGGAAGGTGTCGAGGCGTTCCAGGACGACGCCCTCGATGACCTCGTGAGGGGCCCGGGCGGTCCGGGCCCGTGCCCACAGCCAGTGGGCGTCCTCACGCTGTTGTTGCAGGCTGTGGCGCAGCCGGATCAGTTCCGTGGACAGCGGCCCGTCCGCTGTCGGGGGCGGGGCGCCGGCCGGCGGCGGTGCCAGGGCGGGGAGCCGGCGGCGTGCGGCCACCTCGCGTTGGGCCCGGGCGTCGGCGACGGCTCGGCGGGCGGACTCCTCGACGGCCCGGGCGGTGACCAACTGGTCGAGCGTCTCGTCCAGCCGGCCGCGTAACCGCTCGGGCGGTGCGGGGCGCGCCTCCGGTGGAACGGTGGCGTCCGGCGCGGTGTCCGGCGCGGAGACTTTGGCTTGATCCTGGAGCACGGCCATCAGGTCCAGGAGCCCTTCCACCAGGCGGCCGGAGGTGGCGAGGTCCTCCTGGGCCCGGCGCAGGGCCTCCTCCAGTCCGGGTGCGGGGGTGGCCTCGGCCTCCGCCTGCGCGTGCGCGGTCAGGGCCTGGGCGTGCAGGGCCCGGGCCCTGGTCAGAAGCCGCTGACGGTTGCGGGGATCGCGGACGCACTCCTTGACGACCAGGCCGAGGCGTCCGAGCGGGATGATCCGGGCGCCCGAACGGTACTCGCTCCAGGCCGTCTTGCCTCCCCCGAACCGCTGGGCCAGCTCCCGTACCGTCAGGTCGGCGGTGACCTGCCTCAGCAGCGCGGCCAGCTCGTTGGCGGCCTGCGAGCGGCCCTTCGGCTCTCCTTGTGGACGTCCTGCCCTGGCCATGCCCTCCCCCTGGTGTCCGCGGACCGTAGCGGGGGTGCCGCCCCGCCGGGCCTGCGAGTGCAACAGGCGGGGTCGGCCGCGTCCACATCGGGGCGGGGCGGCTGTCCGAAAGGCGCGCTCCAGGTAGGCCGACCGCCCGCGTCTGTGACCAGCGGGGCGGCGAGCCCGGGTCCCATGACGTCGGCGGGGCGCGGCGGCGTGTCGTGGGCCGCCGAGCAGATCTCGGGGCGCTGGATCCCGCTGGTCGACCTGGCCTGCGAGGTCAACCAGGCGATACCGCCTACGTGGTGGAGCGCTTGGAGCAGGGCCTGGCCGAGCGCGGCCGCCCGCTGGACGGCGCGACGGTCCCTCTGCCCGGACTGGCCTGCAAGGCCGACAGCAGCGACGTGCGCGAGACCCCGGCCGCCGCGGTGTCCGAACTGCTCACCGCGAAGGGTGCCCAGGCCTGGGCCGCCGACCCCCACGTCCCCGACCACCGCCGCACCGCACTCGGGTTCCGCCTCCACGGGCCGGTGGAAGCGAGCTCGGAGGTCCTCCTCGCGGCGGACGCGGTCGTGCTGCTCGCCGAGCATGCCGCGTTCGACTACGGCCTGATCACCCGCACCGCCTCCTACGTGCTGGACTGCCGGGGACGGCGGCACCGAGTCCTACCGCCTCGCCCAACCAAGGCCAAGCAACAGGCGAAGAAGTAGACCTTAGTAGCTGTTGTCGTTCCGATCTTGAGGGGTGGGCGTCGAACGGGAGTCTCGATCGGGTGATCGCGGCTGGCCGCGGGCATGAAGGCAGGGCCTCTTGGTAGCTCGGGGTTGCGAAGCCAACCGAGATCCAGGAGACCCTGTTGCCGCAGTTGTACGTGCTCGCCCCGGTGAAGTTCAACTCGGCTGCACCGTCGTGTGATTGTGTCGCTCACAGGTTCGGGAATGCGGCCGATCATCCGGAGCGTGTTCGGCGGTATCCCTCGGACATGACGGACGCGGAGTGGGCCGTGGTCCGGCCGCTGTTGCCGGTGCCGGGCTGGATGCGCGGCCGCGGCGGGCAGCCGGAGGCGTACTGCCACCGGGCGATACTGGACGCGATCCGCTATCTCGTGGACAACGGGATCGAGTGGCGGGCAATGCCCGGCGATTTCCCGCCGTGGGACCGGGTCCATGCGTTCTTCCGCCGCTGGCGCGACCACGTGCTGGTCCAGGAGTTTCATGACCGGCTGCATGGCCGGGTCCGCCAGGAGGCGGGTCGGGATGCGGAGCCGACGGCCGGCGTGATCGACTCGCAGTCGGTCAAGGCGGACGCCGTGGTCGGCGCCGACAGCCGCGGCTTCGACGGCGGGAAGCTGATCAACGGGCGCAAGCGGCATGTCGTGGTCGACACCCTCGGCCTGCTGCTGGGCGTGATGGTCACGAGCGCGGACATCGGCGACCGCGCCGCAGCGAAGGTGCTGCTTGAGCGGGCGGCCGATGCCCACCACCGGCTGGAACTCGTCTGGGCCGACGGCGGCTACACCGGCAGCCTCGTCGAGCACTGCCTGGCCACGCTCGCCCTGGTCCTGGCGATCGTCAAACGCAGCGACGACAGGCGCGGCTTCGTGGTCCTGCCCAAGCGGTGGATCGTCGAGCGGCTCTTCGCCCACCTGATGCGAAGCCGCCGCCTGGTCCGCGACTACGAACGCCGCACGACCACCGCCGAGGCGATGATCTACTGGTCGATGACCATGATCATGACCCGCCGCCTTGCCCGCTCACGCTCCGCGCGAGCGTGAACCGGCCCGGCGCAGGCTCGGCCGGCCAGCCCCGCGCGACCAGGCGCTTCGCCTTCGACCGCAGGGCCTCCACCTTGGCCGGCACCCTCTCCATGCCGAAGGCGGAGGCCATCTCCTGGCAGGTCGGCGGGCCCTGACCGAGACGGACCCGGTCCGCGAGCGCGGCCAGGATGCGCTGATAGTCCGCCGACAATGCCGTCACGGCCAGCCCCTTGCGCCACACCGGAACCTGCGACTTCGCCTTCGCCGCCACCGGCATGGACGCCTGCACCACGGCTTCCGTCCCGGCACCGCCCGGTCGTTCGGCGGCCACCGCGTCGGCTGTACACCCGCCCGGCGCGGACAGCACGGTACCCACACGCTCACGGGCGATCGTCCACTCCAGCCACTCCTGCCCGGCCGCCGCGAGCTCGGCCTGGATCCGGTCGGCTTCCTCGCGCAGCCCGTCCACGCGACGAAGCAACGATCCATCACTCCCACACGGACGCCACCACTACCCTGACCAGCGAAAACGCCGTCATCAAACTCGGAAAGACAACAGCCTCTAAGATCATCCGGGGTCCGGGACAGCAAGCTGTCCAACGAAGTGGCACAACTACTGAACTTGAATTCGTGATGTCGGTCAGCCGTCCGTGATCAGGCCGGTGCCGGCCAGGCACCCGTCGACCAGGTCCGGGCGGTACTGGATCTGCTTGAGCCTGCGCTTGACGGCCCGGGTGATCTGGCCGAGGTCGGCTGCGGCAAGGTTGCC
>NZ_JBIAWQ010000015.1:0-10360 GCF_042895815.1 Streptomyces sp. NPDC001373
CGCTCGGCGGAGGGCTCGGCTGCGCCGAGCTAGGGCCGGCCCTTCGGGCCGGGGTCCTCCGCTTCGCTTCGGACGGGTGCGGGGTCTCGCTACGCTCGATCCCGAACGGCCCGCTCCGCGGGCCTGGGTGACCCCGTTTCACGGGGTCCGGGCCTTCAGCCCGTTGGGTGGGTCCGCTTCGCTCCCCCACCCCTGGCCCTTCCGGCTCCGCCTCCAGGGCTCGCCCGCCCCAGGGCTCGCCCGCTTCGCGGGCGGCTGGCAGGGGCTGGTGTGTTGGGGTCACTCCCAGTAGGAGGACCCTCCGATGTACAGGCTCGACAGGGTGACGGTTCGTTCGTCGAGCTGGACATTCCAGCGTTCTGCGGCTACCTCGTAGGCGGCTTTCACCTCTTCTGGCGGACGGCAGCAGTGGGTTGTGGCGACCTCTTCCCATACCCCTCGGATCCTCAGCGCCTGCTCCACTGCATGCAGCAGATCCGCTGCTCGCCCGCTGGGCTCCATGCCGGTCCTCCGATCACAGAATATCGCCGTCGACCGCTCGCTACTCCAGTCTAGTGCGCGCGTGCACCAGAGATGATGCAGCATGTACCATTGGCGGAAATAGGGCGCCCGCCTGGTGGTTTCATGGAGAGCGGAGTCTTGGATGCCCGTCTACGAATATAATCCGGACGAGTTGGCGCAGATTTCTGTCGTCAGGCGGGCCACTGGACTCACCTTGAGCGAGGTGGAGGAGCAGCACCGGGCCGCCCGAGACCGTGAAGAGCGGGCGCTTGCTGGACCCACTGAGCCGCGGAAACCCACCGAGCTGGACATCGCCTCGTGCCAGCGGCTCGAATGGGCCCGGATCGAACAGGTCATGACGAAGCAGCAGATGACCGTGTACTCGCCGGACGAGGACCGTCGAGTGGCCTGCCGGGAAGACCTGCGTGCACAGCGCAAGGCCACCGAGGCTTCCTGGAGCGAACAGCCGGGGGACGGACTGCCGGTGGAAGTGCTGCGGCACCGCGTCTACCGCATCACCGCCCGGGCGACCTCCGCCCCCGCGGAGACACAAGCTGCGGTCCGCCACGTCTTCGCGGCCTCCGCCGGCGCGGCCGTCGAGCACGCCCGGGGGATGTTCGGCCGGCCCAGCAGCATCTACCACGACGGCGAATACCGGATTCTCTCCGTCGAGCAGGTCCTGCCTGAACCGGGAGAATTCCTTTGATGCAACTCCGAGAACACCAGGTCGACCAGAAATCAGCCTTCCGGAAATGGGTCGGATTTCCTGCAAGATCTCCTGTGCCCGCCCAGGGGGCCCGGGCCACGATCGTCTCCGCTACCGGATCCGGCAAGACGATCACGGCCGCCGCGTGCGCGCTGGAGTGCTTCCCCGGCGGCCGGATCCTCGTCACCGTGCCCACCCTGGACCTCCTCGCCCAGACCGCCCAGGCGTGGCGGCTGGTGGGCCACCGGGCCCCGATGGTCGCCGTCTGCTCGCTGGAGAACGACCCGGTCCTCAACGAACTGGGGGTGCGCACCACGACGAACCCGATCCAGCTTGCCCTGTGGGCCGCGTCCGGGCCTGTGGTCGTGTTCGCCACCTATGCCTCCCTGGTGGACCGCGAGGACATCTACGCACCCGAGGGCCGGCGGAAGGTCCGCGGGCCCCTGGAGGCCGCTCTGGCGGGCGGGGAACGGCTCTACGGGCAGCAGATGGCCGGCTTCGACCTCGCCATCGTCGACGAAGCCCACGGCACCGCCGGCGACCTCGGACGCCCCTGGGCGGCCATCCACGACAACACCCGCATCCCCGCCGACTTCCGGCTCTACCTCACCGCCACCCCACGCATCCTCGCCGCCGCCCGGCCACAGAAAGGCGCCGGGGGCCAGGAGACGGAGATCGCGAGCATGGCCGACGACCCGGACGGCACCTACGGCGCGTGGATCGCCGAGCTCGGACTGAGCGAGGCGATCGAGCGGGGCATCCTCGCCGGGTTCGAGATCGACGTCCTGGAAATCCGCGACCCCTCCCCCGCCCCCGGAGAATCCGAAGAGGCGCAGCGAGGCCGGCGCCTGGCGCTGCTGCAGACCGCGCTCCTGGAACACGCCGCGGCATACAACCTGCGCACCGTCATGACCTTCCACCAGAAGGTCGAGGAAGCCGCCGCGTTCGCCGAGAAGCTGCCGCAGACGGCGGCGGAGCTGTACGTCACCGATGCGTCTGACGCCGATCTGGCGGCCGCGGGCCGGCTGCCGAAGTCATCGATCGACGCCGAGTTCTACGAGCTGGAGAGCGGCCGTCACGTCCCGCCAAACCGGGTGTGGTCGGCGTGGCTGTGCGGCGACCACCTCGTCACCGAGCGCCGCGAGGTCCTGCGACAGTTCGCCAACGGCACAGACGCCACCGGCCACCGCGTACACCGCGCCTTCCTCGCCTCCGTACGCGTCCTGGGCGAAGGAGTCGACATCACCGGCGAACGCGGGGTGGAGGCGATCTGCTTCGCCGACACCCGCGGCTCCCAGGTCGAGATCGTCCAGAACATCGGACGGGCGCTCCGGCTCAACAAGGATGGGTCCACGAAGGTGGCCCGGATCATCGTGCCGGTGTTCCTGGAGCCCGGCGAGGACCCGACCGACATGGTCGCCTCCGCCAGCTTCCGCCCCCTTGTCGCTGTCCTCCAGGGCCTGCGATCTCATGACGACCGCCTCGTCGAGCAGCTCGCCTCCCGGGCCCTCACGAGCGGGAAGCGCAAGCTGCACGTCCGACGGGACGAGGACGGGCGGATCGTCGGGGCCGGCGGCGAAGGTGACGGCGAGGACCAGGAGGACGGCGCCGACGCGGCCGCCGAGTCGACGCTGCTGCACTTCTCCAGCCCGCGGGACGCCGCCACCATCGCGGCCTTCCTCCGTACCCGGGTGTACCGGCCCGAATCCCTGGTCTGGCTGGAGGGCTACCAAGCCCTGATCCGCTGGCGGGCGGAGAACAAGATCACCGGCCTCCACGCCGTCCCCTACGACACCGAAACCGCAGTCGGCGTCACCAAGAACTTCCCCCTCGGCCGGTGGGTGCACCAGCAGCGCAAGGCACTGCGGGCCGGGGAGCTGGAGGACCGGCGCAAGATCCTCCTGGACGCGCCGGAGGCCGGGATGCTGTGGGAACCCGGCGAGGAGGCCTGGGAGGCCAAACTCGCCGTGCTCCGGTCATTCCGGCGGGCCACCGGACACCTCGCGCCCCGGCAGGACGCCGCGTGGGGCGAGGACGACGAGATGGTGCCCATCGGCCAGCACATGGCCAACCTCCGCCGCAAGGGCACCAAGAACGGCCTCGGCAAGGACCCGGACCGGGCGGCGGAGCGCGCGGCGCAACTGACCGCGATCGACGAGGACTGGGACTGCCCGTGGCCGCTGGACTGGCAGCGCCACTACCGGATCCTGGCGGACCTGGTCGACGCCGACGGAGCCCTGCCCCACATCGCGCCGGGCGTCGTCCTCGACGGCGACGACATCGGACGGTGGCTCCAGCAACAAAAGCAGCCGGCCACCTGGGCGCGCCTGCTGCCCGAACAGCAGGCACGCCTGACCGCGATCGGCGTGCAGCCCCACCAGGCGCCCGCTCCCGCCCCCGCGGCCAGCCGCGGGACGAAGGGGCCGAGCAAGGCGCAGCAGGCGTTCCAGCGGGGTCTGGCGGCGCTCACGCAGTGGGTGGAGCGGGAAGGCACCCACCGGCCGGTCCCAAGGTCCCACGCCGAAGAGATCGCTATCGAGGGCGAGGCGGAGCCGATCGTCGTGAAACTGGGTGTGTGGGTCTCCAACACCAAGCAGCGGCGCCACAAACTCACCCAGGAGCAGCTGGACGCGCTCCGGAAGCTGGGCATCGACTGGGCGTATCCGGCGGCTTGACCCAGTCTTGTGCTGCGGCGGCAGCCACGGCCGGGCGGCCGGGTTCCGCTCTGGAGCTTCTTCGCCTGTCAGGCGGCGGGGGCAGGGGTGCAGCCGGGGAGGCGGACCGGTTCCGTGCGGGTGTTCTCGGGGGCGTTCGCGGCCAGCATGTCCAGCACCTCCTGGGTCGGGGCCGGCGGGAAGAACCGTTCGGCGCCCTCGCGGCCCAGCGCCTGGTGCTCGGTGACGTAGGGGCGCATCTGCTCCTCGTACGCGGCGAAGGCGGCCGTGTGGTCGCCGTCGCGGGCGGCGAGTTCCCCGGCGAGGAGGTAGGCGCCGATCAGTGCCTGTGAGGTGCCCCGGCCGGAGGTGGGGCCGGCGCAGTAGCCCGCGTCGCCGAGAAGGACGACGCGGCCGGCGGACCAGGTATCCATCTCGACCTGGGCGTTGGCGTCGAAGAAGAACTCCTGTGCGGCGTCCATCTCCTTCAGCAGGCGCGGCACCTCCCAGCCCTCGCCGGCGAACCGCTCGGCGATGATCCGCTTGTGCGCGGCCGGGTCGCGGCGGTCGTACTCCAGGTCGTCGGCGGCGAAGTGGAAGGCCGCGCGGGCCTCGGTGTCGGCGCGGGCCGTGAAGATGTTGGCGGCCTTGCCGGGGGCGGCGTAGAGGTGGCCGGTGTTCTTCAGGCCGAGGTAGTTGGCCAGGCTGAAGACCGCGGTGTAGATGCCGAGGTGGCGGACGAACTCCTCCTCGGGGCCGAAGGCCAGGGCGCGGGTGCGGGAGTGGAGGCCGTCGGCGCCGACGACCAGGTCGAAGCGGCGGGGCGCGCCGTGTTCGAAGGTGACGTGGACGCCGTGGTGGTCCTGGTCCAGCGTGGCGATGGAGTCGCCGAAGATGTACTCGGTGTTCTCGCGGGTGGCCTCGTGGAGCATGCGGGTCAGGTCGCCCTTGAGGACCTCCAGGTCCCCGGCGAATATCGCGGCGGGGAGAGTGGCGTACCGGCGGCCCTCGGCGTCCACCATGGCCGCGTCGCCCATCTCCGTGTCCAGCGCCTCGATCTGCCGCAGGAGGCCCATGCGGTCCAAAACGTCGAGGGCCTCGCCGCGGAAGTCCACCGCGTAGCCGCCGTCGCGCAGCGTGGGGGCCCGCTCAACGATCGTGGGCGTGAAGCCGTGCCGGTGCAGCCAGTACGCCAGAGCGGGGCCCGCGACGCTGGCGCCGGAGATCAGCACGGTCTGGTTCCGGGTCTGGGTCTTGTTCATTTTCCCTGTCCTCCCTCGGAGTGATGTGTACAACGTACAGACGAAAAGCCCGTGCAGAAACAAGGGAATTGAGGAAACCGAGCTAGTGCACTAGGGTTCGCCCGTACTAGTGCATCGGGGAGGATGGGATGACAGGGCGGACGCAGGCGCCGTACGCGCGGATCGCGGCCGAGCTACGCGGGCGCATCGAGCGCGGAGAACTGCTGCCCGGTGACCGGGTGCCCTCCACGCGGGCCATCACCCAGCGGTGGGGGGTCGCCATGGCCACCGCGAGCAAGGTCCTGGCCCTGCTCGGACAGGAAGGCCTGGTGCGAGCGGTACCGGGGGTCGGGACCGTGGTCGCGGCCCGGCCCACCGCCGGCGGACCGGGACGGCGCCCCGCCACCGAGGACGACACCGCGCAGCGCGCCCGCATCATCCGCGCGGCGGTCGCCATCGCGGACGCCGAGGGACTCGCGGCCCTGACCATGCGCCGGCTCGGCGCCGAGCTCGGGGTCTCGGCGATGTCCCTGTACCGGCACGTCAGCAACAAGGAACAGCTGGTGGTGCTGATGGCCGACGCCGCCTTCGGGGAGGAGGCGTTGCCCGAGCGGCCGCCGGCGGGCTGGCGGGAGCGGCTGGAACTCTCGGCGGCCCTGCAATGGCGGCTCTACCGGGCCCACCCCTGGCTGGCCGGGGCCATGAACCTCAACCGGCCCCTGCTCATCCCCAACGGCATCCGCCACATCGACTGGGCCCTCGCCGCCCTCGACGGACTCGGCCTGGACGCGGATACACGGATGCACGCCGCCGTCACCCTCTTCGGCTACGTCCGCGGCCACGCCGTCGACCTCGAACCCGAGACCGACGCCACGCGCACCAGCGGCGTCAGCGGGCAGGAATGGATGCACGCCCAGGAAAACCGGCTCGCCGCACTCATCGACAGCAAAACCTTCCCCGCGTTCGCCCAGACAAGGGCAAACTCCGCCCTCTCCCCCGAATCCCTCCTCCACCACGGCCTCACCACCCTCCTCGACGGACTCGCCACCCGCATCACCACACCACCGAACCGACCACTACAACGATCCGACCCCCGCCAGCCCCGCAGCACAACCCGCCAAAACGCCCTCCCGCCCAACGAGACGCCGGCGACAAGCTGCAAAGCGCCGGTTTCGTGACAGCGCCAGACAAGCCCTCACGCCACCCCGTGTCAGTACAGCAAGGCCAGGCACCACCTTCGTGCAGCGAGCGCAACCTCCTGAAGGCTCCGTCAGCAGGAGCCGGGGGCCTCTACCGCAGCGGGGAGGCCGGCGTCAGCCGTATGCCGAATACCGCCCGCTGTCGCGGGGTGGTGGCAAGGGTGGACCTGCCGGGGTGTGGGATGCGGTGTCGTCGAAGGGGGCTGGGGGGATGGTGCGGGCCATGGGTGAGGGGCCGGAGCGGCTCCTGTACACGCGGCCGGTGCCCGCAACCACGGCGGACCGGCTGAAGGCCCTGCTGCGGTGAAAGCTGGGCTCGACCCGGCGGGTCGCAGTCGTCCCGGGTGTGTCCCAGCCGGCCGTCCAGCGATGGGTGACCCGCAAACGGGGCAGCCAGAGGCATCCGAGTCCCCGCCACGAGCAGAAGATCGCGGAACTCGTGCGGGCCCGTTGGCAGCCGCTGATCCGTGCCCGTCGTCGTGCCGCGGCGGAGGAAGGCGGTGTGGTCGTCCACACCCGCCCATCGACTTCACCGAGTTCGCCCTCCAACAGGGTTGAGGGCGCGGTCTGTGGCCGTGCTTGGCGGGCGACCAGTGCCCGCCGCTACTCGCGTGCTTCCCGTACCTCCCGCCAGTCCCACACCACTGTGACGGGCCTGCCCGCGCTCTGGGCGCCGGGCGGCTGGGGCGGCGGAGCCCGGCGGTCTCAGCCAGGCGCAGCAGGGCAGGGCGCTCTCCCGGCTCGGCCAGCAGACACGCGGTGCCGGTGAGGCAGGCGAAGCGGGTGGCGGCGTGCAGGAAGAGGCGGCCCAGGCGGGGACGGGGTGGGCGGCGCAGCCGTCGGTGAAGCGGGTCCGGTCGTGGAGGGCCAAGCGGGCGGGGGCGTCGTGGAAGTCACCGCTGCGGGCGGTGGCCAGCTGTGGGAAGGAGGCGCCGGTGAACAGGGTGGAGGCCAGGGCCGCGGCCAGTCTCGGGTGGGCGGTCGTGCTGTGGATCCGGCGGACGGCCTGGGCGGCTTGGCAGTGGTGGGGGGCTCGGGGGCGGGCCGGTGTCTCCAGTCGATCAGGCCGGGCAGGCAAGGGCCCGTACACGGGCCCGGGCTGTCGTAGGAGACGAGACGGTCCAGGCACGGCAGGATGAGCCACCGGCCCGGGCCGGCGGCAGGCGAAGGCGCGGCCGGTGCCGCGCCGCCGGCCGTGGGCGGGCGCCCGTCGAAGTAGAGGGCGCGGGCTCGGGCCACAGTGGCGGCAGGGGTGTGAGGGACGGCGGCGAGAGCGCGGTCGAGGACAACGGTCAGGCGGGGGCGGTGGACGACGAGGGTGAGACGGATGCCGGTCTCCCGCCGAAGGGCCAGAAGGCGCTGGAGGCGGCGGTCGTCGAGCAGGTGAGCGACGGTCAGGCGGGCCACGGCCAGGGCCGCCGTCCACGCCGAGGCCGCCTCCCACAGCGGCGGGCGGCCGTGCGGGAAACGGACCGGAAGCCGGGCCGGCTTGCCCAGCGCGAAGAGCTGCCGCGCCTGTCCCTGTTCACCCTGAGTACCGAGTGCGCCCCACGCTCCGTCAGCGACGTGGGGGCGCCGGCTGCTCAGCGTCTGGCGAGGTCGGCAAGCTTGGTGGACAGGTTGGCCATGGCGTCCTTGACGGTGGCGCTGTTCTTTCCGGCCGCGTCGGTGAGGGCTTTGACGGCACCTGCGAGTTCGACGTTGCTCTGGGCGAGTGCCAGGTTGGTGGCGGCTTGGGACTGAGCGATTTCGTCGGGGTGCGCCGGGGTCTTGCGGGCTACCTGGTCTTGCTTCCTCTTTGCTTCTTCTATGAGCGATTTCGCTGCCAGAGCCACTGATCCCCCTCGGCCGCCGTGTCGGGTGTCCAGCCCAAGATAGATCGCTGCGTGCGGCTAGGGTAGAGCGTGCCCGTGGTCTGGGCCGCCCAGGGCGAGTTCGCCGTAGAGGCCGTTCCCTCCGCGCGGTCGTAGGTGCTGCCATTGTCCGGGGCCAGCACCGCATCGGCCCGTCGACTCAGTGAGGTGCGGCTGCGGGGGCGCCCGGTTCGGTGGCACAGACGGTTCCGCGGTCCTGGACTATCGCGCAGGCGCGGGCGTCCTCAGGTTTGTCCGCAGCCACCATACGGGTGTGCGCGTCACGCCCGTACTGCTGGCGGTACTCCTCGGCAGGGCCTTGGGCGGGTGTGATGACCACGCGGTCCCCGGGTGAAGTCTTGCTCATCTTTGCCCAGGCGGCGCTGCAGCGGGCGCTGTAGCGAAGCTCGATCACCGCTCCGTACTGGTTGCCGGAATACGCCGTGACCGCATCCCCGGCACAGATCGACTGGGCCGGCTCCAGCCAGGCGCACGCACTTCCGTGACAACTGACCGCGGGGGACGGCGACGCTGCGGCCGAGGAGACCGGGGGCGGCCCCTGTGATCCGGAGGACGTGTTCGTGTCACTGCCGAGGGTCCAGAGCAGGGACGTGCCCGCGATCACGGCGGCCGCGAGCCCGGAGACGGACACCAGGATGGCCCGCGTCATGCGGCGGCCCTCCTGTGGGACCGATCCGGTAACCGTGACCGGCTGTGCGCGCCCTGCCGGGACGACGGACGTGTTGTGGTGCTGTTCTTCGGTCGGCTCGAGAGCCGACCCCTGCGTCTGCCGTGCTTCCTGCGCCGCCCACGCGAGCTCCCACAGCCTGACCAGCTCGGTCTTCTCGATCACTCGGGGTGCGGCGTCGGCGAAGCTGATCAGCGCCTCCCGCCGGGGCAGTTTCCCTTGTGTGCACCAGCGGTTCCAGGTGCTTGACGAGGCATCGGTCTTGCGCCCCATCACGTTGTAGGACCAGCCCAGCTCCGCCATGTACCGGCGGATCAGATTCAGCAGCGCAGCGAGCTCCGGAGTCTCCGGCGAACTGGCGGAGCTGTCCTGTGCCATCTCATCACGGCCTCCGCCCGTCCCCAACTGTCCCACACAACCCCCAAGTGGCCTTGAAACGTGCTGGTCAGCGGCTTACGCATCCCGATGTGACCCACTGTCACCCAGACTCTAGCGCTGGTACGGCGGGACGGTCAGCGTCCTCTTTCGAGCGACAACGCTCGCCAACGGCCCACGCGCCAGACCCTGCCACGCGGGGCGCGGCCCGGGCAGGACCGAGAGGACTCAGCGGTGAGGAAGACGACCAAGAAGGCCATCAGCTGGGCTGGTGCGGCACTCGCGAGCGGAGGGATGCTCTTCGCGGGCATGACGATCCTGCCGGCTAGCGCGAGTTCCCCCGCGACCTTCGGTGTCAGGGGCGTGGACACCAGCCACCACAACCACACCGGTGGCGCTGCGATCGACTGGAACAAGGTCCGCGCCTCCGGTTACGTGTTCATGGCCGCCAAGGCGACCGAGGGCGCCGACTGGAGCGACCAGTGGTTCAACCGCGACCTCCAGGCCGCCAGGCAGGCCGGGCTGATGCGGGGTGCGTACCACTTCTACGGGCGCACGCCGGGGGCCGCCCAGGCCCGCAACTTCGTCGACACGATGAAGGCGGCCGGCTACACGGGAAAGGCCGCCGGAGAGCTGCCGCCCACACTCGACCTGGAGCTGGACAAGGCCGGGCACTGCCCCGGCAACTTCAGCACCGCAGGCGTCAAGGCCTTCCTCGATGTCGTGAGCACGCAGATGGGTGTCAAGCCGGTCATCTACACCAACAAGCCGTTCGTCGACACCTGCATGAACGGAAACGGCTCGATGTTCGCGGGTCACGTCCTGTGGCAGCCGCGGTACCAGAGCGGCACGAAGGAGCCCGCAGCCGTTCCGCGTGCCGGGCAGGGCTGGAAGATCTGGCAGCACACCGAGACCGGCAACGTGCCCGGCATTCCGTCGAAGAACAACGTGGACCTGAATGTCTTCCGGGGCTCGCTCGCCGAGCTGCGGCAGCTCGCCCATCTCGGCGCCGGGGGCGGGGACGGCACCACGCCCGCCCCGCAGCAGCCGACCGCTCCGCCGGTCACCGGGGCACCGGTCCTCAAGACGAACAGCCGCGGTACCGACGTCGTCACCGCGCAGGAGCTCCTGAACGCCTCGGGC
>NZ_JBIAWQ010000015.1:10457-42268 GCF_042895815.1 Streptomyces sp. NPDC001373
GGCGGCCGGATCGACGCGGACGGGGAATTCGGCCCCGCCACCACCGCCGCCGTCCGCACCTTCCAGACCACCAAGAAACTCCCCGCCGACGGCATCATCGGCCCCCGCACCTGGGGGGCCCTGCTTGTCACGGTCAAGCAGGGCAGCCGTGGCCCCGCCGTCAAGGCCCTGCAGCACCAGCTCAACGCCTCGGGCGGCCGGATCGACGCGGACGGGGAATTCGGCCCCGCCACCACCGCCGCCGTCCGCACCTTCCAGACCACCAAGAAACTCCCCGCCGACGGCATCGCCGGCCCGCGCACCTGGAGCCTCCTGCTCACTGACACCGGCGGCTTTGCTGGTGTCCCGGCGGGCAACGCCGTCGCCCTCGCCAAGCAGCTCCTGAAGACACCGGGGATCACATTCGCCCGCACGCACTCGCAGACCCGTCACAACACCTCCAGCGCCTACGCCAACATCGTCGACATGGCCGCCGGGCGCGGCGCGCTCACCAGCCCGGGAAGCCACGTCGGGTCCAAGCGGGTCCAGCTGGACCCGCGCATGCTCCGGGGCCTGCTCACCCTGCACGACACGTACGGCTACCGGATGAACATCAGTGAGTTCGCCGGCGGTGTGCACAGCAAGACCTCCCGCCACTACCGCGGCCTGAGCTTCGACGTGAACGTGATCAACGGCAAGCACGTCGGCAAGGGCGCACCCCACAAGGCCGTGATGAACCTCTGCTCCCAGCTCGGCGCCACCGAGCTCCGCGGCCCCGGAGACCCCAACCACAACACCCACATCCACTGCGCCTGGAAGTAGCCGGGCCACACCTCAAGGGGGCGGACGCCGACCGGTGTCCGCCCCCTGCCGACCGTCCCCCTCATCCCCCTCGGAGAAGACCATGACCACCACACCGACCGCACATCACGCCGCTCCGCCACGCCATCCCTCCGGGTCGCTCAAGCGGCTGCTCAACCGGCTCCGACACCACCCACTCGCGATGGGGCTCGTCACTGCCGCCGTCCTCACCCTGACCGCCTCGGCCTACCAGAACACCCAGGGAAGCGCCGGCAACACCGCACCGCCAGCCGCCGTGCCGGCCTTCGGCGACTGCCCGCCGGCCGCCTGTCCCACACCCGGCGAAGACGCTCGCACCGACCGCAAAGGCAAGGACTCACAAGGCGCCGGCAACAGCGAAACCGGCACTCTCCCGGCACAGACCCCACCTCCCGCGCCACTGAAAACACCAGTACGCCGGCCCGACTCCGGAACACGCGCCTGGCCCCTCGTAAAAACCGGCGCCGAAGGAGAGACCGTCGCCGCGATCCAGCTCCTGCTCACGGCCCACGGATACCACACCGCCGCCGACGCGGTGTTCGGTCCCACGACAAAGTCACACATAATCTCCTACCAGCATGATCGCTCCCTCGCCGCCGACGGCATCGTGGGTCCCGACACCTGGCACGCCTTGATCACCAACGTCCGCACCGGTGACAAAGGCCCCGCCGTCCAAGCCGTCCAACGCCTCCTCACCGCAAACAGCCACTCCCACTCCGTGGACGGGGCCTTCGGCCAAGGAACCACCCAGGCCGTCACAGCCTTCCAGACCGAACACCAGCTCACCGCCGACGGCATCGTGGGCCCGGACACCTGGTCAGCTCTCGTCAACCTCACGTGACCAGCAGTGGCTGCGGTCTCCTCCAAGCCAGCCCTCCGCAGGCCGGCCATGAGCAGCATCAAGGTCACACTGCGGTGAACATGCCACTCATGGGGCCATGACCCGGGCGTGAGCCCGGGTCACGACGGTGAGATGCGACGGAACGGCCCAACCAGAGCGCATATCTGGTCGTGATCAAGCGGCGGTTCCGGTGAGTCTTTGATCCAGATCATTGCGCCGCGAAGGTGGAGGCCGGCGAGGTAGCCCGCGGGCGTCTTGTCATAGCGGGTGGCGACACCTCGCCAGGCCTTCAGCTTGTCGATCAGGCGCTCGACGGTGTTCCGGTCCTTGCAGAGCCCGGCGTCGTGGCTGACGGGCCGGCCACCCGCGCTGCCCTTCTTCTCGCGGTCGGCGCTCTGGTCGGCCTTCTCCGGGATGACGGCCTTGATGTGGCGTTTGCACAGGTGGTTGCGGTTGCCTCGAGACGAGTAGACCTTGTCCCCGGCGCCCGCGCCGGGCCGGGTCCGGGGACGGCCGACCGGCCCGCGGACCCGGACTTTCCGCAGCACGGGGACGAATTGCGGGCTGTCGGCAGCCTGCCCCTCGGTCAGCACGAAGGCCAGCGGGCGGCACCTGCGCTCGCCGGCGATGTGGACCTTGCCGGTCTGCCCGCCTCTGGAGCGTCCGAGCAGGGCGGCCTTCAGGCGGACCTCGCGCCGACGCCGGATACGCCGCCGCTCTTCCCGTTCCGGGCCGTCCTGCCCGTCTTGTTCCGGCGGGCCTCCCCCTTTTGCCGGGCCTTCTCCGCCTCCTCGGCGGCTTTCTCCAAGGCGGCCAGGGCACCGGGCTCCAGGCGCATCCCGGCGGCGTCACGATGGGCCCCGACGGTGGTGGAATCCACACCGACCAGGGACAGGTCCACCTCGCCGCGCTTGGCGGCCTCCGCGATCGCGCCCTCCAGGACGGCCTCGAACACCCCGGCGTCCCTCCACTGCCGGAAGCGGTTGTGGACGGTGGACCAGGCACCGAACTCCCCGGGTGTCTCACGCCACTGACTGCCGGTCCTGAAGTGCCAGACCACGCCCTCGAACTGCTGGCGCAGCCGTTCGGGGTACGGACCGTACTCGCCGACCGGCAGGTACGGCTCGATGAACTCCCACTCCGCATCCGACAGTTGCACACGCGTCACGACACACGGACCACCGGACCAGACCACATCGCGAGGACAACCCCACAGAATGATCACAACCAAATACGCGCCCTAGTCATACGACCAGCACGAACGCACCTGGCTGATGGACCGTCACTGCCAATCCCCCACTGACACCAAACCGGCGCATCGCAGCTGGCACAACAACCGCCGACGCTGATCGCTTCGATCAAACGATCAATGGCCGAAATAACGCACGGCCTTCGTGTTTGTGCGGCAGGCTGGCGTCCCATCACGGAAGGAGCGTTCTCCATGGGAGACACCAGCGAAGAGACCAGGGGCCTTGTCCCTGAGGAGTGGACACCTGTTCGTGTCGTTATGCGGCAAGTGTCAGGGTAGCTGACTGCTGTTCGTAGGCGGTCGGCGCCTGCTGTCCGTTCGCCGAGTGTCGTCGGCGGGTGTTGTAGCGGGTGGTCCAGCGGAAGACCGTCAGGCGGCAGGCGCGGGCCCCGTCGTAGCGGCGGGCGCCACGGAGCGTTTCGCGTTTGAGGGTCGCGTTGAACGACTCGGCGAGGGCGTTGTCCGCGCTGGTGCCGACCGCGCCCATGGACTGTTTCACCTCCAACTCGGCGCATACGCGGGCGAATTCACGGGAGCTGTACTGGGCTCCGTGATCGCTGTGGAAGACGGCGCCGGCCAGGCTGCCGCGGACCCGGGCGGCGGCCTGGAGCGCGTCGGTGACCAGCGAGGTGCGCATGTGGTCGGCGATCGACCAGCCCACCAGCCGGCGCGAGAAGCAGTCGATCACGGTGGCCAGATACAGAAACTCGCCGTCGCCCACCGGCAGGTAGGTGATGTCGCCGACGTACTTCGTGTTCGGGGCGCTCGCGGTGAAGTCGCGCCCCAGCAGGTCGGGCATCGGTGTGGCGGACGGTTCGGGCACGGTGGTGACCTGGCGTCTGCGCAGCCGCAGCCCGGCGATGCCGTACTTGCGCATGACCCGTCCGACGCGCTTGTGGTTCACGCGCTCGCCCCCGTCGTGCAGTTCGGCGGTGATCCTCGGGCGGCCGTAGGTGCCGTCCCACTCGGCGTGCACGGCCCTGATCCGCTCGGCGAGCGCGACGTCGGCCCGCTCACGTGAGGCGCGGGCCTCGCGGCCCGCCCGCCACTTGTAGAAGCTGGAGCGGGCCACCTCCAGCACGGCACACAACCGCTTCACGCCCCAGGCGCGGTGGTGGTCCTCGATGAACTGGAAGCGGTTGGTCACCAGGTCATCTCTTGTGCGAAAAACTTCGTCGCCTTGCGGAGAATGTCCCGTTCGGTGGCGAGCTTGTGCATCTCCTTGCGCGCTGCCGCCAGCTCCCGGCGCAGAGCCTCGTTCTCGGCCTGAAGCTCCTCGGCCGTCGGCGGGGAATCCACCGTGCTCTTCTCCGTGCTCGTCGTGCTGCCCCCGCCGCGGCGGGCCCGTTCGGCCCGTACCCAGTTACGCAGCGTCTCGCGGCTGATCCCCAGATCCTTGCCGATGCCCTCGAAGGTGTGGCTCGGGTCCGACAGGTACAGCGTGACAGCGTCCGCCTTGAACTCGGGCGAGTAGACCTTCATCACCATAAAAGATGCCTCCCACCCAGCCCCTCCCGGGGCCAGGCTCAGAGGTGTCCACCACTCGGGGACAGGTCCCCAGGGACGAGCTGCTCCGGCACTGGCAGGCCATGATCGGGGCGGGAGAGGCGGTGCCCGGGAGCGGGCTGGCCGCGACGGCTGATGCCTTGCGCGGCAGTCCCTGGCCGGAAGACCTGCGGGGCACCCCTCTGATCATCGACACCGACATCGGCGGAGACGGCGACGACGCCCTGGCCGTCGCCGCCGCGGCACGATGTGCCCCCGAGCTGCAACTCGTACTGACGGGGGATGAGTCCAACGGCGACCGTGCCCGGTTCGCCCGACACCTGCTGGACCTGATGGGCCGGCACGACGTGGCCACGGTCGCAGGCATCTCGCTCGGCGTCACCCCGTACTTCGTCGTCGAGCACCTGATCCCGGAGACGGTTTCCCGACAGCCTGCCGACGTCGTCGCCGCCGTGCGCCGGGTCCTGGACTCCACGGACGGCCCGGTCCGCTGGGTCGGCATGGCGCCGCTGTCCAACCTCGCCCACGTCCTCGCCGCCGTGCCCAACGCCGCGGCCCGGTTGCGGGTGACCCAGATGGGCGGTGCCTTGCGGTACCGCAACCCCGAAACGGCGGAGCACAACGTACGCCTGGACGTCCCCGCCGCTCATCAGGTGCTGGCGGCGGTCGCGGCGGGGCTGCTGCCCACGCCGGAGTTCGTGGCCTCCGAGGTCACCTTCACACCCAGCATCGAAGTCACGGCCGACAGCGCTCTGTACACGTGGATGAGCTCCGAGGGCGCCCCGGCATGGGCCGGACTGCTGGCGGATCACCTGGATGCCTGGTTCAGCCGCTTCTACCCCGGCAGCATGCAGCACGATGCCCTGACGCTGTCCGCCGCGCTCGACCTGCCGTTCGTCGACTCCGAACCCACCCGGATCGCCATGGACGGCATCGGCCGCACCACCGTCTCGGACACGGGAACGGTGCTGCGCTGGAGCATCACCGCCGAGTACGACCCCTTCATGCGCTGGCTCACCCAGACCCTGGCCGGCGCTCCGGCGGCGGTCCCGGCGACCGGCGGGAACGGCTAAGGGCCGCCGCTCGGTGGCCGAGTCCTACGACGTCTTCCGCAGGTTTCACGGCCCGTTCATCACCTCGGTCGCCGCACAGATGCTTCCGGACCTGCGGGCCGACGCCGAGCAGGGCCGCGTCGTCGTCTTCCTCGGCCGGGACGGCCACTCCTTCGCTGCCGCGACACGTGCTCTGGCCCCGGACTTCTTCGCCCAGTCCTGCCGGGAGGTCGTGCTCTCCCGGGTGGTCGCCGAGGCAGCATTGCAGGATCTTGAGCGCAACAGGGGTGCCGTCTTCCCCGAGGTGGACGGTTTCCGCGGTACCAGGGGGCGCGTCGCGGAGGCCGACATCCACGGCTCCTACCGCCAGCTCACCGCCTACCTGCGCGGCGCCGGCGTACCCGTCGGGAGGGACGGCAGCCGGGTCACGGTCGTCGACAGCAGCTTCAAGGGCACTGTGCAAGAGCTCCTCTCCGCCGCCTACCCGAGCACCGACTTCCAGGGCCGCTACGCGTTTCTGGGCCTGGCCCCGGACGACCCGCGACCGGACCGCAAGAGCGGGTATGTGGTCCATCTGCGCGCGGAACAGACGGGTGAGGGGAAGGGGTTCCCCTTCGACGATCTCCACCCCGACAGCGCCTGGACCTTCGCCAGCAAGGACCCCATCAACGTCATCGAGGACTCGCTGAACGGGCCGCTCGACACCCCGGTCGGGATCGCCGGTGGCGTACCCAGGCAACGGTCTCAGCGCGACGACCCCGAGACGGTACGGGGTTTCAACCCGCTCCTGATGCCCGAGCGCTTTCGGGAACCGATGACACGTGAAGCGATCAAGGCGGCCGCTCTTCTCGCCGTCTATGACGCCGCTGCCGAGCGGTCATCAAGCCAGGCCTCGCCCGACTGGGCCGCTGTGCACATGAGGGAGCGGGTGGAGTTCGTCTCGGCCGTCCGCCAGTGGGCTGAACGCAGCACCGAGGTCGACCCTCACCTCAAGACCGTGCTGGACAGCATCGTCCACCGTATTGACCACCCCGTGTACTCCAAGCTCCAGGACCACCTCGCCGAGAAGGCGGTTCCCGACGAGCAGGCCGCCAGGCTGTGGGCGCGCATGGAACAGTTTCCCGATCGGGCCTCTCGCGCCGCCTTCGTGCAGGACACCGTGCAGCGATCCGTAGGCATCGGCGGGAGCCAGGCCCCAGTGAGCGAGTCCTCGCACCGCCAGCCGGACCCGTACTCCTCGCCTGCCGAACAGAATGACGGCGCGCGCCAGGTAGCCGAGGCATTCGTCGGATGGTCGGGGACGGACATGGGCCAGGAGATCACTCAATCCCGGCATCGAGCCGTCACGGCATTCCGCGATGCGTGGATGAACCTGCCGCCCACGGGCGAGCCCCGGTCGGCCCTTCAGTACGGTGAGGTGGCGCGCACCGCCGCCGTGGTCGTCGACGTGGCGACCGCCTCTGGACGGTTCAAGCCTGAGGACCTTGCTGCGCTCAGGGCGGTCTCCGACACCGCTCAACGGCATACAGCCCGGCTGGTGGCCACCCACGGTGCCGCTGCCACCATGCCGAACACCGCGCCTACGCCAGCACAGCAGGTGAGACCGCCGACGGCTCCCCCTCCACCTGGCAGGGGTCGCAAGGGAATGGGCCAAGGAAGCTGATCCATCCCGGCACACGCCCCGACTTCGCACCGTCATTGACGGCGAAGCCCCCCCGCGACGAGGGAGCGGCCCGGCCCGTGCGGGAAGTCCACCCAGCGAGCGGGCGGCCTTGCGCGGGGCCTTCGGGCGGACCAGTTCGACGAGCCTGCGGCGGCCGGCTTTGCGCAGGGCGGCCGGGGATCCGTAGCGTTCCAGCAGCCAGGTGACGGCCTGGTGGCCGAGGCGGGGACCGAGGACGCGTTCCAGGCTGGGGTGGAACTGGGTGAGCAGGCCGCGTATCCGGTTGGAGGTGCGGGTGGCCTCGGCCGCAAGGTCCTGGTCGAAGCCCACCAGAACAGTGAGCTCGGCGGTGATCCGTCGGTCAGCTCCAGCGAGCGCAGGGTGTGCGGCGTGGTGCGGGCGGCGTCCGCGATCACCGCGGCATCCTTCGCATCGAGGCCCGGCAGGTAGGCGACCTTGCAGCCCGCGCCGCGGGCGACGGTCAGCGGCAGGGCGCCGATCGAGGCGGGCTGGTCCACGATCACCAGGACGGTGCCGAACTTCGCGGCCAGCTTGTCGAAGACGGCCCGCAGCTTCGGCTCGCTGTTGGGCAGCGGCTTGTCGAAGACCTCCTTCCCGGCCGGGGACAGCCCGTGGCCGTGATGAGCGGTCTTGCCGACGTCCAGGCCGAGGAAGACGCCCACGTCGCTGGTGTCGAACACTGTGCTCTCCACTCCTTCGGTGCGGCTGGCCTTGGTGTCGGGGTCGTACCCGCGCATCCACGTTATGCAGACCTGCCGCCCGCGAACGGCCGGGCATTGCGCCCGGCCAGGCGGTGGTCGGACCTCTCATCAGCGTCTCCGACGGCACCCCACGGGCCCGGTGCCCCCCCAGGTCATCCGTTCGACAGGGGGACACAGTCATGCCGGGCCCGGAGGCCAGCGGCCCTCTTGCAGGACCGCGAAAAACATAACGGGGGGGGGAATGTCCTCGGCGAGTGCGAGGAGGTCCTCGTACAGCTTCGGCCGGGTGTGGTGTGGGAGGTGGAGGTGGGCGTGGAGGATGCGGCGCTGGTCCATGGCGGTCACCTCGGGGAGCCTGGGCTGGTGTAGCCGAGGGCAGTGAGGTCGGCGGAGCGGCTGGGCCGGCGGGCTGGAGGTCGGCATACGGGTGCAGCCGGGCGCCGCTCTACCTGAGGCGGTGGAGCCTGACGGGGGACGAAAGGGTCTTCTGCCTCCGGGAAGACGTTGGCCTCGGCGGGATCCTGGTCGTGGGCAGGGCGGAGCGGGCCAGGGACAACCGGCCGGGCTGCGGCAGCGTCGAGCGCGGCGAACTGCTCAGCGAGTTCGGCGCGCAGGCGGGCGGTCTCCTCAGCCTCGGCTGCCGCGGCGGCCTCCCGCACTGACCGGCGGGCGGCGGCCTCTTCGCGGCGCGCGTTCTCCTCCAAGGCTTGCCCGTACGCCCGATCCCTTTCGTCCGCCAACTGCCGGGCCCGGAGTCTTGCCGCAGCTGTCGCACGAACCTGCTGCTCGGCAAGCAACTGAGCGCCCTTCGCCTTGGAGATCCGCTCCGCGGCCCGGTATTGGCAGGTGTTGCACTTCTCCCGGGTGTCGAGAAAGACGCCAGCCTCACAGTTCGGGTGGTCGCACTCGTGGGTGGTGAGCAGCGTGGCCAGGTAGCCGACCGGCCGGGCGATCCGGTCCCCGTCCGTGTAGCCAGCGCTTGAACGCAGCGGGCCTCCGGCCTGGTGCCATCCGATGCTCAGCCGCAGCGCAGCGTGCTCGGGGCGGCGTGGGTAGATCTTGAACGGCCCGGAGCGGGCGTCCGCGTAGTGTCCCAGGAACTCCCGTACTGCGCGGCGCAAGGTGGAAATGCGGGCGGCCGGGGAGCCGAACACCCCGAGGTCGTCCAGCATGGCGTACACCTCATCCTCACCGGCCACGGGCTTCAGTTCCGAGACTCGAAGAGGGCGCTTCGCCGCCCGTTTCTTCGACTTCGCTGCTCGGGCTCCAGGCTCCTTGTCCTGCTTCGTCGCTGCTGGCTTCGAGGTGTCGGCAGCGGAGCCGCCCGCTGCGGTCGGACGTTCCGACGCCGCGCCGTCACGCTCACCCCCACGCGTAAAACCCCCCGCACTGTGGCCTCCGGCCGACCCCCCCGGTTGTGCAGGAGTCGAAGAAGAAGGACTACAAGAGCAGCAGTACGGCGCCCTTTCGTCCAGGCCATCACCAGGATCGTGGCCGCAATTCCGACCAGCGTGGTCGGAATTGCGGCCACGCTGGTCGGAATTCCGACCAGCGCTCTGCTGGCCGGAATTCCGACCAGCCACCTTGGCGGCCGCCCGGGAGGCGTCCCGCTCCGCCGCTTCGAGGGCGGCCTGCTCGGCCTTCGGACGGATGGAAGCGAGCTTCTCCTCCGTGTTGCGCCACCGCGGCTGGAAGGTGTTCGCGGGCTGATCGTGGATCTTGATGCGCAGGTGCCGGCCTTGGGCCTTCCCGCCGGAGGAAGTGGTGACCGGGCCGCCCTCGGGAGTGGTGATCAGACCGACGAGCGACAGGTGCCGGAGCAGTTCCCGGATCCGGGTGAGGCTCGACGGCTTTCCGTTCGGGCCGGGGATGAGCTGGCGCAGCTCGGCAAGCGTCAGTAGGCGGACGCGGTTCTTGACCCCCTTCCCCTCGAACACGAGGGAGCGCAGTACCAGGTACCCGCGCACATCGGCGTCCCGCAGGTCGTCGACCAGACCGATCCAGTCGCGGACGTACGTCCCATAGAACGGGTTGTGGTCAGGGCCGTGCAGCTCGGCGAGCTGTCCAGCGGCATACGCCTCGCTCATCGCGTACCTCCGGCGGTCCGAAGCTCGGCGTCCGCAGCGGTAGGGGGGTGTGGCGCGGCAGCGGTGGGGATTGTGATTCCCGCCACATCGGGTGTACGGCCTTGCTGGTCACGGTGCATCTGGGGCATCCTTCCTGACCCGCGTCGCCGCCGCTGCACCCGATCGCCGACGAGCCGCCTGGATCTGGCTCGGCATTGCCCGTACGATCAAAGCAACGACCCGCGCGAGCGGGTTCACCGGACCCGTCCCCCTTGTTCCCGCAAAAGACTTCGGGGGGCGGGTTCTCTGTTGTCCTGGGCCGTCTCCCGACGGGGCGGCCCGTGGCATGTCTGGGGTGGAGTCTTTCCCACCGTGTCGTGGCCGTGGCAGCTAGCCGCGCGGCAGGGACGAGATCAATGAGCAGCACTGAACAGGCGCAGGCCGCGGGCTGCGCGCAGCTCGTCCACCCGGGCGGGTGACAGCTTCGCCAGGGCTTCGCTGGGGCCGGCCACGAGGTGCCAGGGGGACATCCCCCAATGGTCCGCCAGCCTGCCCAGGTCGGCCATGGACCAGGGGGCCAGACCGCGCTGACGACGTCCGATCATCACGTCCGTGACTTTCAGCAGTTCGCCGAGGCTGGTGTACGTCTCGCCCGTCATGTTCAGCACGGCGGCGATACATGCCCTGACCTGGGCCTCAACTGGGTGGGGCGCGCACATCGGGTGCTTCATGTCGGTTTCTCCGTCAGAGGTGATCACGGCAAGTGCCTTATTCGTACCGCCGGTACGGATGATCTGAGTTGGAAAAGGCGGGATATTCACCCGTTCGCACCCCGTGTCGGCCCGCCCGTCGGCGGCCCGCTTCCGTCAGCTCAGCGGGACGCCGTACCGCAGCGTTCAGCCCTGGGCGAGGACGTGCCGGGAGACCTCGGCGGTCCGGCCATCCTCCTCCGTGCGCCCACGTGCGTGATGGTGAGCAGGGCCGCGCCCGCCCGCCGGCTCCGGTGGCGTGCCCTCGCAGCACGCCACGGAAATCCGCCTTGACCGCGCCCTGGCCGCGCTCCCCCGCCTCACCGACGAGGCATGGACTCGTCAGGGTTGTTGTGAAGTCAGTTGTTCAGGAGGTTTGGGAGGCGCCCAGATCCACGATCGGGTGATGTTCACGAGTTGACTCTGAAGTCACCGGGGTGCTTGCCATGGCAGCGTTGGGATCCTCCTGGTGAAGGCGCGGCGACCGAGATCCGGACGGTGTGCGGGAGATCGCCGAGCCCTTGGCGGGCATGCTCGCCATCCTCGGCGAGGACGTCCGCTGCCGTGATGTCCTCAACCGGTCCGCGGCAGTGCCCGCCGGCTGACCGGCCGGAGGTGCGATCGGCGTTGCTGCCGGGCAAGGCAATTGGTTGGGACGCCGCTGTGCGCCTGTCCGGGACGGACTTCAGAGCGCGAAGTCGCTGATTCTGCTCCAGCTGACGGGGTTGTGCCAGGGGCCGGCCTTCGCGGCGGCCCAGTCCATCCGCCATCCGGGCCTGAGCCCGCGTGCTCCCCAGCTGTCCGGCTGCTTGTCGGGGATCTCAAGTCCAGCCGTGTGCGCGGCGAGCGCGGCCTCGTACACCTCTTGCGCGCGGCGGAGGGCCGCAGCCGGGGAGTCAGCGACGCCGGTGAAGACGTGCAGGCCGCGCCGAGCCGGGTCGGCGGGGTTGTGTATCGGGACGTCGACCACATAGATGCGAGGCTGCATAACGTCCAGCTCCTCTCGTGTCTTCGGTGGTGAGGGACTACCGCGACAACCCAGGCTCCGGCGATCGGGGAGGCCGGGGCGCACGGAGCGTCCCCGTCAGGCCGGTGAGGCCGGGTCAGAACTCCAGGTGGACCGTGATCCAGCGCCCACCAGCGCTGGTGTGGACGGTGCTGCCGTGCGCGACGAGGCAGGCTGGCCGTTGTTCCCGGCACCCCGGCGGATGCGGTCGTGACGGCGATCAACAGGCGCGTCCCGCTCACTGTGCATACGGGGCTGTCCGCTCGTGAGCGCCCTGCCCCTCAGGCTCCCGGCTCCGCTTCAACCAGTTGGGGAGCTGCTCCGGATTCGCCTCGTGGGTGAAAGGCGGCTGGAACACCGCATCTTCGGAAGGCGGTGGCCGGTCCGGCTACTCGTGTGCTGTCGGCGCGACCACGCGGGGCGGAGCCGACAGCGGGAACGTGCCTCGATGCCGTGTGAGGGCACGTCTTCGGTGAAAGGCACATCGAGATCACACCCCGCGACAGCCGACGCCGGCTGACAGATCTCGCGGCAACCCACTCCAGCGGCCGCCCCGTAGTCGGCGCGCGATGGTCGGCAGCTGTGGCCCGGAGAGGATGGACGACCCACCGGTTGGATACAACCCGTTATCCAGCGAATTGACATATGGCCGCAACAGCGAAAAAAGGACTGCCACTCGGATGGCGTAGTCCGGCGTGATGGGCTGATTCTTCAGATGACCAGGGGTCGCGGGGCAGGCTGCGGGACCGCCGTGCTGCCCGGCCGCTCGATGTGCCGGTGCGGCGCAGGAGGCCGCTCACGTGACTGAGCCACCGACGCCGGACGGGACGACGCCTGCCGGCTACCCAGTGCTGCGACCGGAAAGGTTCACCGTGTCGCGGCGCCCGGCACGGCCCCTCGCGGCGTTGTGTCGGACCGCGCAAGTACGTCCGGTGCGAGCCGCGGCCCTCCGCCTCGCGATGCACCGCTCCGGACGCCGCGACCCGGCAGAATAGGTGCCACGCGATCTCGACGTGCACCTCAACGGATCGTCATGGATCAATCAGGTCGAGCGTTGGTCCGGACTGCTGACCTACATGTCATCCGCCGCGGCGTCCACACCTGCGTCAAGGCCATCGAGTACGACATCGAGGAGTGGATCGCGAAGCAGGGATCGCCCCATGTCGTCCACCGCAGCTCAATACAGTCGGACCGTGGTGCGCGACGCGTGGCTACGTCACCGCCCGCGCGTTGTGAAGGGTGCGCGGAAAGGTGTCGCAGCTGGCTCTGCGCCTGTTATGGGGGTTTCTGTAGTTGCACCTGCGGCGTGCGGGGCGTGCCAGTACATCCGATCGGGTGATGTGGGGGAGTCGCCCCTAGAGATGCCGCCCGGCTTGGGTGCTTACTGAAAACGAACCGGCGGGTCGCCCATCCCATCTCCGGGAACCTTCTTGCGACCCGTTCCGTTCGTCATTCCCAGCAGGTGAAGTGCCAGACGATCAGGGCGAGTTCCAGTTCCCATAGCAGCTTCTGGACAGAGCGGGGATCCGCTCCCGCCGGCCGCCCTTGAAACCAGGCCCGTTCATCACCTCCAGGGAGTTCATCATGAACCGTTCCCGCCTCGCCGCGGCTACCGTAACCGCCGCCATGGCGGCGGCCGCCGCTGTGGGCTTCGCCCCGCTCGCCGTCGCGGCTCCCGCCGCGGCCCCCTCGGCCTGTGTCAGCGACCTGCAGGCCGCCGAGACCTCCAACAACGCGGCGATCGCTGCCGACCAGGTCAACAACACTTCAGCCGCCCGCACCGCCAACCTGTCCACCGCCACCTCGCTCGTCGCGGCGATCGGCGACTGCGCAGGGCAGCCGGCGGTGGTGGGGGCCAACGTCCTCACCGCCTCCGCGAGCAACGCGGTCGCGCTCGTGTACAACCTGCTGGGCGCTTCGGGCTCGGCCCTGGGCGCCGAGCAGGCGACCGCGTCGGCGCTCACCCAGGCGCTGGCCGTCGCGACCTGACGGTTCGCAGGAAGGCACCCCTGAACGGGGTTGCCTGCCCTTCCACCCCGGCGACGGCCGCACCTTGCCGTCGCCGGACCACCGCGCCTCCCCTATGGGTGGCGCCAGGCTGTCACCCGTCTTCTCCGCGTAGCCGGCGGCGGGTGGCGGCCGGGGCGGCGGAAGGCCAGCCCGGGCGACGCGGCGAGAGGCCGCTCGTGCCAGTAGAGGCGCCGGGGCCATGTGTCCCGGCCCGGCGGGCGACCGGTGGTGACACCGGCGCCGCCCTTCACCCTCCACGGGGCGCGGTCCGCAGGCGCAGTGTCAGGACATTCGGCCTCCGTATCGAGTCATGGCTTCTTTCCACACATGACGAGGTCACTATGCTGCTGGTTTCCCGGCTTCTGCGGTCCCTGTGCCGGACCTGTCTCCTGGCCTCCCGGTGCCTGATACCCGCTATGACTTCTTCCGACCCGACGAAGGAGCCGAAGTCCCCGAGCCGGCGGAAGATGCGGAACGCCCCGTGAAACTGAGACCCGACAACAGCAGAGGTCGGGGCGGCAGTGCATTGTGCTCCGGACCGCCACCTCGACACAGGAGCCGAATATGCCGGAAATCATAAGCGTGATGCTCACCGGAGGGCCGGACTGGGCTCCCAACACCTGGAGTGTTGAGTCCCTGGAAGGCGAGCCGAAGGTCAAGATCCTGTGCGGGAATGCCTACGAGCATTTCGAGTTCTCGGGCTTCCAACTCGTCGAAGGTGAGCAGAGGCCGGTATACCGCTGGTCCTGCCGTACCTACGTGGCCGAATAGGCCGGTGCGCCGGTCCGGCAGATCAACGGGCCGCGCTGCGGCACGGTGACCCATCATAGCCGCCCTTGGCTGATCCTGAAGGGGAATCTCGATGAAGAATCCATTGTCGCCTGCGGGTGACTCGTGACCAGGCGGGCCGGGCGACGAGGGCGAGACGCCGTAGTCACCGGAATCGGACTGTGCCTTCCGGGCATCGATTCCCCGGTCTTCACTGCCGACGACCTTTGGCAGGTGGCCAGCAATGGCATGTCATGCCTCGTTAAAAAGGGCGTGTACTACGGCAGTGTGAACCTGTCGAACGAATCGTTCGAGGAACGAGTTTTCGGCATTCCTGACTTCTTCTCCCGCCATTACACGGATGCCCACCGCTTCGGGCTGGTATCGCTCGCACAGGCATGCGTGGATGCGGGCCTCGATGTGTACCGCGATCTCCAGGAGGCCGCCGTCCTCGTCGGCCGCGGGGGTGTGGACGCCAACATCGACAGCTACCTCGCCGTCCTCAGGGCCGACCCCGCGACTCTCCCCGTTGCCGAGGCGATGGAGATGTTCGTCGCAGCGGAGCAGTCCGTCACCCCCTCGGACGTGGCCCTGGTCCAGGGCGCGCTCACACGGTCCAAAGGCGCCAACTTCACTGTTTCGTGCGGCTGTGCGTCCTCCGCCCTCCAGATTGGCAACGCCCAGCGCATGATTGCCGCCGGTGAGGCCGACATCGCCGTGGTGACCGGGGTGGACGTCTTCAGCGTCCCCCTCATCAACAACATCCAGCGTCTGCTGAGCGGAGCCCAGCAGACGTACGACGCAATGCGGTCCCAGGACATGCCCGCCCTCCTGCCGTCATTCGAGTCCTTGATGCGTCCGTACGACCGGCGTGCCGACTGCATCAACCACGGCGAAGGGTCTGCGACCATCGTCATGGAGAGCCGCCAACACGCCTTCGCACGGGGCGGCCGCGTCTACGGCCAGGTCCTCTCGCAGGTCACCACCCGCGACGGGCTCGCCAATCCGCTGGCTTGCGACGACACCGGACAGGCGCTGGTGTCGGCGGTGCGGCGGTGCCTCGGCGACACCTGGGAAATCGACCAGGTGCCCTACGTCCATGGTGGCAGCGACGGCAACGCGGTGGTCACGACGTTCGAGGCCAACGCGGTCAGGGAGCTGTACGGCCCCGCATCGCGCGATCTGCTCATGTCCTCCCAGGAAGGCTGCTTCGGTCACAACGGCGCACCCGCCGGCTGCCTCGGAGTGGCCCTGACCCTGCTGATGATGAACTACGGACAGGTGTGTCCCACGGCCAACTGCGAGGAGCCTGCGGACAACCTCACCTTCGACCCGGTTCCTGGGACGGCCACGCGGCCGCTCGACTTCGACTACGCCTTGACCTTCAACTACCAGGTCGGCGGGCTGAAGAGCGCCATCCTGTTGGGGAGCCCCGACGTCTGAGTCCCTCCTCTGACCGCTCGACCGAGCTGTTCTCTGGCCGTCGCCGACCCGAAGCCGACGGCGCCGCGCGCGAGCACGAGGTCCTGCCGGTTCCCCGCGGTTTCCCGCAGACCCGCTCCGGAAGGCCACCTGCCTCCTGAGGGCACACGCCGTGGCCGGCGCCCAGCCCCGATCGTCGCGCCGGCCATGCGGCACGCCTCCTCCCTCTCCTCGAACTCCCCAGGCTCCGCGAACCACACGCATCCGCTTTCCCCATGGACGACAAGGAGACTCCCGTGGTGGCTCTGGACAAATACCCCTCTCGCCCCGCGAACGGGCCCATCGCCGTCATCGGCATGGGCTGCCGGCTTCCCGGAGACATCGACTCACCGGCCGCCCTGTGGAATCTGCTGATGGAGGGCCGTGAGGCGGTGGGCGCGCCTCCGCCCGGCCGTGACGCGTCGGCACCCGCAGCCGGGACATCGGCCGACGCGCAGGCCGCTCACCTGCCGGGCGGGTACCTGACCGACGTTTCCCGGTTCGACGCGGACTTCTTCGGCGTCTCCGGCAGGGAAGCCGACGTCCTCGACCCACAGCACAGGCTCCTGCTGGAGGTCGTCTGGGAGGCCCTGGAGCACGCCGGCCTGCCTCCCGACGGCCTCGCCGGCTCCCGCACGGGCGTCTACACCGGTCTGAGTTACAACGACTACATGGACCAGCTCGTCGGTCTGCCACAGGAACTGGAAGGCTCCATCCTGACGAACGGTCACTGCGTGGCCGCAGGCCGCATCTCCTACCTCCTCGGCCTGCACGGCCCCAGCATCGCCCTCGACACCGCCTGCTCGTCCTCCCTGGTCGCCTTCCACCTTGCCTGCCAGGCACTGCTCCGCGAGGAGTGCGATCTCGCGCTGGCAGCCGGCGTCAACCTCATGCTTACCCCGCGCACCAGCCGGTCCTTCAGCAGGATGGGCATGCTGTCCCCAACCGGACGCTGCCACACCTTCGACGCCGCCGCGGACGGATTCGTCCGCGGGGAGGGCTGTGGTGCCGTCGTCCTCAAACGCCTGACCGACGCCCGCAGGGACGGCGACCGCATCCTCGCCCTCGTCCGCGGGTCCGCCGTGAACCAGGACGGCCGCTCCGACGGCCTCGCCGCCCCGTCATCCACTGCGCAGCAGGCCCTGTACCGCACGGCGCTCACCCATGCCGGCGTCGACCCGGCGCAGATCTCCCTGATCGAAGCCCACGGCACGGGCACCCCTGTAGGCGACCCGGCCGAGTTCACCAGCCTGGCAGCCGTGTACGGCAACGGCCTCTCCCCGTGTGCCCTCGGCTCGGTCAAGACGAACCTCGGCCACTTGGAGCCCGCCGCCGGCATCACCGGACTGATCAAGACCGTTCTCTGCCTCCAGCAGGGGGTCATTCCACCCAACCTGCACTTCACCAGCTGGCACCCCGCCATCGCCGCGGACGCCACCCGCTTCTTCATCCCCGTCGAACCGACCCAGTGGCCAGGGCGGCAGCCGGTCAGGCTCGCTGCGGTCTCCTCGTTCGGTTTCTCGGGCACCAACGCCCACGTGATCCTGCAGCAGCCCCCGCGGCCCAGCCGCCGCGCCGGCCTGCCCGCCCCACGCCGGCCGGAGAGCGCACCGCCCGAGGTAATCCTGGTCGCCGCCGGATCCCACCGGGCTCTGCCGGCCGCGGCCAGCCGCCTGGCGGACTGGCTCGAGGGGGACGGCGCGCGCGTCCCGCTGAGGGACGTGGCCCACACCCTGGCCCTGCGCCGCAGCCCCGGACGCGGGCGCCTGGCGGTCGTAGCCCGTTCCCGCGCCGAAACCCTGGAGGCCCTTCGGGGGTTCGTCGCGGGCCTGCCCCATCCGGCCCTCGTCTCGGGCACGGCCGATGTCACCGCTCCTCGCCAGCCGGTGTGGGTGTTCTCCGGCCAGGGTTCCCAGTGGACCGGTATGGGCCGCCAACTCTTCGCGCATCACGAGCCCTTCGCGAAGGCTCTGACCGATGTCGACGCCCTCATCCAGCAGGAGGCGGGGTTCTCCGTCCTGGAGCTGATCCGCTCGGACGAACCCCTCACCGGATGCCCGACAGTCCAGCCGGTCCTCTTTGCCCTGCAGATCGCCCTGGCCGCGGCCTGGCAGTCGCACGGCGTCCGGCCCGCCGCCGTCATCGGGCACTCCATGGGAGAGGTCGCGGCAGCTGTCGTGGCCGGAGCGCTCACCCTCAGCGACGGGGTCCGCGTCATCTGCCGGCGCTCGGCACTGCTGCAGCGAATCGCCGGGACGGGCGCCATGGCCAGCGTCGCCCTGGACCAGGCCACCGTGGAGGCCGACCTTGCCGACACCGGGACCGGCGCCGTCTCAGTGGCGGTCCTGGCCTCGCCCGGCACCACCGTCGTCTCCGGTGACGCCGACCAGATCGCCCGCCTGATCACCCGGTGGGGGGAACGCGGGATCCTCGCCTCGCCGATCGCGGTCGACGTCGCTTCCCACAGCCACCACGTCGACCCTCTCCTGCCCGATCTGCACCAGGACCTCATCGATCTGCGCCCCCGCGCGCCCCGCATCCCCTTCTACTCCACCGTGACCGAGGACCCGCGAAGCAGCCCTCTCCTGGACGCCGCCTACTGGTGCGACAACCTGCGCCAGCCCGTCCGCTTCCGTTCCGCCGTGGCTGCCGCCGCCCAAGACCGCCACCAGATCTACATCGAGATCTCGCCCCATCCCGTGATCACCCAGTCCCTTACCGACAGCCTGGGCGAACTGACCTCGGACGCACTGGTCCTGCCCTCACTGCGCCGAGGGCTGGACGAAACCGTCTCCCTGCGGACCCAGCTCGCCGCGGTCCACTGCGGCGGCGGCACCGTCGACTGGATCCCCCTGTACGGCGGCGGCCTTCTGACGGACGCGCCCACCATCACCTTCGACCGCACCCGCCACTGGACCTCGGGCGAGGGGCAGCCAGCCGACGCCGGGGCCCTGCCCGGCCGGCACACCGAGGTCCCTGGCGAACCGATCCGCCACACCTGGACCGCCACCGCCCCGACTCGCCATCTTCCCTGGCTCGACGACCACCGCGTCCACGGCACCGCCGTCCTGCCCGGAGCGGCCTTCTGCGCCCTCTTGCACACCACGGCCCGAACCGCACTGGGCGGTGCCGCCGCCACGGACATCGAGATCACAGACATCGCCTTCCACGACCTGCTGCGCCTGACCGACGACACCGAAATCAGCACCACGCTCACCCTCGCCGCCTCCCAGCAGGCCACCGGTGAGATCCACTCCCGCCAGCCCGACGGGTCCTGGCAGCTGCACGCCTCGGCGGTCACCCGCTGTGGGCTCACACCCCAGTCCGCTCGTGCCGCCTCCGTCCCGGACCTCGCCCGCAGGCACTCCGTCCCGCTCGATCCGGCCGCCCTCTACGCCGGGTTGCGCGCCTGCGGCCTCGAACACGGCCCGGCCTTCACCGGCATCACCAGCCTGCACACGAACAGCCGCCGGGACAGCTTCTGGGCCCGCATCCAGCTTCCGGCCGCCGCCCGCACTCCCGAGCACACGCTGAGCCCCCACCCCGTCCTGCTCGACCTGTGTCTGCAACTGCTGGTCGCCGGAGCCGGTCACGACAGCGCACCCGCGCCCATCCTGCCGGTCCAGGTCGGCGCCCTGCGCATCCTGGGCGACCCCTCACGGGCCGTCCACGCGCACGCCTGGGTCACCGAGAACACCGCGACCACCCTCGCCGGACACGTTCGTGTCATGGACGCCGACGGCCGGATGGTCCTGGCCCTCGACGGCGCGCGCTTCGCCCGCCGTGCACCCGACGGCGGCACTTCCGTGGACCAGTGGTTCCTGGAACTCGGGTGGCATCATGCGCCGCGTTCCCGCGCCAGGCAGGCACCGCCCGGCAGGTGGCTCGTCGTGGACGAGGGAGACGGCGAAGCCGGACGCCTGGCGGCACTCCTGCGGGACGCCGGTGCCCAGGTGGAAGTGCGAGAAACTCCACTGAGCTCGGAGGGGCTCGCCGCGCTGGCCGACCTCTTCCGCAACCACCTGGCCGCTGGAGCGGGAACCTGGCGCGGTGTCGTCATGCTGTGCGGCACGCCGCCCGCCCACGACAGCGATCCCACCCACGGCGCGGAGCAGCGCGCCAGGCGACTGCTCGCCTTCGCCCAGGCCGCTGAAGACCACGACGGAGCATGGCGCCTGTACACCGTCACCCGGCACGCCCGCGCGGTCACGGCAGACGAAGCCGGCCACCCCGCCCACAGCACCGTGCGCGGCGTGGCACGTGTCCTCGCGATCGAGCACCCGCGCCTGCGTCCCACCCTCGTCGACGTCGATCCCGGAGCACACGGGCTGCGCGCGCTGGCCGCCGAGCTCCTCGCCGACGCACCTGAGGACGAGGTCGCACTGCGGGATGAGAGCCGATACGTGGCACGCATCGACCGCGCCCCCCTCACTCCGGCCGAACGCACCGCCTCCACCACCCGGGTCGTCCGGTACGGCGAGGACGGGTTCCGCCTGCGCGCCGGACGCCTCGGCGATCTCGAAAGCCTCGAACTGGCGGTAACCGGCCGTCGTCACCCCGGCCAGGGAGAGGTAGAGGTGCGGGTCAAGGCCGCGGGGCTCAACTTCCGCGACGTCCTGACCACCCTCGGCATGCTCGGTTCAGAGCCCTTCACCCCGTACCGCATCGGCTTCGAGTGCGCGGGCGAGGTCACCGCCGTGGGACCGGGCGTGGACCACGTCCGCAACGGGGACACCGTGGTTGCCGCCCAGCTCGAAGGCGGCGCCTTCGGTTCCTTCGTCACCGTTCCCGCCACCGCCGTCGTCCCCGTCCCGCCCGCCCTCACCGCCGAGACGGCGGCAGGACTACCCACGGCCTTCCTCACCGCCTGGTACGCCCTCCATCGCGTCGCACGGCTGGCCCCCGGTGAACGCGTCCTCGTCCACTCGGCCAGCGGCGGCACCGGCCTGGCCGCCATCGCCGTCGCCCGCCTGCTGGGCGCGGAGGTCCTGGCCACCGCCGGCACCGAGGAGAAGCGACGCTACCTGCGTGCCGCCGGCATCCACTGCGTCATGGACTCCCGCACCCTGGACTTCGCCGAACAGGCCCGCCAGGCGACCGGCGGCGAGGGCGTCGACGTCGTCCTCAACTCCCTCGCCGGCCCCGCCGTCCGCGCCGGGCTCGAAGCGCTGCGCCCGTTCGGCCGCTTCGTCGAACTCGGCGTACGCGACATCCTGGCCGACGCCGCCCTCAAACTCGCCCCGCTGCGCCACAACATCACCTTCTCCACCGTCGACCTCATCGAGCTCCAGCAGCGCAAACCCAAGTTGTTCGGCACGCTGCTGCGCGAGGTCATGGACCACATCGGCGCAGGACGCCTCAAGCCGTTGCTGTGCACCGCCTATCCGCTCGATCGAGCCGCTGACGCGTTCCACTTGATGGCCGGAGCCCGGCACATCGGCAAAATGGTGCTCACCGTCCCCGACAGCGGAGAGACCACCGCCCTCCTGCCGGAGGGGCCTCCCGTCGTACGCCCGGACGGCGCCTACATCGTCACCGGCGGCCTGGGCGGTCTCGGGCTCGCCACGGCGCGCTGGCTCGCGGAGCAGGGAGCGGGCCGTGTCATCCTCAACGGCCGCCGGTCCCCGTCCCTCGAGACCGCCCATGCTGTCAAAGACCTGCCCGGGCAGACCACGATCGTCCTCGGCGACATCTCCCTGCCCGGCACCGCCGAACGGCTCGTCCAGGCCGCCACCAAAGGTGGTGTGCCGTTGCGCGGGGTCGTGCACTGCGCCATGGTCCTCAGCGACGCCGCCCTGGGCACCATCCGCGACTACCAGATCAAGCGGGTGTGGGCCCCCAAGGTCACCGGTGCCTGGAACCTCCACCGGGCCACGACTGGACACGACCTGGACTTCTTCGTCCTGTACTCCTCGATGAGTTCCCTGCTGGGCAACGCCGGACAGGGAACGTATGCCGCCGCCAACGCCTGGCTCGACTCCTTTGCCACCTGGCGTACCCGTAGCGGGCTGCCCACACTGGCCGTCAACTGGGGTCCCTGGGGCGAGACGGGGCAGGCCACCGATTTCGCCGATCGCGGCTACGAGACCATTCCCACCCGTGAGGGGATCGAGGCCCTGCACACCCTGCTGGCTCATCAACGGGTCCAGACGGCCGTGATTCCCGGTCCGCCGCAGACCTGGATCCCCCGTACGGGCTCGGCCTCCAGCCTCTTCACCCTCATTGCGCCGGACGACCTCCCGGCTCCGGACGAGCCCGAGGTCGGCGGCTCCGGCATCCACGCCCGTCTCCAAACCCTGCCTGCCGGCATCGCGCGCCAGAGCGCCCTGGAGACCTACCTGGGCGACCACATCCGCGCCATCCTTCGCACCGGCAGCACTACGCTGGATCCGCAGACCCCTCTCAAAGCCCTCGGCTTCGACTCGCTGCTGGCCACTGAACTACGCGTCCGCCTCGAAACTGAACTCCCCGTCCGTCTCGCCGGGAACTTCATCTGGCAGCACCCCACCGTGGCGTCCCTCGCCACGGCCCTGGCCGCCCTCATGGGCTTGGCACCAGAGTCGAACCCCACCCGTTCCGACGCCTGACCTGACACGGCCCGACCCGGAAGGCATCGTCCTGTCGCCGGTGCTCCCAATGCGCTCCCGTGGCGCGCCCCCCATCGGGGTGACGATGCCTGCAGATGCTTGCGGCACATGCCGAAGTCCTGCGTCAATTGGAGTATCCAACCGGTGGGCAGCCCATCCCTCTCGGGGGGCGTGGCCCTGTTATGGCCTGCGGCTCTCTGCTGGTTAGGGAGCCGCAGGCGTACCGGAGTCGCGATGGGCCCCCTCGAGGGGGGTTGGATCACCAGTCGGTGCCCTTTACGTGGCACCGACTGGTCGGTTGTAAGACCCCCTCACCCGCTCTGTGCGACGGACTGGGCGAGCTCGAAGCGTTGATGACATGCCGCTTCCATCGGGCCGCGACCACGATCTCGCCGCCGCGCCGGCTGGGCGATCACATGAGAGCCAAGGGTCTGCGGACCCTGGCAGCTGCCCCGGAACGTCGTGGACAGGTGACGTACTGTCGTCGCCGAGGACCTCTCCCCGCCGTCCGAAGGGGATTCCGGCCGCTGTGGTCGCAGGTGTCGACGCGGACGTGATGGTCACTTTTTGATACGCCGTCAGAGAGTCGTGTTCAACCGTCGCAGACGCTCGGCCCTCTTCCGGGTGCGCGCTCCGCCATTCAGGTGACAAGTGGAGTCGCAGTCTTGTCACTAATGCACCCGTATGGGTCACTTGAATCAGCAAACCGGTGGGCCGCCCATACCAATCCGGGGGATTGCGGTAATGGCGGCGCCTGCCGGTTCTTCTCTGGGCGTGTGCAGGAGCCGCGAACCCCGCAGCCTGTTCGAGCCGCTCGTCCCCCCTCCCCTCAAGCGGCTTCCGTGAACGCAGGAACTCACTGTGCACTTCGGTGTCGTCCTGCCAAGCGTGCCTTTGGCGCCTGGGTGTCCCGCCGGTCGGCTGTGTCCTCTGTCCCTGTTCTGACAGCGAGGAGTCTCTCCATGTCCATCTCTCCGAATCAGGGGTCGACCGGCGGTGGCACGCTGGTGACCATCACCGGTACGAACCTCTCCGGCACCACCGCGGTGAAGTTCGGCAGCAAGTCGGCCACCAGCGTCACCAACGTCTCTCCGACCCAGGTCACCGCGGTGTCCCCCTCAGGTACGGGCACGGTCGGCGTCACCGTGACGACTCCGGGCGGCACCAGCAACCCGGTTCCCTTCTTCTACGTCGGCGCCCCGTTCAAGTCCTCGCTGGGGGCGACGTCAGGCCCGCTGCTCGGCGGCAACACGATCACCATCAACGGTGTGGGGCTGTCGACCGCGAACTCTGTGTCCTTCGGCGGGGTGCCCGCCACCCCGACGTCCGTGTCAGACACCCAGCTCACTGTCACGGTGCCGGCGGGTGCGGCGGCGGGCCCCGTCGGAGTGAGCGTCACCACCGCGGGAGGTACCAACAACGGTCTGTCCTACACCTACGTCGACGCTCCCACCGTGACCGCGGTCGCCCCGTCCTCCGGGCCCACGTCTGGGGGTACCGGTGTGACGATCACCGGTACCAACCTCGACACCACCGAGTCGGTCACCTTCGGCGGCACCGTGGCACCGTTCGCCGTGGTGAACGCCACCACGCTGTCGGTGGTGACTCCGCCCGGTGCCGCCGGCGCGGTGGACGTGGTCGTCACCAACCCGGCCGACTCGGCCACGGCCGTTGGCGCCTTCACCTATGTCGCAGGCCCCGGTATCTGAGCACCCCCGTCCCGCCGCCGCCTGGTTCACCATCGGGCGGCGGCGCCGTCGTGCCCGACTCCGGGCCCCAACCCAGGCCCTCGCAGGAGCACCTCATGCCACCCACACTCAGTGCCATCAGTCCTTCCCTAGGCCCCACCACCGGAGGCACCATCGTCACCCTCACCGGCACCGGTCTGACGGGGGCCACCTCCGTGCGATTCGGCAGTACGCCTGCCTCATTCACCGTCAACTCGGACACCCAGATCACCGTCGTCAGCCCCGTCGGTAGCGCGGGCGCGGTGGCGGTGACGGTCGTCAGCCCGGCCGGCACCAGCAAGGCGGTGACCTTCACCTACGTCGCAGCCGCGGTCCCGGTGGTCACGGCGGTGGCGCCCAGCAACGGTCCGACATTGGGCGGCACCAGCGTCACCATCACCGGGACCGGGTTCACCGGCGCCACCGCGGTGCGCTTCGCCGATGTGCCGGCGGCGTCGTTCTCCGTCAACTCGGCCACCCAGATCACCGCTGTGACGCCGACCGGAAACCCCGGCGGCGCCGCGGTCACCGTGACCACGCCCGGGGGCACCAGTGCCGTTTCCGCCGCCGCCTACTTCTTCTACGCCGCGCCTCCCGTACTGACCGACTCCGCCCCGGCCCAGGGCCCGGCGTCCGGCGGAACGGTGGTGACGCTGACCGGGTCCAGTCTGCTCAATGCGAGCGTGGTCCGCTTCGGCGCCACGAACGCCACCTCCTTCACCATCGTGTCATCGACACAGATCACGGCCACCGCACCACCGGGTACGGGAAGTACCCAGATCACGGTGGTCACGCCGGGCGGAACGAGCAACCCTGTGCCCTTCGTCTACTTCCCCGCTCCCACACTCACCGGCCTCGCGCCCGTCAGTGGACCGACTTCCGCCGGCACGGTCGTCACCCTCACCGGCACGAATCTGGCCACCGCGACAAAAGTCACCTTCGGCGCCACGGTTTCAGCCTTCACGGTCAGCTCCGACACACAGATCACGGCCACGGCACCTGCCGGACCCGCCGGTCCGGTGTCAGTGAGCGTCAGCACCGCCGGCGGCTCCAGCGCCAGCCTGATCTACACCCGCGTCGCCGCCCCCGCCATCTGAGCAGCGGCCGGCCTCGTTCCAGCGGGCTTGGTCCGCTGGTCCAACCGGGTTCCCTCTGCGCGCGGTCTCTCGCATGAGGAGGTGAGTCGCCTTAGCGTGAAGATCACCCCCGTACGCACCACCCTGCGGGCCACGTCCACCGAGGTAGGGAACTGAACCGGTGAGAATCACGCGAGGCAGAGGAAGCCTGGTCGTCACCACTGCGCTGGCGGCCGTACTGGGGCTGGCATCGTCCGCGGCGGCGGCGTCGTCGAGCACCACCGTGACGGCCACTCCGCAGACCGCCACCGCGGGCTCGCCGGTGCAACTGCACGCATCGGTCGGCTGTGAATCCGATCCCGGCGGCGGTCTGGGCGTGACGTTCTTCGACGGCGGCAACCTGCTGGCCACGGTGCCCGTGACCCCCAGCGGCCAGGCCGACTTCAGCACCACCTTCACTGCCGGCACACACACGATCACTGCCGCCTACAACGGCAACGAGACGTGCGATGCCTCCAGCGGTGCAACGACGGTCCAAGCCACGGCCGCCCCCATTCCGCCCAGCACCACCCCCGGCTTCTGCCTGCTCGCCTGCGGCGGCCTGATCAATTTCACCACCGGCAACATCACCAATTACATCCGCACATGAGCACGGCAAGCGCACACCAGGCAAAGCGCCTGGACGGCGGGCGTTCGCGAACACTCGGTAATGGCCCTTGCAGTGGTGTAGAAGATCTTTCGGTGGTGTCGGGCGGCCGGGTCGCGGTGTCGAAATGGAGGGTATCCGTGCTTTCGATGGAGAGGCAGCCGCGGGGAAAAGTGACCCATTCGTCGTGCAGTTCTGAGGGCGGCGGTGGCGAGGCGGCTGACGGCGGCGGTATTCGGGAAGACCTGTACGACGTCGGAACGTTGCTGTCACTGCGTAGAGGCTTCGACTGATGCCCTGGGTCTTCGTCCGGTCGCACTCCCGGGCCGAGCCGAGGATTGTTGGTCGGTCGTCTCGCGCAACTTCGCCTGGATGCGTGCCAGGCCTCCACGGTCGGCAGATGCGTCAGGCTCTCCGTGAGGCAGATGCGAGGGACAGAGCCACCCGCAGTGATCCGAGTGACCAACCCAGCCATCCGGACATGTTCTGGTGGGGCGGAGGCGTACGAGGCCGAAATCCTCCTGTGTAAAGCCTGAAAGCCGTTACGGAACACGGCGTATGACGCAGCTCGGCGGCTTCAGCGGCCGCTCTCGATCACTGACGGGACGACACCTGATCACCGCTCACAGTTACCGACCACAGAACCTGAGCCAGAGCCGCGCCCCGCGAACAAAGGCATCCGCCTGACGCGCCCGCGGTCGGGCAGCATCCACAGCACCCCCGGCTCGTCGCTGCCGGCGGGCGCCGCCTGCCCCAACAGATACGCCAGGTGCGCCCGGTCTTCCTCCTGCGGCCCGTCGGCTCGGCTGTGCTGCTGTCCGACCTGGAGGTAGCCCCGCAGGGTCTCCGGAGCCATGCCGGTGTGCTCGCAGTACGCGGCAATCAGCATGGACACGCTGACCATGGTGTCCGCCGCGTCCGTCGCCCGGTACAGCGTCATCCGCTTCCAGTCGTGCGCGACGTCCGGAGCGGCATATTTCATGACTTCTTGGCAGCGCTCGACCGCTACGGACACCAGCTGGTTCACCGCGCGACGCAGCGGCTGGGGCATCGGAGTGTATTCCATGACTGCACGTTATCGGCGCCACGCCCCGCGCATCCCGAGCCGTGGTCGCTGATCACCCGTACGCACCAGCGTGTCCCACACCGTGATTTTGAGGAAGCGTTTGTGCAGCAGAGGGCTGCGGCCAGGCCGAGAAAGGGCAGGTAGCTGCCGTGGCGCGGTGCGGCGTGACAGCGTCCTCCTGAACTCCCCCGGATACGGCGACTACGTCCCACCTGACATCCCCTCCCTGGGACATCAGAATCCATTGAGCCTTTTCCAACCTGACCGCGATGCCGGGCTGTTGGGGGTCAAGGGCTGTACGCAACGACGAAGCTCCTGGTAGACGGGTTCTCGACCAAGATCACCCGTGCCTGCCAGGAGCTTCGCGTGCTTGGCTACCCGTCCTCGATCGATCTGTCCAGTAGCACCCTGCGGCATCTGACACGACAGCTCACCGCGAGGCGGCGGGAGCTCGGTACACGGTGGCGGCGACTGCCCGCCGGCCGCCAGGCCCTGCTCGCCCTGGCCCATCTGCGGTGCGGTGACACCTATGCCCAGCTCGCCGCGGGGTTCGGGATCGGTATCGCGACCGTCTACCGGTACATACGTGAGGCGATCGAAGTCCTGTGCGTCCTGGCACCGTCCCTGGACGAGGCGATGGAGACGGCCCGGACGAAGGCGTTCGTGATCCTGGACGGCACCCTGCTGCCGATCGACCGGATCGCCGGCGACACGCCGTACCACTCGGGGAAGCACAAACGGCACGGCATGAATGTGCAGGTCCTCACCGATCCGTTCGGCCGATTGCTCTGGGCCTCGGCCGCTCTGCCAGGCTCCACCCATGACCTGACGGCTGCCCGAAGCCACGGGATCGTCGACGCGCTCGCCGCCGCGGGACTGAAATGCTGGGCGGACAAGGCCTACCAAGGCGCCCGTCGGCACATCCGAGTCCCCTTCCGGGGCCGCCGGCTGGAGCGATGGAAGCGACGTCACAACAGCAGCCACGCCAAGATCCGGTGCGTCGGCGAGCAGGCCATGGCCGCCCTGAAGGGCTGGCGCCTCCTGCGGAAGCTCCGCTGCAGCACCAACCGGATCACCGACATCGTCAAGGCCGTACTCGTCCTTCACCACGCCTCAACATGAGGTTGGAAAAGGCTCACTCTTCGTCACCACCGAAAGCGAGACAGGGCCGAAAGTGAGACAGGGCCGTTCGGGGTCGTGCCGGACATGACGCGCCGTTCCGTGCCGCAATCTGCTGCGCGCTAACCTGAGGCCAAAACAGAGCATGGAGTGACCTGCGGGCCGTTGTCGGGGAGCGGCGCTGTGGTGAAGGTGAAGGAGTGAGATGCGAGCACTGACGCTTGGTCCCATGAACGATGAGCGTGTCGTGCTCTTCGCTGCTGGAGCAGGCGGCGATCCGGAGCGTTACCGACCCCTTCTGGAGCACCTGGCAGGTCAGGACTGCCAGGTCATTGCGCCTTGCTTCGAGCCTTTCGTCGCGCGAGAGGCGACAACGGCTGAGCTGCTGGCCCGCCCGGTCGGGCTGGTCGAGGCGCTTCACCGATGGGCGTCTCCGGACGCGGCTGTCGTGGTGGTTGGCCACTCGATCGGTGGATGGGCCGGCCTGTGCCTCGCCGGTGCAACGCCCTGGGGGCGGGACGGCAAACCGTTGGATGTTCCACGAGAGCCACGCGTCGGCCGTCTGGTCTTGTACGCGCCCGCGGCCGGCTGGTTTGCCGCTCCGGGTGCCCTGGACACGGTGACAGCGCCGATGCTCGTCTATGCGGGGGAGATGGACACCGTCACGCCCGTCGAGCAGGCCATCCGCTTGAAGAGCGCACCCGCCCAGGTCGACGTTCGCGTCGTGCCGGGGGCTGGTCACTTCAGCTTCATGAATACGCCGCCGCCGGGCACGGTCGAAAGCGAGGGCTTCGACCGTGGCCCGTTCCTCAGCGAGCTCGCGCAAGCGACCACGGCGTTCGCCGTCGCGTCCTGAGGTGGCATGACACGCCGTTCGGACGCTGGTCCGGACGGCGCGGTATTGCCCGGCTGCGCGGGTGGCAGAACCCGCACAGGTCCGTGAGATCGATGGCGACGAGGAGCAGCGCCCATTGCGGACCACCCGCAGAGGCACGAGGTCGGAGGTGACCTGGCGGCATGCGTGCCCGCGTCGAACACCTCTACGCGATCGCCGTCGAGCGGCTGAACCTCACCCTGCTGGACGAGTGGGCCTACGCCCGCCCCTATCAGTCAGAACAGCAACGACGCGACGCGTTCCCGAAGTGGCTGCACCCCTACAACCACCTCCGCGGACACACCGCGCTCGCAGGCAAACCACCAGCCAGCCGCGCCCCCCACCTCACTGGGCAATACACCTAGGGGCAGGCCGGCCTGCTCACGCCGTAGAGAACCCTCTTGCCCTCGCCCGCGTGTTCGGTGAGGGTCCACAGCTGATCGACCGAGTGGAGCCAGTAGAGGTCCTGCAGCCCCCGGCCGCCGACCTGCGACGTGGGTGTTCTGTTGCCGGTGGCATTGGCGATGACCAGATCGCGGTTGCCGCTTCCTCCGCCACCCGTGTTGAAGTAGTAGCAACTGCGCGAGAAAGCGCCCTGGACGTAGCGGACGGGCTGCATCCACGCCCTGAACGGGTGAATGGTGTTGCGGAAGCTGGTCATGTCGGCGTTGCTCCAGCGGACCACCTGGCCGACGCGCGAGGTCCGGTACTCGCTGGTGATGAACACCGGGGCGAAGTTGGGGTCGTCGGGGTTGCGCTCCAGCGACATCGAGTCGTAGCGGGTGGTGGAGGAGTTCGGGTTGTTCCAGCGGCCGATCTCAGGCAGCAGGTAGTCGTACCCGCGCCCGCAGTACTTGCCGTTGGGCCCCGGCTGACGTCCCGTCGGGCACGTCGGGCCGGTGCTTCCCTTCGGGTTGCGCGCCAGCTGCAACAGGTTCGTCGTGTCGTAGACGTGGATCCCGCGCTGGTTGTCCGCGACGAAGATGTGGTTCTGGTACCAGACGATACCGCCCGCGTGGACGGACACCTCGCCGTAATTGTTCCCGGCCTGGTTCGGCTCGACGAGCAGAGTGTGGATGTACCTGTGGGTGACGGTGTCGAGAAAGCTCAGCCGGGTGCCCGGCGGCGGCGTCGCGTCTCCCGGAGAACCCGCGTGCCAGGAGAAGACGATGGCCTTGTGCCCGTCCACCGTGCCCCCTGTCCGGGCGTCCTCGGTGCCGCTGATGCCTTGCGGGGTCCAGTCGCCGGTGATGGTGTCCTGCGGGTTCAGGCAGTAGAGCGCGGCGAAGGGGATGCCCTGTAGGGCACCGCCGCTGCCGGTGGCCCTGTTGCGGCACCCGGCGTTGTTCTGCGTCTGGGCGTTCCGGTCGGCCGCGTCCAGCATGGATCCCATCGTGACCCGGGCGCCGTTCGGATTTACGGCCCCTCTGAGCATGCGGGCCTGGGTCTGCCGGTCGTTGCCCCAGTGGAGCGCGAAGGCCTCCGGGGTGCCGCGCTCCATCGGTACCGGAGCCGGGTGGGGGGCCGTGGCCGGAGCGGCCGGTACTGCCACAGTGAGCATGCCGAGTACGGCCATGAGGAGCACCGCACCGGTCGCGCGCCCGCGTCTGTGGAACTTCATGATCTTCTCCGATGGCAGGAAAGCGAAACACGGGACACTCCTGTCGCACCTGTGGCCGACGAGAGAGGTCCACCGTCGAGAACTTCCATCCCCGCCTCGTGGGGTGAATCGTGCGCACGACCGGAAACGTCACCCGTGGTGGAGGTGCTCGGCGTAACGTCCGCTCCCCGGTCGTGTCCCGCTTGGGCGGGCTGCGGCATGCGGAGTGCTGTCGGCTGCCTGTGCGTACTTGCGCCGCCATCCGAGTGGCCACCCGTGGTTGCTGCCGCGGAGCCCTGAGGTTGAGGGGGTGCACTGAACGACGTCCTCAGAGGGGCCACAGGCAAGGAGACATCGGATGCGTGTACCGCGCAGAATCGCAGGGAGCGCCGTTCTGTCGCTCCTCCTGGTGGGCATCTCGCCCGCCACCGCCCAGGCTGCGGCGGCCGATACCCAAAACGGCGTCACCTGCCCGACGCGGCACAGGGACACTGCGACGAACAAGGCGCCGTCCCCGCAACTGGAGGCATACCACGGCGATGACTGGCGTCTCGGCCCCAAGGTACTTCCGCAGACCGGCCCCATCGGGAGGATGCTGGAGGGCTACCGCCCGGAGGGCCCCACCTCGCGGTACTGGTTCCTCGGGTGCTACTGGCAGACGAATCCGCAGAACGACCCGCAGGTCGGCGGCTGGTGGTTCCCGGACCACAACGGGTTCGTGCTCCGCGACGGCCGGCCCGTGGAACGGTCGCTGACACTCCGGAAGGGGCAGTTGGTCGACCTCTTCGGCAGGGGTGACTCGGGCCACTTCCTCGCACCGCAGGGCACGCCGTACGCCAAGCGCGCGATCCCTCCGAGCAACCTCGACGAGTACAACGCCTCCGACCCTCCGTTCAACTACCACCTCTACGAGGTCACCGCGGACTTCACGGTCGAGGCCGGTCCGGCCAGGCCCTGGTTCAACCAGCCCGGGCTCGGCACCCAGTACTACACGAGCACCATCGTCGGAGACCTGAAGAGCCAGGGGAAGCTGAAGGAGATCACCGTCACGTGACGGCGGCTCCGGTCGTGGGGGGCCCCCCCGGGGCCCCCCCCGGGCGGGGGGGGGCGCGGGGGTGTGTTTTAGCCGTGGGCGGGGGGGGCGGGGGTTGCGGGGGTGTGCGGGGACACGGTCGCCTGAGCCACTGGGCGTGGGGTGTTTGAC
>NZ_JBIAWQ010000015.1:42278-85158 GCF_042895815.1 Streptomyces sp. NPDC001373
CCCACCCCCTAACCCCCCCAACACCCTCCCCCCCACCCCCCCCCCCCCGGGTTACCCTCTCCCCAACACCGCACAAGGGAGGCGGGGAGGGAAAGGGGCCCCCCCCGGCCCCCCACGACCGGGCCGGCTCGGTCCGCAGGGATGTTGAGACGCCGAGGCCGGGCGGGCCGTCGTAGCCGGTGTTGCCGGTGCACAGGTACGACGTCGCAGCTGCCGTTGGATGTTTTCCCCGTTGGTGGCCGCTTTCGTGTCAGGTAACGCGGTCACGTGCCCCGCGAGGACGCCGATCTCGCGTCGTCTGAGGGTTGTCAGATGAGAGTGCGGGGCCCACGTGCGACGAGCGGGCGGGCGTCGTCCTCGGGTGCCGCTTCGGCTCGTTGAACCGAACGTGATCCGTTGATTTCTGCTGGTCAGGCATGGTCTCCCTCGGAGTGAGGGAGACCATGCGGCGTCTTGTGTCCGCTTCATGACCGAGAGGTCGCGGTGGCGTCGGTGCTGGGAATGCGGAAGGAGCGGCGGAGGTGGCCCGGGTCGCCCGCGGGGGCCGGGCCGCGGTCGTCAATGGCGCCGCCGCAAAACCGACTTCCCCGCCCCGGTGGCCGGCACGGACGCGCACCCGACCCGGTCCGTGCCCGGGACGGACCTGGTGGGGCACGGCGAGGGGGAGCGGCGGCCCGGCGGGACGGTGAGTAGCGCGACGTCCCGGGCGTCGTAGAGGGGGATGGTGGCCCCCGTCGTGGTGCTTGTGGTCGACGTCCACGGAGGCGAGGCGCCCCAAGGGCCTCCGTCAGCGGTCCGCCGCCACCCCGGCACCGGTCGGGCCCGAGAGATCGCACCTGCCTGCCGAAGTCCTCAGTGACCAACGTGCAGGACGAGCTTGCCCTGGAGGTGGCCCAGTTCCGCGCGTACGTGCGCCCGCGCGGCCTCGTGAAGCGGGAAGACCGCTTCGACGGCCGGGCGTAGCCGGCCGGCGTCCGCCAGGCGGGCCAGCTCGGCCAGCTGCTCGCCGCTGGGGCGCACCTGCCAGACGCCGGCGGTGACGCCCTCCCGGGCCGCCCGCTCGGGGTCGTAGTCCCCGGGGAAGACCGCGCCGATGCGGCCGCCGCGCCGCAGGACGGGCAGAAGACGGTGCCCGTCCGGGCCGCCGACGCCGTCGACCAGCACGTCCACCTCCCGCACGGCCTCCTCCACGGGGGTGCGGGTGTAGTCCACGAACTGGTCGACGCCGAGGCTCTTGAGGAAGGCTTCGTGCCGCCCGGATGCCGCCCCGACGACCCTGCCCGCGCCGGCGACCCGGGCCAGCTGCACAGCAAGATGCCCCACTCCGCCCGCCGCGCCCACCTGCTCGCTCTGGTCCTGGACGGACTCGCCCACCCCGACGCACGAGGCCAGGACCTGACCGAGACAGTCGACTGCACCCCCTCCCCTTCGACCTGACCGCTCGTCCGATGAGACTTCGGTTTCCGGGGCCGCTTCCAGATCGGCCCCCGGCGCGGCACGGGCTGGACAGGCTGCTGGGCGCGCAGCGTGGGGCTTCGAGCACCGCCCGCCAGCCGGCCCGTCACCGCACCGGCGGTCTACCGGGCCGACCGAGTCGGCGTCACCGGCGGCCCGCGCGACTCCGGCCGCACCCGGTCGGCCGCCCGCGCTAGCGTTCGGTCCCGGCCGCCGCCAGCGTGCGCGCACACGCCGCCTACGCGTACGCGAGGCCCGGATTCACTCCTGCGGGGGTCGCGAAACGGGGCCGGCACCCATCGGGGCCGGCCCCGAAGGACCCGTTCGTCAGCGCGGGACGGACGGCGGCCGGCGGCCGCGGCCGGGCCCCAGGTTGACCGTCCGGTCGGCGCCGGCTTCCGCCGCCAGGCCCGGGCGGACGAGCACCGCGTCCAGGACGCCGCGGCTCCCCCGTGCCGAGGTGGTGGAGTGGCGTCTTGATGGCCCCTTGGGGTTCGTGCAGCGTGGGTGGCGGGTCGAGGTGTTCACGGCCGGCTGGAATCCGTGTGGAGGGGTGCGGGGTCGGGAGTGCCGAGCCAACGGGTGGCGGCCTGTTCGAACGCCTTGCGATCAGGGTGACGGTCGCCCGCCCAGGCGACTACGCCGTCGGGGCGCACCAGCACGGCGCCCGAGCCGAGGTCGTTGCTCGCGGTCCCGGCCGCGTACCGTATCCGGCCCTCCCAGCCGGCTGCCGACGCGTGCAGGCGGTGGTCGGTGCTGAAATCGAGCACGACGCCGCGTCCGTCCTCCATGAGGTCGCCGAGGCGGGTGCCGTCCTCAAGGCGGAAGTCGGGGGCGCTGCGGCCGACCAGCGGATGCTCGCTGCCGAGGTCGTACCGGATCCACGATCCCGACAGCTTCCCGAACACGTAGGTCGCTCCGTCACGGGTCCCGATGAGGTCGCGGACCACTGCCTGGATCGCCTGGGCGTACGGTTCCGGCCGCATGGTCGCCACCTGGGCGCGCGACCAGTCGAGCACCGCGGCCCCGATCGGGTGGCGCTCGTCGGTGTAGGTGTCGAGGAGACCGTCGGGCGCGTACCCGTGTACCGTCGCCGCGAGCTTCCACCCCAGGTTCACGGCGTCGCCGATGCCGGTGTTCACCCCCTGGCCGCCGAGGGGCGAGTGGATGTGGGCGGCGTCGCCCGCGAGCAGGACGCGTCCGCGCCGGTAGGCCGTCGTCTGCATCGCCCGATCGGTGAAGCTCGAGGTGACGCGGACCTCGCCGATCGTCACGTCGATGCCGGACACGCGGCGCAGAACCGCCTGGAGATGCTCGCGGGTCGGCGGCTGTGAACGGTCGAACGCACCGCCGTCGAAGTCCATCATGGCGATGTGGCCGTCGGCGGGCATCCGGAGGTACATGCCCGCCGGTGTCAGGTGGAACCCGGGGAGCAGCGTGTCGGGGTCGGCGAGCGTGGCTTGCATGGTGTATCCGGTGAACTGCGGTTCGGTACCGACGAACTCGAAGCCGACGAGCCTGCGCACCGTGCTGCGTCCGCCGTCGCAGCCGACCAGCCAGCGCGCCTCGTACGTGTCCGCGCCGGCTCGTGCGACCACGCCCTCCCCGTTCTGGGAGACGGCCGAGACCGTGACGCCGCGCCTGATGTCCACGCCGAGCTTGGACGCCCGCTCGGAGAGCACCGTCTCGACCGCTTCGAGGTCCGTCACCATGGCTTCGGGCGCCGGGCCGGGCAGCCGGAAGGGGAGGGCGGCGGCGTCGACCCGGTCCCCGTCGAGCATCATGCCGGCGAAGTGGCCGACGAAGCGGGGGCCTGCCGGCGCACCGGCTCCGGGGGCCGCGGCACCGAACACCTCCTGAACGCCCGACGCCGCCAGCAGCGGTTCCAGCAGGCCGCGCCGGTCGAACACCTCGGCCGACGCGGCGGACAGCCCGCGCCTGCCGAGCGGGGCCGACCGTAACGGGGAGCCGAGCTGCGGCTCCCGTTCGAGCACCAGCACGGAACAGCCCGCGAGGCCGAGCTCGCAGGCGAGGAGCAGACCCACCGGGCCGGCCCCCACGATCACCACGTCATGCACGAGAGATCCCCTTCCTCGGATTCCGTGCCGGGCGGGTACCCGGCCGGACTCCTCGAAGGGTGTCAGCGCCCGCCGACATCGCACCGACAGCGCTGACAGGCCACCGACGAGCGGCCAGGCGGCGGTGCCGCCGAAGGCGGGGAAGGCGTACGGGGGTTCGGGCCGCTGGTGCGACATGCGCGCCCGGCAGGGCGCCTCATTCGTGGGGCGATTAGATGGTTTTGAGTTACCTTCACATGATCATGATCATGTGATTTCCATCGTCGCTCCTTCCGCCACTGAAAGGCTCCCTTTCCGGTGTTCTCCCACGTGCGTCAACCTGTCATAGCCGCCATAGCGGTCACCTCGCTCTGCGCCGTCGGCGCTTACGCGGCCGCTGACGACGGGACGCGCACCTCGTCCGCGGCCGTTCCGGCCGCGCCTGTGAAGCCCCTGCCGTCGGCGTCCCCGACGGCGTCGGCGTCCGCGTCGGCTTCCGCCTCTCCGTCCGTGCCGGTCGCGCCGTCTCCTTCGGCCTCCGCCCCGGCCGGGGACCCCCCGTACCCGAACGCTGCCGCGATCCTGGCGAAGGACGGCATCAAGCTCCTGCGCGGGAACGGCGGCATCACGCTCGCCGAATGCGGAGGCAGCACCGCCCAGGTCCGTGTCTACACGTACGAGGACGCCGCCGTTAAGCGGAAGCCCATCTACTGCTTCAGTACGGCCGGGCAGACCGGACGGGTCGCCTTCGAGCTGGACCGCGTCTTCGCCCTCGACGCCGGCAAGCACGCCGTGAGCGCGAAGCTCACCTCGGGCGGCACCACCACGGCCCTCCAGGTCGGCAAGAACAGCTACGCGAACGTGACGGGGGACCCTCTGGCCGCCACGGGCCGGGTCGTCGTCGAGCTCAGCGTGACCGGCTGACCCTTCCGCACGGCCGTCCGGGTCCTCCGGTCCTCCCGCTTCCCGGCCGTGCGCCCAGCCCCGTCACGCAGCCACTCCGTACCGAAGGTCCCAGACCCGTGATCAAGCGCACCGCGCACCTCAGTCTTTCCCTGCTCGCAGGCACCGCCCTGCTGGCTCTCGGCATGACGCCGGCCGCCGCGGCCCCGCAGCCCTCGCCGCCGCTCGTCCGCATCATGCCGCTCGGCGACTCCATCACCCAGGGCGTCAACAGCTCCGGGGGCGCCGGGTACCGGCTGCCCCTGTGGAACCTCATATCGGGGCAGTCCCGTTACCTGCCCGACTTCGTCGGCAACACCTCCGGCGGCAACGTGGCGGACCCCGACCACGAGGGCCACAGCGGATGGACCATCGAGCAGGTCCGTGCGAACGTCGCCCAGTGGCAGTCCGCCGCCATCCCGGACGTGGTCCTGCTCCACCTGGGCATCAACGACCTGCGCAAGCCGGAGACCGACCCGGTCACCGCGGCGAACCAGCTGTCCGTGCTGATCGACTCCGTCCAGGCGCGCAAGCCGGGCGTCACCGTCATCGTCCAGGGTCTGCTGACCGACACCGTGGGCCAGGAGCAGCGGGCGGGCAGCTTCAACGCGGTCATCCGCGGCCAGGAGGCCTCCCGCAGGGCGGCCGGCCAGCACTTCCGCTACGTGGAACCGCCCAAGCTGGACGTGGCGACGGAACTGACCGACAACCTGCACCCCAACGACGCCGGCTACGTCAAGATGGCCCGTGTCTACGCCGATGCCCTCGAACAGGCCGTCACCGACGGCTGGACGCAGCACGCTCCCGCGCCGCGGGCCGGCAACGAGGCCGGCGGCGCCGGCCGCGTGCGCTGGGCCGACTGGGACGGCGACGGCCGCCCCGACCAGCTCCTCGTCGCCGACGGCGGCCAGGTCGACGTCAAGCTGAACCGCGGCGGCAACTCCCGCGGCGGCTGGCAGAGCATCGGCCGTGTCGCCGGCGGCCTCACGACCGACCGCACACGGGTCCGGTTCGCCGACTGGGACGGGGACGGCAAGGCCGACTACATCCTCGTCAACGCCAACGGCAGCCTCGTCGTCTACCTCAACCGCGGCGGTGACGTGGGCGGCGGCTGGGCGGGCGGCGGTCAGGTCGCCGCGGGCACCACGACCAACCAGGACCAGGTCCGCTTCGCCGACTTCGACGGTGACGGAAAGGCCGACTACATCACGATCTCCGACAGCGGCGCCGTCACCGTCTACGCCAACCGCGGCGGCGACACGGGCGGCGGCTGGCAGTTCCTGGGGCAGGTGGCCAGCGGTCTGACGAACGACCGGTCGCGGGTCCGGCTCGCGGACTGGGACGGCGACGGCCGGGCCGACTACACCCGCATCGCCGCCAGTGGCGCCGTCGACGTCTACCTGAACCGGGGCGGCGACCAGCACGGCGGCTGGGGATCCCTCGGACAGGCGGCGACCGGTCTGACCACGACGCAGAGCAAGGTGCAGTTCGTCGACTTCGACGGCGACAGCCACGCCGACTACGTCCTGTCGGGAACGGGTGACAGCGCGGTGGTGTACCTGTTCAACGGCGGCGACACGGGTGGCGGCTGGACCTCCCTCGGCACCGTCGTCTGACGCACCGCCGAGTGCGGCCGCGCACCGGGGCCGTCCTGCCGAGCGCGGGCCCGGTACGGCCGAAAAGGTCAGGGGCGGAAGGAGTCGGTCAGGTCGCCGGGTTCGGTCTTCAGGGCCTCGCGGTCGACCGTCAGCGGGACGAGGACGAACACCCCGCCCACCAGGAGGAGTCGGGCCACGATCACGGCGGAGACGAAGGCCTCCTTCGGTGCGACCGGTACGAACAGTGCGACGAGCGTCCACACCAGGGCGCGACCGGGAGCTCGAACGGTCCGAGGTCGAAGGCGCCCTTCTTGCGGCCCAGCCGCCCGGGCACCGCCAGGTTGAGGACGATCGTCCCAGTGTCCTTCCCCGGGCGCCGTGTTCCGGGGTCCGGCGGCCTACGCACGCGGGCGACCGCCCGAGTGGACGGCGAGCCGGGCCGTCGCCGGCGGGACCGGCCGGCCTCCGGCTCGGTGCGTCGGCCGCCTCCACGAGTGCGCCTGCCGGTCGCGGTCCGCCGGGGCGGAGAGGGCAGGATTCGAACCTGCGTGGATCCCCAAGGAACCCGAACGGCCAGTGGCCGGTCCCCGATCAACCGCTCCGGGCACCTCTCCCTCGTGACCGGGCCGGTCTCTTCACCCGGTCACGAGAACCAGCATGCGGCACTGGTGCTGACCGTGCGCTGACACGTCCTGCGGGCATCGCCCGGGCGCGCCCGGTGCGCTGGGGGAAATCCGGCTGACCGCCGTCACGCCGTGCAGCAGAATCGGCCCCATGACGGACATGGGGGGATTCCGGGACGCGGTCGGCGGATGGGCCGCGGGCGGGGGCGGGGCGGTGGCGCGGGAGTTGGCCGCCGGTGCGGGGGTGCGGGCCGTGGTGCTGGTGGAGGGGCCCAGTGATCTCGCCGCGCTGGAGACCCTCGCCGGGCGCCTCGGGCGGGCGCTGGCCGCGGAGGGGGTCTGCGTGCTCTCCATGGGCGGGGCGATGAACGTCGGGCGCTACGCCGAGCTGATGGGCCCGCCGGGGCTGGGGCTGCGGATCACCGGGCTGTGCGACGAGCAGGAGCGGCCCTTCTACGACCGTGCGCTGGACCGGGTCGGGGCGCCCGGGCAGGGGGTCTTCGTGTGCGTGAAGGACCTGGAGGAGGAGCTGATCCGGGCGCTGGGCGTGCCGAAGGTGGAGGAGATCGTGGAGGCCGAGGGCGACCTCGTGCCGTGGCGGACCTTCACGCGCCAGCCCGCACAGCGGGGCCGGAGCCCGCAGGACCGGATGCGGCGGTTCCTCGGGACGAAGAAGGGGAGGAAGATCCGCTACGGGCAGCTGCTGGCCGAGTCCCTCGACCCCGGCCGGGTGCCCGCTCCCCTGGACGCCCTGCTCGCCTGCCTGTAGTCAGGGCGTCCGGTCGGGTCCTGTCCGTGAGGACACCTCCTCATCCACCCGCAGGGCCGCCAGGCGCTGTTCGAAGGGGACGAGGGTGGCGGCGGCCGACGCGGGCAGGGACGTGATGGCGCCCGTGGGGGAACGGGGAGCGGCTGTCGCGGCGGTGGTTTCCACGTCCGGGGTGGCCGCGGCGGGGTGGGCGGGGGCCATGGAGCGGGCCAGTTCCCCGCCCGCGCGGGCGATGCGCCGGCCCAGGCCCTCTTCGCCCCAGTCCTCCGAGGCCGCGTAGACGGCGGTGGGGACGACGAGGGCGCGCAGGTGGGTGAAGAGGGGACGCAGGGCGTGTTCGGTGACCAGGGAGTGCCGGGCGGTGCCGCCGGTCGCGCCGAGGAGCACGGGGGTGCCGGTGAGGGCGTCCTTGTCGATGACGTCGAAGAAGGACTTGAACAGGCCGCTGTAGGAGCCGGCGAAGACCGGTGTCACGACGATCAGGCCGTCTGCGGACGCCACCGCGTCGAGGGCGGCGGCCAGGCGGGCGGACGGGAAGCCCGTGACGAAGTGCCGGGCGATCTCCGTGGCGAGGTCCCGCAGTTCGATCACCTCGGGTTCGGCGTGCCGGTGGGCGAGGGCCGGGTCGGTGAGGGTCGCGGCCGTCAGGCGGTCGGCGAGCAGACGGGTCGAGGAGGGAGAGCTCAGGCCCGCCGATACGACGACGAGTTTCATGCGCGTGCCTCCTGCGGGGGGTGCGGGGTGGTGGCGGCGTCGGTCCGGGCCGTCGCCGCGGCGACGCGGGCCGCGTGGGTGGGGGCGGCGTCCGGTACGCCGGCGGGGCGGAGGTTGGCGAACTCCTTGCGCAGGACCGGGACGACCTCCTCGCCGAGCAGGTCGATCTGTTCCAGGACGGTCTTCAGGGGCAGGCCCGCGTGGTCGATCAGGAAGAGCTGGCGCTGGTAGTCGCCGGCGTAGTCCCGGAAGGAGAGCGTGCGCTCGATGACCTGCTGCGGCGAGCCGACGGTGAGGGGCGTCTGGGAGGTGAACTCCTCCAGGGAGGGGCCGTGGCCGTAGACGGGTGCGTTGTCGAAGTACGGGCGGAACTCGCGGACGGCATCCTGGGAGTTCCCGCGCATGAAGACCTGGCCGCCGAGTCCGACGATGGCCTGCTCGGGGGTGCCGTGCCCGTAGTGGGCGTAGCGCTCGCGGTAGAGCTCGACCATCTGCCGGGTGTGGGAGGCGGGCCAGAAGATGTTGTTGTGGAAGAAGCCGTCTCCGTAGTACGCGGCCTGTTCGGCGATCTCCGGCGAGCGGATGGAGCCGTGCCAGACGAAGGGGGCGACGCCGTCGAGGGGGCGGGGGGTGGAGGTGAAGGACTGGAGCGGGGTGCGGAACTTGCCCTTCCAGGTGACCACGTCCTCGTCCCACAGGCGGCGCAGCAGCGCGTAGTTCTCGATGGCGAGGTCGATGCCGTCGCGGATGTCCTTGCCGAACCAGGGGTAGACCGGGCCGGTGTTGCCGCGGCCCGTCATGAGGTCGACGCGGCCGTCGGCGACGTGCTGGAGCATCGCGAAGTCCTCGGCGATCTTCACCGGGTCGTTGGTGGTGATCAGCGTCGTGGAGGTGGAGAGGATCAGGTTCTCGGTGCGCGCGGCGATGTAGCCGAGCATCGTCGTCGGCGAGGAGGGGACGAACGGCGGGTTGTGGTGCTCGCCGGTGGCGAAGACGTCGAGGCCGACCTCCTCGGCCTTCTGTGCGATGGCGAGCATGGCCTTGATGCGGTCGTGCTCGCCGGGCGCGCGTCCGGTCGTCGGGTCGGTGGTGACGTCGCCGACGGTGAAGATCCCGAACTGCATGGCTCCCCTTCCAAGATTGTTTATGTTTCAACTATATCCCGGGAACCGAGGGCGGACGCGGGGTATTCCCGCGCCCGGGCGTACGCGTCCGGCGGGCCGCGGGACCGGCGCCGGGGACGGCGGTAGGGTGCGGGCCGTGTCCGGGTATCAGCGTGATCTCGTCGGCTACGGGGCCGAACCGCCGCACGCGCGGTGGCCCGGCGGGGCCCGGGTCGCCGTGAGCCTCGTACTGAACTACGAGGAGGGCGCCGAGCGGAGCGTCCTGGAGGGGGACTCCGGCTCCGAGGGGTACCTGCACGAGATCGTGGGCGCGCCGCCCGTGGAGGGCGGACGGGACCTGAACGCCGAGTCGATGTTCGCCTACGGGGCGCGGGCCGGGTTCTGGCGGGTGCACCGGACGGTCGCGGCGCACGGGGTGCCGCTCACGGTCTTCGCGGCCGGCCGGGCCCTGGAGCGCAATCCCGGGGCGGCGCGGGCCATGGGGGCCGCCGGCTGGGAGGTGGCGGGCCACGGATGGCGGTGGATCGACCACCGGGACGTCCCCGAGGAGGCCGAGCGGGCCGACATCGCGCGGACGGTCGCGACGATCGAGCGGCTCGTGGGGCGCCGGCCGGTCGGGTGGTACACCGGGCGGACCAGCTCCCGCACGCGGCGGCTGGTCGGGGAGGAGGGCGGGTTCCTCTACGACTCCGACGATCTGCCGTTCTACACGGAGGCGGGCGGGCGGCAGCAGCTCGTGCTGCCGTACGCGCTCGACGCCAACGACTTCAAGTTCCTGATCGTGCACGGGTTCACGACCGCCGACGACATGCTCGCGTACCTCGTCGACACCTACGGCGCGCTGCACGCGGAGGGGGCCGAGCGGCCGCGGATGATGAGCGTCGGCCTGCACGGACGGATCATCGGGCGGCCCGGCCGCATCCGCGCGCTCGACGGGTTCCTGCGGCACGTCGCACAGCTCGGCGGCGGCTGGGTCGCCACGCGGGAGCAGATCGCCCGGCACTGGCTCTCCGTGCACCCGCCCGGGGGTCAGTAGGTCCGCAGGACCTGGTCCGGGACGGCGAACGCGGTGGCGCAGGCCGGGCAGGCCGCCCGGCCGAAGAGGTACGTCAGCCCCCGGGCGACGTCCTCGTGGCCCGCCCGCTTCGCCGCGGCGTGCAGGCGGGCGGGGAGCGGGTCGAGGGCGGGCGGGTCGGCGGGGAGGAGCGGCGCCGTCGCGGGGGCGGAGGCGAGGGGGTCGCCGTCCGCGCAGAAGGCGCCGTCGGGGCCGAAGGCGATGGTGAGGTCCGAGGAGCAGGCGGGACAGTCGATCTCGTACTCCTGCTCGAACAGGCCCTCGAGGCGGCTCGCGCTCCACTCCCGTTCGCCCTCGAAGGCCAGGACGCACTGGAGGAGGTAGACGAAGGCCGGGGCGTCGTTGACCGCGGCGTCCAGCAGGCGGCGGGCGACCGGAAGGAGGACGGCGAGCTCGGCGGCGTAGCGGGCGGTGCGCTCCTCGTCCGCCGCCGAGGCGATGAGGCCCGCCATCAGGACGGCGTCGAGCGGTGCGCCCGGGGCGCGGCCGGCGGCGATGGCCGCCAGGTGCGGGAGGGCGGGGAAGCTGTCGTCGTAGACGGTCCCCTGGTGGCACAGGTCGTCCCAGAGCTCGCTCCAGACCCGGCCGTCCTCCTCACCGCCGAGGCGGGCGAACGCGGCGGGCAGGTCTTCGGACGGGCGCACGGTCATGGAGGGGATTCTTCCGGATGACGGTCCGGCGGCGGGAAGGGGGGCCCGCGGCGGAGGCGGGGCCGGCGGTCGCGTCGTGCGGCGCCGCCCCCGCCTCCCGGATTCCGTCAGCCGAACTGGCCGGCCCGGTAGTCGCCGGCGGACGGACGCCGGGCGATGACGTTCAGCCGGTTGACCATGTTCATGAAGGAGATCAGCAGGGCGAGGGCGGTGAGCTGCTCCTCGTCGTAGTGCCGGGCGGCCTCCGCCCACGCCTCGTCGCTGACGCCCTCGGCGGCGTCCGCGATCCGGGTGCCCTCCTCCGCCAGCCGGAGCGCGGCGCGCTCGGGCTCGGTGAAGACCGTCGCCTCGCGCCAGGCGGCGACCAGGTGGGTCCGTACGGAGGTCTCGCCCGCGGCGGCGGCCTCCTTGGTGTGGATGTCGATGCAGACCGCGCAGCCGTTGAGCTGGCTCACGCGCAGCGCCACGAGCTCCTGCGTGGCGGCCGGCAGGGGCGATTCCTTGACGGCCCTGCCCGCCGCGGTGACGTGCTTGAGGGCCTTGCCGGCGGTGGCGCTGGTGAAGTAGTCGAGCCGTGCGTCCATGGTGTGCCGCTCCTTCGCGGTGGTCCGTTGGCGGATACGCCCTCTAGACGGAGCCGCGGTGCGTTCTGTGACAGGGGCGGGGTGTGACCTGCGTCTCGTCCGGGCGTGCGCGAAGGCCGGTGCCCCGGGGGGGCGCCGGCCTTCGCGGGCGGGCTGGGCGGGTCAGGCGGCGGGCCGGGGTTCGGGGGCGGGGGCGGGGGCGGGGGCGGCGGGGGCGGGCTTCTGGTCGCGCATGACCACGGCGGCCAGGAGGGCTGCGGCGAGGATGCCGGCCGCGCTGAGGGTGAAGGTGGTGGCCATCGCGGAGGTGAAGGCCTCGCGGGCGGCGCGGACCAGGCCGGGGTCGCCGTGGGCGGAGGCCAGGGCGCCGGCGAGGGAGTGCCTGGCCTCGGCGGGGGCTCCGGCCGGCATCCTCCCGGCGTAGCCGCTGGTGAGCAGGGAGCCGAGGATGGCGATGCCGAGGGCGGTGCCGGCCTGCTGGATGGTGTCGTTGAGGGCCGATCCGACGCCCGCCCGCTCCTCGGGGATGGTGCCCATCAGGGCGCCCACCGCGGCGGGCATGGCCAGGCCGGCGCCCAGGCCGAGGAGGCCGAGGGCAACCGCCGGGACGGTGAAGCCGGTGTCGGCGGAGACGGTGGTCAGCAGGGCGAACGAGGAGGCCATCACCAGCATGCCGGCCAGGACCAGGGGGCGGTTGCCGATCCGGGCGGCGAGGCCGGCGCCGGCGCCGTTGCCGATGAGAGCGGCGACGGCCAGCGGGACGAAGGCGAGGCCGGCCTTGAGGGGCGAGTAGCCGAGGACGAACTGCAGGTACTGGGTGAGGACCAGGAGCAGGCCGCCGTTGCCGATCTGGACGAGGGTCAGGGAGAGCGAGCCACCGCTGAAGTTGCGGTGCCGGAAGAGGGCGAGCGGGACCATCGGGGAGTCGGTGGTGCTCTCCCAGGCGACGAAGCCGACGAGGGCGGCCGCGGCGACGCCCAGGGTGAGGGCGGAGCGGCCGCCGAAGGCGCCGTGCTGCGGGATCTCGATGATCCACCAGACCAGGGCGGTCATTCCGGTGGCGGAGAGGACGGCGCCCAGCGGGTCGGGCTTCTGCCACGGGCCCTTGGACTCCGGCATCAGGGTCAGGGCGGCGACGACGGCGAGGACGACGACGGGCACGTTGATCAGGAAGATCGAGTGCCAGGAGAACCGGTCGATCAGGACGCCGCCGAGGACGGGGCTGCCGACCAGGCCGAGCATCGAGACGGAGCCCCAGGCGGCCATGGCCCGGGGGCGCTCCTCCTCGTCGAAGACGGTGATGAGGAGGGAGAGGGTGGAGGGCATGATCAGCGCCCCGCCGACGCCCATGGCGACGCGTACCGCGATCACTTCGGCGGGGTCGGCGGCGAAGGTCGCGGCGAGCGAGGCGGCGCCGAAGAGCACCAGGCCGATCAGCATGACCCGCCGGCGGCCGAAGCGGTCACCGAGGCTGCCGGAGGTGAGCAGGAGGCCGGCGAACACCAGGATGTAGGAGTCCAGGATCCACTGGGTTTCCTGGGCGCTCGCGCCGAGGTCCGCGGTCATGGACGGGACCGCGACGGTCAGGGCCATGGAGTCGACGACCAGGACCAGCGTGCTGAGGCACAGCACGACCAGGATCCACCAGCGGCGTGGGTTGCGGGTTTCCATGGGTGGTTCCCTTTCGGCTTCGTCGGCGGGCCGGCGCTCGGTGGTGCGTACGGCGTTGCTCGATGCGAACACTGTACGCGTGATGGAACGGCGTACGCAACGGCCTTCCGTCGTACGCAGACCGCCCCCGGCTCGAACGAGCCGGGGGCGGTGGGCGGCGGGGGCGGGTCAGACGGTCGCGAGGAAGGCGCGGACGGCCTCCGCGAAGCCCTCGGGGTCGGCCTGCTGGACGAAGTGGTCGGCGTCCAGGGGGCGGTAGGACGTACCGGGGCGGCGGGCGACCATGGCCTCGGCCTGGGCGGCGGGGAGGACCTGGCTGCGCAGGCCGTGGATCAGGAGGGCGGGGCAGTCGCCGGCGAGCCACTGCTCCCAGTGGTTTCCGTGGACGAGCGTCTCGGAGTCGACCGTGTCCCGGGGGTGGAACGGGAGCCGCCAGCCGGAGCCGTCGGACAGCGGGCGCAGGGTGGGGCCGAGGACGGCGGCGAGGGGGCCGCAGGCGACGGCGAGCTCCTCGCGGGTGGGAGCCGTGTAAGGGAAGTCCAGGACGAAGGCCAGGGGGCTGACTCCGTGGTCGGGCAGGTCGGCGGCGGTGTCGACGTTGATCAGCGCCTCGACCAGCTCCGGCCGTTCGGCGGCCAGGTGGCAGGCGTTGACCGCGCCGAGGGAGTGGCCCAGGAGGACCGCGCGGTCGATGCCGAGGTGGTCGAGGAGCGCGAGGAGGTCGGCGAGGTAGCCGGCGCGGGTGTACTCGGGGGCGCGGTCGGAGTCGCCGTGACCGCGCTGGTCGGGGGCGATCACACGCCACCCGGGACCCAGGGCGGCGGCCAGGGCCGTGAAGGAGGCGCCCTCGGAGAGGTGGCCGTGGAGGGCGAGGAGGGGGCGGCCGGTGCCGCCGAAGTCCAGGTAGGAGAGGGCACGCCCGTCGACGTCCAGGGTGGCGCGGGTGGGCTGGGCGGTGGCGGTCATGTCGGTGCTCCCTCGTGCCGGGTGGATGGCGGGCTTGCCGAGATCAACTATACGTATGTCTATGACGGTTGTTCAATACGGGTGTACAGATCGGGGCGGGGGTGTCCGAGAGGGGGGCTGGATCCGGCCGTCCCGCGTCGTGGGCTCCGGGGAGCCGCCACCCCGCCGCGAGCAGTTCGCGAGCGGGACGCGAGGGGATCCCGACCGGGCCCCCCGATGCTCGTCCAGCAGAGCTGGACGAGGTTGGGGAGACGGAATGGGTCACTGTCCGCAGGGCGGCCGCAACAGCCTCGACCCGCATCTCGGCCGCTATGCCGCGCGCACCGCGGGCATGACGGCCTCGGAGATCCGGGCGCTGTTCGCGGTCGCCAGCAGGCCCGAGGTGGTCTCGCTGGCCGGGGGGATGCCCCACCTGGCCGCGCTGCCGCTGGAGGCCCTCGCGGCACAGGCCGCGCAGCTCATCGCCGAGGACGGCCTGACGGCGCTCCAGTACGCCTCCGCGCACGGACTTCCGCGGCTGCGGGAGCAGATCTGCGAGGTGATGGCGCTGGAGGGGGTCACCGGCCACCCCGACGAGGTCGTGGTGACGGTCGGCTCGCAGATGGGCCTCGACCTGGTGGCCCGGCTGTTCTGCGACCCGGGGGACGTGGTGCTGGCCGAGGGCCCGTCGTACGTCGGCGCGCTGGGCTCGTTCGCCGCCTACCAGGCGGAGGTCGTGCACGTCCCCGTGGACGACCGCGGGCTGGTGCCGGAGGGGCTGCGGGCGGCGCTGCGGCAGGCGAGGAACGCCGGGCGGCGGGTGAAGCTGCTGTACACGATCCCGAACTTCCACAACCCGTCCGGGGTGACGCTGGCCGTCGAACGGCGGGCGGAGATCCTGGAGATCTGCCGCGCGTACGGCGTGCTGGTGCTGGAGGACAACCCGTACGGTCTGCTCGGCTTCGACGGACGGACCTACCCGGCGCTGCACTCCCTGGACCCGGAGAACGTGGTCTACCTGGGCTCGTTCTCCAAGACGTTCGCTTCCGGCCTGCGGGTCGGCTGGGTGCTCGCGCCGCACGCCGTACGGGAGAAGCTGGTCCTGGCCGCCGAGTCGGCCACGCTCTGCCCGCCCACGCTGAACCAGATGATCGTGTCCCGCTACCTGGACACACAGGACTGGCAGGGCCAGATCACGACGCTCCGGGAGGTCTACCGCGAGCGCCGCGACGCGATGCTCGGCGCGCTGGAGGAGTACCTGCCGGGGTGCGGCTGGACCGAGCCGGCCGGCGGGTTCTACGTGTGGGTCAAGGTGCCGGAGGGCGTGGACACCAGGGCGATGCTGCCGCGCGCGGTGGCCGCGCGGGTGGCGTACGCGTCGGGCACCGGCTTCTACACGAACGGGCTCGGCAGCCGCCGGATGCGGCTGTCCTACTGCCACCCCACCCCGGAGCGGATCCGCGAGGGCGTCCGCCGGCTGGCCTCGGTGCTGGACTCCGAACCGGCCCTCGCGCATGCCTCCGCCGGTGCGGGCCCCCGCCGGGCGGCGGCCCTGCGGACGCTCGCGCCGGAAGCGGTCTGAGGGACGCGGGACCCGGCGGGGCAACGAGACGAAGGGACACGACGACGGTGAACAGCACCTGGTTCCGGCGCTACACCACACCCGCGGGGAACGGGCCGCGGCTCGTGTGCTTCCCCCACGCGGGCGGCTCGGCGACGGCGTACAAACCCCTGGCGCAGGCGCTGCCCGCGGACCTCGACGTGGTGTCCGTGCAGTACCCGGGACGTCAGGACCGGTTCAGGGAAACGCCGTTCACGGACCTGGAACGGCTGGTCGAGGCGGTGTCGGGGGAACTGGCCCGCGCACTGGCCGCGGACCCCGGGCGTCCGTACGCCCTGTTCGGCCACAGCATGGGCGCGCTCGTCGCGTACGAGACGGCCCGCCGCCTGGAACGGGCCGGACTCCCCGCGCCCCGGCGGCTGTTCGTCTCCGGCCGGGGCGCGCCGGACAACCCGTCCGGCACCCACTACCGGTACTACGGGGACGCCGACGTGCTGGCCGAGGTGCGCGGGCTGAGCGGCACCGACCAGACGCTCCTCGACAACCCCGAGGTCCTGGAGATGGTGCTGCCGGCGCTGCGCGCGGACTACCGGGCCGTCGGCACGTACACCTGGAGCGGGGGCGGGCCGCTGGCCGTGCCGGTGACCGCCCTGACCGGGGACCGCGACCCGGTGGTGACGGTCGGCGAGGCCCGGGCGTGGCGGGAGCACACCACGGGCGGTTTCGCCCTGGAGGTCTTCCCCGGCGGCCACTTCTACCTCGACGACCAGCCGGAGCGGGTCGCCGCGGCCGTCACCGGGGGGCTGCTCGCCCAGGCCGCCGCCCCCTGACCGCGGCGGCGCCCGGCCGGGGCGCGGGGGGCGGGGGGGCCCCCCGCCCCCCCCCGGGGGGGCCCCCGCCCCGGGGGGGGGGGGGGGGGGCCCCGGGGGGGGGGGGGGGGGGGGGCCCCCCCCCACCCCCCCCCGGCGGGGGGCGCCGGGGCCGCCCGGGGGGGGGGGCGCCCCCCGCCCGCCCCCCCCGCCCGGGGGGGGCGCCGGGCGGGGGGGGGGGGGGGGGCGCCCCCCGCGCCCCGGCCGCTTGGCGTCCGCGTCCGTGCGGTCGCGGGACGGCGCCGCGGGCCGGTCGTCAGAGGACGGCGCCGTCCCGCGTCCTCCTGCGCAGGCTCGGCCTGCTCGACCGGGCGAGGTCCTTCCACATGTCGGACAGACCGGTGACGGTGCGCGCCGCGAACAGCCTGCGGATGGACACCTCCTGGTTCAGCTCCGCCCGGATCAGGCCGACCAGCCGGATCGCCCGCAGGGAGTTGCCGCCGAGATCGAAGAAGTCGTCGTCGATGCCGACCCGGTCCAGCTCCAGCACCTCGGCGAACGCGGCGGCGAGGACCCGTTCGGTGTCGTTGCGCGGGGCCCGGTACGTCCCGCCCCCGTCCGCGGGCTCGGGCAGCGCGGCCCGGTCCAGGCTCCCGTCCCCGGCCACCGGCAGCCGGTCCAGCACGGTGAACACCGACGGGACGAGGGACTCCGGCAGCCATCCGGCGGCGAAGCGGCGCAGTTCCTCGCCCGACACGGTCCGGCCGGCCGCCGGGACCACGTAGGCCACCAGGCGCTGCTGCCCGGAGCCGTCCTCCCGGACGGCCGCCGCGGACCGCGCCAGCCCGGTGTGCTCGGAGAGCACTTCCTCGATCTCGGCCAGCTCGACCCGCACGCCCCGCACCTCGGCCCGGGTGCCGGGTCCGCCCACGTAGGCGAGGAGGCCGTCGCCGCTCCAGCGCACCCGGTCCCCGGTGCGGTACATGAGCCCGCCGGGCGGGCCGAACGGGCAGGGTACGAAGCGTTCGGCGGTCAGCCCGGGCAGCCCGGGGTAGCCGCGCGCCACGCCGGGTCCGGCCACGTACAGCTCGCCGACCACGCCGACGGGGACCGGTGCCAGGCCGGGCCCCAGTACGTAGAGGGCCGCGCCGTCCACCGGGCGGCCGAGCGCGCCCGCCCGGCGCACCGGTTCGTCGGCGGCCAGGACGTGGGCGGCGGCGAACACGGCCGTCTCCACCGGGCCGTGGCCGTGGACGACGGTCAGATCGGGGCAGGCCTCGCGGACCCTGCGCAGCGCGGCGGCGGGTACGCGCTCCCCGCCGGTCCACACCTCGCGCAGTCCGGCGAGGCGTTCGGGGCGGTCGGCCGCGATCGCCGAGAGCAGGCCGGCGGGCAGCCACACCGTGGAGACCGCGTCCGTCTCCCGCGCGCCGGTGAGCGCGTCGGCGTCGAGTTCGCCCGGGGGCGCCACGACCACCCGGCCGCCGTTGAGCAGGGGCGCCCACATTTCGAGGGCGAGGGTGGCGGAGGTGTGGGGCGCGTGCCACAGGACGGTTCCGCTGCCGCCGCGCGGCCGGCTGCCCCGGACGAAGCGCGCCATGTTGCGGTGCGTGACGGCGACCTCGGCCCCGCCGGCCGCCCCGGAGCCGGGCAGTACGGCCAGCAGGCCGTCGGGGTGCGGCGGGAGCGCGGGCCGCGGGGCGGCGGCGTCTGCGGTCTCCGCGAGGAGGTCTTCGAGGACGAGTACCTCGGTGTCCGGGCCGGCGGGGAGCCGCGTGGCCGCACCGGTGAGGAGGGCGCGCACCGGTGCGCCGCCGGCCCGCGCCGCGAGCCGCTCGGCCGGGGCCGCCGGGTCGAGGGGCAGGTAGGCCGCGCCGGCCTTCACCACGCCCAGGAGGGCGACAGCCAGGTCCGCCGAGCGGGGCAGGGCCACGGCGACGACCGTCTCGGGGCCGATGCGCCGGCGCCGCAGGGCCTCGGCCAGGCGGGTGGCGCGGGCGTCCAGTTCGCGGGAGGAGAGCGCCAGGTCGCCGGAGACCAGCGCGACGCCGTCGGGGTCCTGTTCCACCCGGCGGGCGAACAGCTCCGCAACGGTGGCGTCCGGGTCCGGGGCGTCCGGGTCGGCGGGGCCCGCCAGGACGCGGTCGCGCTCGGCGCCCTCCAGTACGTCCAGCGCGCCGACCGGCCGCTCGGGGTCGGCGACCGCGGCGCGGATGTGGGCGATCAGCTCCTCGCCGATGAAGCGCAGTTCCGCGCGGTGGTACAGGCCCGCGGGGGCGTCGAGGCGGACGTACAGGTCGCTGTCGGCGCTGCCGTCGGTGTAGACGCCGATCGACAGCTCCTCGAAGGTGCCCGTGGTCGCGCCGGAGTAGCGCGCCGGGCTGTCGCCGAAGTGGAGCTGCTCGGCGAACTCGACGACGTTCACGACGGCGCCGAAGCTGCCGCGGCCACTCAGCACGGTGCCGCTCGCGCGCTGGATGTCCGAGTAGTGGCAGGCGGTGTGGTCGAAGATCTCGTACGTCTCGTCGGCGAGGGCGTCGGCGACTTCGGCGAAGGTCGCACCGAGGGGGACCGCCGCCCGGACCGGGACCACGTTGACCGCCAGGCCGGGCGTTCTGCTCGCGACGCCGACCCGGTTGCTCACGGCCAGCGAGAAGAGGAACTCGGGGCGGTCGCAGCGGTGCCGCAGGAAGACCGCGGCGGCCGCGGTCAGCAGCTGCGACTTCCACACGCCCATGGAGCGGGCGGCCTCGGTCCAGGCGTCCGCCTCGGCGCGCGGGACGGTCAGCGTCCGGCTCACCATGCCGATGGTCTCGGCCACCTCCGACCAGCGGTCGGCGCTGCCGAGGGGCTCGGAGAGCGCGGTGCGCTGGGCGTCGGAGAGGGCGACGCGCGGGACCTGCGCGGGGGCGGGGGCGTCCTTGAGGTAGTTCCGCCAGAACTCCGTGTCCTCGGTGAACCGCGGGGAGGTGAGGTACTCCACCGCCTCGGCCGCGAAGGAGGCGGCGTCCCACGGGTGCTCCGGCTCCGGTACCGGCTCCCCGCGCACCAGGGCCGTGTACACCTCGGCGAGGCGGCGCGACAGCAGGCCGCCCGCGCCGAACCCGTCCGAGACGAGGTGGTGGTAGGCGATCACGAGCAGCGAGCGGGACGGGCCGAGGCGGACCACGCCGAGCCGGAACAGGAGGTCCCGTTCCAGGTCGAAGGGCTGCCGCACGAGGTCGGCCAGGGCCTCGCGTGCCGCGCGCTCGGGATCGGGCTCGTCGCCGAGGTCGAGGAAGAACGGCTGCCAGTCCCCCAGGTCCCGGGGGACCAGCCGCAGTCCGCCGCCCTCGTCGACGAAGTTGACGCGCAGCACCTCCGCCTCGCCCATCACGTGCAGGAACGCGGATCCGATGGCCTTCCCGTCCAGCTCACCGTCCACGTCCCACATGGTCAGCGCGTGGTTGGGCGTGTCGGGCGCCATCTTCTGCGCCCGCCACATCCCTTCATGCGCGGACGACACACCGAACGAAGGCACACAGATCAACCCCTCAGCAGACGGACCCGGGAATCGGCGGAACTCGCAGATCACCCCCACCTTCGGGGAAGCCCGACGGCGGTTCAATACACCCGGGCGCCGGGCGGGGCGGGCCGCCCCCGCGGGGTGTGTCCCGCCGGCGGGACACACCCCGCGGGGGCGGGAGGGGCGTCCGCGCCGGCGGGGGTCAGCGCGGTCCGGCCTGGGCCAGCGAGGCCGTGATGTGGCCGGCGATCCGCCGCGGCGAGGGCTGGCGCAGCACCAGGTTCGCCCGCAGCCGCAGTCCGGTCGAGGCGGTCAGGCGCTTGCTCAGCTCCGCCGAGAGCAGCGAGTCGAATCCGATCTCCCTGAACTCCTGGTCGGGGTCGATCGAGGCGCTGGAGGCGTGGCCGAGCACCACGGCGACCTTCTCCAGGACGTGTGCGAGCACGAGCGCCCCCGCGTCCTCCTCGGAGAGGGCGGCGAGCCGGTCCGGCAGGGGCACGGAGCGGTCCTCGGCCGCGGGCCCGTCCGCCGCGGGGACCTCCTCCGGCGCCGCCACCGCCGCCGGCGCGTGCGAGGAGGCCAGCCAGTACCGCTGCCGCTGGAAGGCGTACGTCGGGAGGTCCACCCGCGGGCGCTCCCCGAAGAGGGCGTTCCAGTCCACGGACCCGCCCCGGACGTGCAGTCCGGCCAGCGAGCCGAGTACGGCCTCCACCTCGTCGCGGTCCCGCCGCGAGGAGGACAGGACCAGCGCGTCGTCCAGGTCCTCGACGATCTCCTGTACCGGGACGGTCAGCACGGGGTGCGGGCTCATCTCGACGAACACGCGGAAGCCGTCGTCGGCCATCCGCCGCACAGAGGATTCGAAAAGGACCTTTTCGCGCAGGTTGTCGTACCAGTAGTCGGCGTCCATCCGCGCGGTGTCGATGACCTCGCCGTACAGGGTGGAGTAGAGGGGGACCGCCGACGGCCCGGGGGTCACCCCGGTCAGCGGGCCGGTCACCTGCTCGCGGACCCGGGCCACCTGGTGGGAGTGCGAGGCGTAGTCGACGGCTATCCGCCGGGCCTGGACCCCGTCGGCCTTCGCCTTCTCGACGAACTCGTCGAGCGCGTCCGGCTCCCCGGACACGACCACCGAGCGGGGACCGTTGACGACGGCGACGCCCACCCGGCCGCTCCACGGGGCGAGGCGCCGCTCCACGAGGTCCGCGGACTCCGCGACCGACGCCATCCCGCCGTGGCCGATCAGGTCCACCAGGGCCCTGCTGCGCAGGGCGACGATCCGGGCGGCGTCCCGCAGGGACAGGGCGCCGCTGACGCAGGCGGCGGCGATCTCGCCCTGGCTGTGTCCGACGACCGCCGCCGGCTCCACGCCCCAGGAGCGCCACAGGCCGGCCATGGAGACCATCACCGCGAACAGCGCCGGCTGGACCACGTCCACCCGGTCCAGGGAGGGCGCTCCCTCCGCCCCGTGCACCACGTCGAGGAGCGACCAGTCCACCCATGCGGACAGGGCCTCGGCGCAGGCGTCGAGCCGCCGGGCGAAGACCGGGAAGGTCGCGTACAGCTGCCGGCCCATGCCGGCCCACTGCGAGCCCTGGCCGGGGAAGACGAAGGCGACGCCGCCGGGCTTCCCGGCCGCGCCCCGCACCACCGCGGGCGACTCCGCGCCCTCGCCGAGCGGGACGAGCGCGTCCAGCAGGCCGTCCCGTCCGCGGCCCAGCACCACCGCGCGGTGCTCGAACCGCGACCGGTGCGACACCAGCGACGCGCCGATGGCGGCGGGATCGGCGTGCGGGTCGGCGGCGAGCAGCTCCCGCAGCCTGCGCGCCTGCCCCTCCAGGGCGGCCGGGGTCCTGCCCGAGAGCACCCACGGCACCAGCCCGCCGGCGACCTGCGGACCCGGGGCGCTCCGCTGCGCCGGCTCCTGCGCGGGAGCCTCCTCCAGGATGACGTGGGCGTTGGTGCCGCTGACCCCGAACGAGGAGACCCCCGCCCGCCGCGGGGCGTCCGCCCGGGTCCACTCGCGGCCCTCCACCAGCAGTTCGACGCCGCCGGAGGACCAGTCGACGTGCCGTGAGGGCTCCCCCACGTGGAGGGTCTTCGGCAGGTGGCCGTGGCGCATGGCCATCACGGCCTTGATGACCCCGCCGACCCCGGCCGCGGCCTGGGCGTGGCCCATGTTGGACTTGAGGGAGCCCAGCCACAGCGGCCGGCCCTCGTGCCGCTCCCTGCCATAGGTGGCGAGCAGGGCGTCGGCCTCGATGGGGTCGCCCAGCACGGTCCCGGTGCCGTGGGCCTCGACCAGGTCCACGTCGGCGGGCGCGACCCCGGCGTTCGCCAGGGCCCGGCGGATCACCTTCTCCTGGGCGCGGCCGTTGGGGGCGGTCAGGCCGTTGCTGGCGCCGTCCTGGTTGACGGCGGAGCCCCGGACGAGGGCGAGCACCGGGTGGCCGTTGCGGCGGGCGTCGGAGAGCCGCTCCAGCAGCAGGACGCCCACGCCCTCGGCCCAGCCGGTGCCGTCGGCCCCGTCCGCGAAGGCCTTGCAGCGGCCGTCGGGCGAGAGCGCGCCCTGCCGGGCGAACTCCACGAAGGCCGCGGGCGAGGACATCACCAGCGCCCCGCCGGCCAGGGCGAGGGAGCACTCCCCCGCGCGCAGCGACTGCACCGCCATGTGCAGGGCCACCAGCGAGGACGAGCAGGCCGTGTCCAGGGACACCGCCGGCCCGGTCAGCCCCAGCTCGTACGCCACCCGGCCGGAGGCCACGCTCAGCGAGCTGCCGTACAACAGGTAGCCCTCCAGCTCGCTCCGGCCCGCCTCCAGGAAGCGCCACCCGTACTCGGTCGAGCTCACCCCGGAGAAGACGCCGACCTCGTCCCCACGGACGTCGGCGGGGACGATGCCGGCCCGTTCGAAGGCCTCCCACGAGGTCTCCAGCAGCAGGCGCTGCTGCGGGTCGGTCGCCAGGGCCTCGCGGGGGCTGATGCCGAAGAACTCGGCGTCGAAGCCCGCCGCGTCCGCCAGGAACCCTCCGTGGCGCACATAGGCGCTGCCCGCGGCGTCGGGGTCCGGGTCGTACACGTCGCGCCAGCCGCGGTCCGCGGGGAAGGGGCCCACGACGTCCCGGCCGTCGCGGACCACCTCCCACAGCTCCTCGGGCGAGGAGACGCCCCCCGGGTAGCGGCAGGCCATGGACACCACGGCGATCGGCTCGCCCCGGCCGGCCCTGAGGGCCTCGTTCTCCTGGCGGAGGCGGTCGCGTTCCCCGATCAGCGTGCGCAGCGCCCGCTGGACCCGGTCCGCGCCCTCCGCCGGCTTGTCCGCGGAGTCGGTCATGTCACTACCTCTTCTCATCCAGGGCCAGGTCGAGCAGCGCGTCCAGGTCCATACCCGCCAGTCCGTCCGCGTCGGCGGCCCCGTCCGCCGGCTCCGCGGAGCCGCCCGCCGCGTCCGGGGCGGCGCAGGCCAGGACGGCTTCCAGGAGGCCGGCCCGGCGCAGGGCGTCGACGGGGACGTTCCGCAGCGCTTCGCGGATCTCCGCGTCCCGCGCCTCCTCCGGGTCCGCCGCGGGGCGCAGCAGGCCGAGGAGGTGCGGGCCCAGCTCGCGCGGGGTCGGGTAGCTGAAGACGAGCGTGGACGGCAGGCGCAGTCCGGTCGCGGCGGCGAGACGGTTGCACAGTTCGACGGCGGTCAGCGAGTCGAATCCGAGCTGGGTGAAGGGCTGGTCGGCATCGACGGCCGTCCCGGCCGGGTGGCCGAGCACGACGGCTGCCTGGTCGCGGACCCAGTCCAGGACGGCCTCCTGCGCCTCCGGGGCCGGCAGGGACGCCAGCCCGGCGGGCAGCCCGGCGCGGCCCCCGTCCGGGGCCGTGCCCGTCCTGCCGCGGCGCGGACGGCCGCCGCCGGCGAGGCCGCGCAGGAGCGGCGGCAGCCCGCCGGCCCCGCCCCGCAGGCCGGCGAGGTCGACGCGGGCCGGGACGAGGACCGGGCGGTCGCCCGCGCACGCCGCGTCGAACAGGGCCAGTGCCTCGGGGGTCGGCATGGGGGCGATGCCCATTCGCCGGAGCCGGGACAGGTCGGCCCTGCCCAGGTCGCCGGTCATTCCGCTGCTCTGCTCCCACCAGCCCCAGCACAGCGAGGTGCCGGGCAGGCCGGAGGCCCTGCGCTGCGCCGCCAGGCCGTCCAGGAAGCCGTTGGCCGCGGCGTAGTTGGCCTGTCCGGCGGTGCCGATCGTGCCGGCGAGGGCGGAGAACGGGAGGAACGCGGTCAGGGGGCGCTCCCGGGTCAGCTCGTGCAGGTGGACCGCGCCGGCGACCTTGGCGCGCAGCACGCGGTGGAGGCTCTCGGCGGTCAGCGACTCGACGGTGCCGTCGGCCAGGATGCCCGCCGCGTGGACGACGGCGGTCAGCGGGTGGCGGGGGGGCATGTCCGCGAGCAGGCCGGCGACGGCGGCCCGGTCGGCGATGTCGCAGGCCGCGACGCGGACGGCGGCGCCGGCCGCCTCCAGCTCCGCGACCAGCGCGGGCACGCCGTCGGCCGCCGGTCCCCGGCGGCTCGCCAGCACCAGGCTGCGCACGCCGTGCTCGGCGACCAGGTGCCGGGCCACGAGCGAGCCCACGCCGCCGGTCCCGCCGGTGATCAGGACGGTGCCGCCGCCGAAGCCGCCGCCCACGTCGAGGACCAGCTTGCCGGTGTGGCGGCCCTGGCTCATCTCGCGGAACGCCGCGCGCGCGTCGCGGACGTCGCGGACGGAGACCGGGCCCAGCCGTACGGCGCCCACCGCGAACAGCTCCATGACCTCGCGGAACATGGCCCGGAGGGCGTCCGGGCCGGCCGAGCCGTAGAGGTCGAAGGCCTGGTAGTCGACCCCGGGGTGGTCGGCGGCCACCTGCCGGGGGTCGCGGATGTCCGTCTTGCCCATCTCGATGAAGTGCCCGCCGTGCGGCAGGAGGTCCAGCGAGGCGTCGACGAAGGCGTGCGCGAGGGAGTTCAGGACCACGTCCACGCCGCGGCCGCCCGTGGAGTCGAGGAACTTCTGCACGAAGTGGAGGTCGCGCGAGGAGGCCAGGTGGGCGTCGTCCAGGCCCTGGGCGCGCAGGGCGGGCCACTTGGCGGGACTGGAGGTCGCGTAGACCTCGGCGCCGACGTGCCGGGCGAGCTGAACGGCGGCCGTGCCGACGCCGCCCGCCGCGGAGTGGATGAGGATGCGCTGCCCCTTCCGCAGCCGCATCACGTGGAAGAGGGCGTAGTACGCGGTGAGGAAGGTGCTCGGTACGGACGCCGCCTCGGCGTGGCTCCACCCGTCGGGGACGGCGGCCAGCAGGCGGTGGTCCGCCACGGCCACCGGGCCGAAGGCGCCGGGGAAGATGCCGGTCACCCGGTCGCCCGGCCGGAAGGCGGTCACGTCGTCGGCCGTCTCCAGGACGGTGCCGGAACCCTCGCTGCCGAGCCCGGCGTCGAAGGCGGTCCGGTCGATCAGCCCGAGGGCGATCGTGACGTCGCGGAAGTTGAGGCCCGCGGCCTGGACGGCGATGCGGACCTGGCCGCTCTCCAGGGGCGCCTCCACCTCGGGGCAGGGGACCCAGGCGAGGTTCTCCAGGGTGCCCTTCCGGGGGATGCCCAGCCGGTGGGCGCCGTCCGAGGGCGGTTCGAGCCGCCCGTCGGCGGGCGCGACCGGGACCATGCGGGGGACGAGGAGGGCGCCGCCGCGCAGCGCCAGCTCGTCCTCGTCGAGCCGCAGGGCGTCCGGGAGGCCGGCCCGGGAGGCTTCCTCGTCGTCGATGTCGACGAGCCGGAACCTGCCGGGGTGCTCGGTCCGGGCGGAGCGGACCAGCCCCCACGCGGAGGCCCCGGGGAGGCTCTCGACGCCCTCCCCGGCGGCGGTGGCCTGGGCCAGGCGGGTGAGCACCACCAGCGTGGTGGCGGCGAGCCGTTCGTCGGCGAGGAACCGCTGCACCCGGTCCAGGAGGCGCTCGCCGGCGTCGCCGACGGCGGTGGCGGGGCCGGCCCCGGGGGTGACGAGGTCGTCCAGGCAGAGCACGAGGTGGCGGGGGGCTCCGTCGCCGCCGGGCACCTCGGCGAGGGAGGCGTGGAACGCGACGGCCGCGTCGTCCGCCGCGGCGAGCCGGGCGCCCGGGCCGTCCGCGGTGCCGAGCACCGCCCACGGCGCGGGGGCGGTGTCCGGCGCGTCCTGCCGGGCCGGGAGCCAGTCGAGTCCGTACAGCGGGCGTTCGCCCGCGCCGCGCGCCGCGCGCACCTGCTCGGCGACGGCGGGGCGGAAGGTCAGCGCGTCGACGCGGGCGCTCTCGCGGCCCCGCTCGTCGGCGAGGACCAGGGACACGACGCCTTCGCCGCGCGGGGTGAGGCGGACGCGGACGGTCGGGCCGCACTCCCCGGCGAGGGTCGCGCCGGACCAGGAGAAGGGCATCCAGCCCTGGTCGTCGGTGACGGTGATGACACCGCCGACGACCACCGCGTGGAGCACGGTGTCGGTGAGCGCCGGGTGGAGGGCGAAGCCGCCGCCCGCCGCCCCGGCGTCCTCGGGGAGGGTGGCGAGGGCGAAGAGGTCCTCGCCGCGGCGCCAGACCTCGCGCAGTCCGCGGAACGCCGGGCCGTAGTCGAAGCCGCGGTCGGCGAGGGAGTCGTAGAGGCCGTCGAAGGCGAGCCGTTCGGCGCCGGCCGGGGGCCAGGCGGACAGCGGCGAGCCGGCGTCGGCCGGCCCGGCCGCCGGCCCGGCCTCCGGTGCCAGGCCGCCCATGGCGTGGCGGGTCCAGCCGCCGGCGTCCGCGCCGTCCTCGGCGGGGCGGGCGTACACGTCCAGGGAGCGGCGTCCCGTGCCGTCCGGCGCGCCGACGACGACGCGCACCTGCACGCCGCCCTCGTCGGGCAGGACCAGGGGGACCTCCAGGGAGAGTTCCCCGACCGCCGGGCAGCCGACGCGCTCGCCCACCGACAGGGCCAGGTCCAGGTACGCGGTGGCGGGGACGACGACGGAGCCGAAGACGGCGTGGTCGGCGAGCCAGCCGTGGGTGCGCAGGGACCACAGGCCGGTGAAGACCGTCTCCCCGGTGCCGGGGTGGTCCACCGCGGCACCGAGCAGGGGGTGCCCGGGGGCCTCGAGGCCGGCGGACGCCACGTCCGCCGTGGCGGTCCCGGCCCGGAAGTCCAGCCAGTGGCGCTGGTGCTGGAACGCGTACGTGGGGAGGTCCACCGGCGGGTGCGTGCCCGTGAGGGCCGGCCAGTCCACGGCCGCGCCGCGGACGTGGAGTGCGGCCAGGGCGCCGGCCAGGCCCTCGGCCGCCCCGCGGCCGCGCCGCGAGGAGGCCACGACGAGCGCGTCGACGCCCTCGGCGGTGAAGGCGTCCTGGGTGAGGCCCGCCAGTGTGGAGCCGGGGCCGACCTCGACGAAGACCCGCGCCCCGGCCCCGCGGGCGCGTTCGACGGCGTCGTGGAAGCGCACGGGCGCGCGGACGTGCTCCACCCAGTGCGCGGCGGAGGTCAGTTCCGCGGCGGTGGCCTCACGGCCCAGGAGGGTGGAGACCACCGGGATCGCCGGTCCGTCGCCGGCGGGGAGGGCGGGGAGGACGGGCAGGGCCGCGGCGAACTCCTCGAGGACCGGATCCATGAGCGGGGAGTGGAAGGCGTGGTCGACCGGGAGGAGCTTGGCGGAGCGGCCGTCGGCGACGAGCCGGTCGCGCAGGGCGTGGACCTCCTCGCGCAGACCCGAGACCACCACGGACTCGGGGCCGTTGACGGCCGCGACGCCGACCCGGCCGTAGCCGCCGAGCAGTTCGCGGACCTCGGCCTCCGGGGCGCGGACGGCCAGCATGGCACCGCGCTCGGTGACGGCCTGCATGGTCCGGCCGCGGGCGGCCACGATCCGGGTCGCGGTGTCCAGGTCGAGCACCCCCGACACGTGGGCGGCGGCGATCTCGCCGACCGAGTGGCCGATCAGGCGGTCGGGCCGCGGGCCGTACCGGGTCAGGGTCCGGTACAGGGCGACCTGGAGGGCGAACAGCGCGGGCTGCATGACGTCCGTGCGGTCGGCGCCCTCGGGCTCGTCGGCGAGGAGGAGCGGCTTCAGGGCGAAGGGAAGGTGCGCGTCGAAGCGGGCGCAGACCTCGTCGAGGGTCTGCGCGAAGACGGGGTAGGCGGCGCAGAGCTCGCGGGCCGCGCCGGTCCACTTCGCCCCCTGGCCGGGGAACATGAAGACGGTGCCGCCCGTCTCCGCGGCGGCGCCGCGCACCACCGCGGGGGTCTCCGCGCCCTCGGCGAGCGAGGCGAGGGCGTCCAGCAGCCCCTCGCGGTCGCGGCCCAGGACGACGGCGCGGTGCTCGAACCGCGCCCGGTCCGACACCAGCGCGGAGGCGATGGCGGCGGGGTCCGCGCCGGGGTCGGCGGCGGCGAAGGCGCGCAGCCGCGCGGCCTGGGCCCGCAGGGCCTGTTCCGACCGGGCCGACAGCACCCACGGCAGCAGGCCGACGGCGCCGGGCGGCACCCGGTCGGCGGGCTCGGGGCCGGTCTCCTCCTCGGGGGCCTGTTCCAGGATCAGGTGCGCGTTGGTGCCGCTGGCGCCGAAGCTGGACACGCCGGCCCGCCGGGGGCGTCCGGGCGCGCCGTGCCACTCGCGGGCCTGCGTGAGCAGTTCGACCGCGCCGGCCGACCAGTCCACGTGGGTCGACGGCCGGTCCACGTGCAGGGTGCGGGGCAGTACCCCGTGCCGCATCGCCATGATCATCTTGATGATGCCGCCGACGCCCGCGGCGGCCTGGGTGTGGCCGATGTTCGACTTCAGCGAGCCCAGCCACAGGGGGCTGCCCGGCTCGCGGTCCTGACCGTAGGTGGCCAGCAGGGCCTGCGCCTCGATGGGGTCGCCGAGCGTGGTGCCCGTCCCGTGCGCCTCGACGACGTCGACGTCGCCCGTCTGGAGGCGCGCGTCGGCCAGGGCGGCCCGGATCACCCGCTGCTGGGCGGGACCGCTCGGGGCGGTCAGCCCGTTGGAGGCGCCGTCCTGGTTGACCGCGGAGCCGCGGATGACCGCCCAGATCCGGCGCCCGTTGCGCCGTGCGTCGGAGAGCCGTTCCAGGACCAGCATCCCGACGCCCTCGGAGAAGCCGGTGCCGTCCGCCGCGTCGGCGAACGCCTTGCACCGGCCGTCGGCCGACAGGCCCCGCTGCCGCGCGAACTCGCGGAACACCTGGGGCGTCGCCATGACGGTGACCCCGCCGGCGAGGGCGAGTCCGCACTCGCGCCGGCGCAGCGACTGCACGGCCTGGTGCACGGTCACCAGCGAGGAGGAGCAGGCGGTGTCGGTGGAGACGGCCGGCCCCTCCAGGCCGAGCGCGTACGACACCCGGCCGGAGGCCACGCTCAGCAGGGAGCCGGTCTGCGCGTAGCCCGAGATGACCTCGGGGGTGACGTGGTGGTTGCCGTAGCCGAAGTACGCGATGCCGGCGAAGACGCCGGTGTCGCTGCCGCGCAGGGTGTGCGGGTCGATGCCGGCCCGCTCCAGGGACTCCCAGGAGGTCTCCAGGAGCAGCCGCTGCTGCGGGTCGGCGGCCAGCGCCTCGCGCGGGTTGATCTCGAAGAACTCGGCGTCGAAGTCGCCGGCGCCGTCCAGGAACCCGCCCGAGCGGGTGTAGCAGGTGCCCGGGCGGTCCGGGTCCGGGTCGTAGAGGCCCTCCAGGTCCCAGTGGCGGTCCTGCGGGAAGTCCGAGACGGCGTCCGTGCCCGTCCGCACCAGCTCCCACAGCTCCTCCGGGGAGTGCGCGCCGCCCGGGAAGCGGCAGGCGACGCCCACCACCGCGACGGGCTCGGCGGCGGCGTCCGTCAGCTCCTGGAGGCGTCCCCGCGTCTCGATCAGCTCGATCGACGTCCGCCTGAGGTATTCGAGGACATCGGCGCTGTTGTCGTTCGTCATCGCTCTCCCCTAGCCGAGCTCTTTGTCCAGCAGCGCGAGGAGCTCTCCCGCTGAGGCCGAAGTGATCTGGTCGACGATGGCGACCGGTGCTCCGGTGCCCGCCATCGAGCGGACTCGGCCCTGCAGCTCGCCGAGCAGAGTGGAAAGGGCGGTCCTGTCCTCCGCCTCCAGCCGGAGGAAGGCCTCCTCCAGCCGGGAGCCCAGCTGTTCGATCTCCTGGGCCAGGGCGTCGGCCGGGGACTGCGGGGGCGCGGAGTCGAAGGCGACGGCCGCGAGCAGGAACCGGGCGAGGGCGGCCGGGTTGGGGTGGTCGAAGACCAGGGTGGCGGGCAGCTTCAGCCCCGTCACCGCCGACAGCCTGTTGCGCAGCTCCAGCGCGGTGAGCGAGTCGAGCCCCAGCTGCCTGAACGCCGCGTTCGCACCGATCCGGGAGGTGTCGCGGTGGCCGAGGACCAGTGCGGTCTGCGTCCGGACCGCGTCGAGCAGCGCCGCCTCCGCCTCGTCCGGCGGCAGCGCGCCGAGCCGCTGCGCCATACCGGGGTCGGCGGGCCCGCGGCCGGCCGGCCCGCCGGGTCCGCCGGGCGCCCCGGTCAGGCCGGACAGGAGCGGCGAGGCGGCGCCGGGGGCGGCGGGGTCCAGCCGGGCAGGGACCAGGACCGGCTCGTCCAGGGAGAGGGCGAGGTCGAAGAGGGCGAGCCCCTCCCGCGTGGCCAGCGGCAGCACGCCCTGGCGGCGCAGGCGTTCGACGTCGGCGTCCACGAGGCCGGCGACCATCTCGCTGCGTTCGGCCCAGAAGCCCCAGCACAGCGAGGTGGCCGGCAGCCCCTGGGCCCGGCGGGCCTGCGCGAGGCCGTCGAGGAACCCGTTGGCCGCCGCGTAGTTGGCCTGCCCGGCCGTCCCGAGCACGCTCGCGACCGAGGAGAAGAGCACGAACGCGGACAGGTCCAGGTGCCGGGTCAGCTCGTGCAGGTGCCAGGCGCCGCGGACCTTGGGCGCGAGGACGGTGTCCAGGCGGTCCTCGGTCAGCGCCTCGACGACGCCGTCGGCCAGGACGCCCGCGCAGTGGACGACCGCGGTCAGCGGGTGCCCGGCGGGCACGGCGGCGAGGAGCGCGGCGACGGAGTCGCGGTCCGCGACGTCGCAGGCCACGACGTCGACATGGGCTCCCGCCCCGGTCAGCTCCTCGCACAGCGCGGCCGCCGACGGGGCCTCGGGGCCGCGCCGGCCGGCCAGCAGCAGCCGGCGCACGCCGTGCCGCGCCACGAGGTGGCGGGCCAGCAGGGCGCCCAGGCCGCCGGTGCCGCCGGTGATCAGCACGGTGCCGGAGCCGAGCGGCGGTACGCCGTCCGCTCCCGCGGCGCCGTGGGCGCGGGCCAGGGCCGGGGCGGCGGCCACGCCGGCCCGGAGCCTGATCTGGGGCGCGTCGGCGGCGGCCGCCGCGGGGACGGCGGCGAGGGAGGCGGGCGTGCCGTCGGTGTCCACGAGGATGAAGCGGCCCGGGTTCTCGGTCTGCGCGCTGCGGACGAATCCCCAGACGGCGGCCGCCGCGGGGTCGGTGCCGGACGTCCGCTCGTCGCGGACCGCGTCCTGCGTCACGAGGGCCAGGCGGGAGCCGGCGAACCGGTCGTCGGCGAGCCAGTCGCGCGTCCAGCGCAGCACGCGGTGCAGGGCCTCCTCGACGCGGGCGGGCGCGTCGGCGCCGGCCGCGTCCGGGAGGCCGAGCCCGGCGATGACGACGGGGGGTGTCGCGGCGCCCGGGACGGCGGGTTCTCCCAGGCCGGCGAAGGCCCCGTCGGGAGCGCCGGGAGCGCCGGGAGCGCCGGGAGCGCCGAGTACGGCGTAGCGGTCGGGGGCGGGGGCGTCGGGCAGCGCGAGGGGGGTCCAGTCCACCCGGAAGAGGGAGTCCCGGTGGTCGAAGCCCAGCGCGGTCAGCTCCTCGGCGTCCGCGGGCCGCAGGCCGAGCGCCTCGATGCCGCCGACGGGGGCTCCGTCGGCGTCGGCGAGGGCCAGGGACAGCGTGTTCTCCCCGGCGGGCGCCAGGCGGACGCGCAGCACGCCGGGCGCGGCCCGGTCCGCGCGCAGGCCGGTGCAGCGGAACGGCAGCCAGCCCTCGGGCCGGGAGCCGTCGACGATCCCGCCGAGGCCGGCCGGGAGCAGCGCGGCGTGCAGCAGCGCCGGGTGGACCCGGTAGCGGCCGGCCGCGCCGTCGGCGGCGGGCAGCTCCACCTCGGCGAGGAGGGCGTCGCCGTCGCGCCACACCGCGCGCAGGCCGCGGAAGAGCGGGCCGTGGGAGAAGCCGAGGGCGGACAGGCGGGCGTACTCGTCCTCGAAGGGGACGGCGGTCGCGCCCGCGGGGGGCCAGGCCCCGGTGTCCCGGGCCGGGCGGGGGCCGGGGTAGGGGTCGGCGTCGGGAGGGGAGCCGAGTGCGCCGGCGGCGTTGCGCGTCCACTGCGTCTCGTCCCCGCCCCGGGAGTGCACGGTGATCGCGCCCTCGGCGTCGACGACCACGCGGATCTCGCGCTCGCCGGTACGCGGCAGCACCAGCGGTGCCTCCAGGGTGAGTTCGCGGACGCGGTCGCCGCCCGTCCGGTGCGCCGCCCACAGGGCCAGCTCCAGCAGGACGGCGGCGGGCACCAGGACGGCGCCGTGGACGACGTGCCCGGCGAGCCACGGGTGGCGTTCGAGGGAGAGGCGCCCGCTGCCTGCCAGGCCGCCGGTGCCCGCGTCGGCGGGCAGGTCGACGACGGCGTCGAGCAGGGGGTGGTCGGAGGTGCTCGCGGCGCCGGTCTCGGCGGGGGTGTCCAGCCAGTAGCGCTGCCGCTGGAAGGCGTAGGTGGGCAGCTCGGTGAACGGGCCGTCCGGGTCCGGGAAGGCGGTCCGCCAGGTCACGTCGGCGCCGGCCACGAAGGCCTCGGCCGCCGAGCGGTGGAAGCGGGCGAGGCCGCCCTCGCCGCGGCGCAGGGTGCCCACGGCGACGGCGTCGGCGCCCGCGTCGTCGAGGGTGTGTTCCACGCCGACCGCCAGGACCGGGTGGGCGGACGCCTCGACGAAGAACCGGAAGCCCTCCGCGGCCAGGGCCCGGGTCGCCTCCTCGAAGCGGACCGTCCGGCGCAGGTTGGTGTACCAGTACTCGGCGTCCAGCCCCGTCGTGTCCAGCCATCCGGCGGTCACCGTCGAGAAGAACGGCACCTGCGCCGGGCGCGGCCGCAGGCCTGCCAGCAGCCGCCCGAGCTCCTCCCGGATCGCCTCCACGTGCGCCGAGTGGGAGGCGTAGTCCACCGGGACGCGGCGGGCCCGGACCCCGTCCGCCTCGCAGCCGGCGAGCAGCGCCTCCAGTGCCGCCACGTCGCCCGAGACCACCGCGGACGAGGGCCCGTTGACCGCGGCGACCGACAGCCCGTCCGTCAGCCGGGCGCGCACGTCCTCCACCGGGAGCTCGACCGAGACCATCCCGCCGAGCCCGGACAGCGCCAGGATCGCCTTCGAGCGGAGCGCCACCACCTTCGCGGCGTCCTCGACGGTGAGGGCGCCCGCGACGCACGCGGCGGCGATCTCCCCCTGGGAGTGGCCCACCACGGCCTCGGGCAGTACCCCGTACGAGCGCCACAGCTCGGCGAGCGAGACCATCACGGCCCACAGCGCGGGCTGCACGACGTCCACCCGCTCCAGCGCGTCGGCGTCGCCGAGCACCTCGTCCAGGGACCAGTCGACGTACGGTGCCAGCGCGTCGGCGCACTCGCGCATCCGGCGCGCGAACACCGGGGAGGACTCCCAGAGTTCCCGGCCCATCCCGGCCCACTGCGACCCCTGCCCGGGGAAGACGAACACCGTCCTGCCGCCCGGACCGGCGACGCCGGACACCACGCCGGCGCCGCCGCTGCCGTCGGCGGCGGCCGTGAGGGCGGCGAGCAGTGCCTCGCGGTCGGCGCCGAGGACCACCTGGCGGTGGTCGAACAGCGCGCGTGTGGACACCAGCGCGTGGCCCACGCCGGCGAGCGGCAGGTCCGGGGCGGCGGCCAGGTGGTCCCGCAGCCTCCGCGCCTGGTCCCGCAGGGCGTCCGCCGAGCGCGCCGACAGCACCCACGGCAGCGAGGCGGGGAGTTCGGCGGGCGCCCGTCCGGAGGTCTCGGGCGCGGTCTCCTCCTCGGGGGCCTGTTCGAGGATCAGGTGGGCGTTGGTGCCGCTGATCCCGAAGGCGGACACGCCGGCTCGCCGGGGGCGCCCGGGCGTCCACGCGCGGGCCTCGGTCAGCAGCTCCACCCCGCCGGCCGACCAGTCCACGTGCCGCGAGGGACGGTCCACGTGCAGGGTGCGGGGCAGTACCCCGTGCCGCATCGCCATGACCATCTTGATGATGCCGCCGACGCCCGCGGCGGCCTGGGTGTGGCCGATGTTCGACTTCAGCGAGCCCAGCCACAGGGGGCTGCCCGGCTCGCGGTCCTGACCGTAGGCGGCGAGCAGCGCCTCCGCCTCCAGGGGGTCGCCCAGGGTCGTGCCGGTGCCGTGCGCCTCCACGGCGTCCACGTCGCCGGCCGCGAGTCCGGCGTCGGCCAGGGCCGCCCGGATGACCTTCTCCTGCGCCAGCGCGCTCGGCGCGGTCAGCCCGTTGGAGGCTCCGTCCTGGTTGACCGCCGAGCCGCGGATCACCGCCAGGACGCGGCGGCCGTGGCGCCGCGCGTCCGAGAGCCGTTCGAGGACGAGCACGCCCGCGCCCTCGGAGAAGCCGGTGCCGTCGGCGGCGTCGGCGAACGCCTTGCACCGCCCGTCGGCCGACAGGCCCCGCTGCCGCCCGAGTTCCACGAGCACGCCGGGGGTGGGCATCGTCGACACCCCGCCGGCCAGCGCCAGCGTGCACTCCCCCGAGCGCAGGGACCGCACGGCCTGGTGGACGGCGACGAGCGAGGACGAGCAGGCGGTGTCGGTGGACACCGCCGGGCCCTCCAGGCCCAGGACGTACGCCACGCGCCCGGAGGCCACGCTGGTGTACGTCCCGGCGAGCACGTGGCCCTCCACCTCGCCGGCCGCCGCGCCGCCCATCCGCGGGCCGTAGTCGACGGCGTAGATGCCGGTGAACACCCCGGTCGCCGAGCCGCGCAGCCCGGCCGGGTCGATGCCGGCGCGCTCCAGCGCCTCCCAGGAGGTCTCCAGCATCAGCCGCTGCTGCGGGTCCATGGCGAGGGCCTCGCGCGGGCTGATGCCGAAGAACGGCGCGTCGAACTCGGCGAGGCCGGACAGGAAGCCGCCCGCGCGGGCGTACGTCGCCCCCGGAGCCTCGGGGTCCCCGGCGTGGAGCGCCTCCAGGTCCCAGCCGCGGTCGGCCGGGAACCCGCCCATCGCGTCCACGCCCCCGGACACGACGTCCCACAGTCCTTCGGGGGAGGCCACCCCGCCCGGGAAGCGGCATCCCACTCCCACGACCGCGACGGGCTCGCGCGCGGACTCCTCCAGCTCGCGCACCCGTTCACGCAGCTCCTGCGCGTCGCCGACGGCGCGTCGCAAGTAGGACCGGAGCTTGTCGACATCCTCCACCAGGGCCTCCCCCAAACCGTTGCTCAGCAGTACAGGTGCGGCTACACGTATCCGCGGTCGATCAGCTCGTACAGGTCGTCGTCGCTGTGGCGTTCCGGTCCGGTGTCCTCCTGCGGCTCCGGTGCCTGCGGGACCTCCTGGAGCTGTGGTGCGAGGAGGTCGAAGAGGTGCCGGGCGAGCCGCTGCGGAGTGGGGTGGATGAAGGCGACGGTGGCCGGGAGCCGTACTCCGGCGGCGGCCGCGAGGCGGTTGCGCAGCCCCACCGCCAGTGCGGAGTCGAAGCCCAGGGCCTTGAAGGTCTCGCCCGCCCTCGCCGCGAGCCCGGCGGCCGTCACGTCCGGGTCGGCGGCGCTCAGCAGCGCCGCCGTCTCGGCGCACACGAGGGCGAGGACGGCCGCCTCCGAGCCCAGGTCCGCCGCGTTCCCGGTGCCCGCGTCCGGTCCGCTCGCCCTCGCGGGGGGCGCGGCGTCGTCCGCGGGCGCGGTCAGCCAGTACGGGCGGCGCCGGAAGGGGTAGGTCGGCAGGGCGACCCGGCGCGGCCGCCCGGCGGCGAACACCGCCTCCCAGTCCGCGGGCACGCCGCGCACGTGCAGTTCGGCCAGCGAGGCCAGGACCTTGCCCGTGCTCCCGTCGTGCTTGCTGAGCGTGCCCACCACCGCCGGCGAGACCCCGAGCGCGTCGGCCGTCTCCTCCACCGCGACCTGGAGCACCGGATGGGGGCTGACCTCGACGAAGGTGGTGTGTCCCTGTTCGACGAGGTGCCGGGTGGCGGCCTCGAAGCGGACCGTCTGCCGCAGGTTGCGGAACCAGTAGGCGGTGTCCAGCTCCGCCGGGTCGACCGGGCCGCCGGTCACGGTCGAGTGGATCGCCGCGGTCGCGGGCAGGGGGGTGATCCGGCCCAGTCCGTCCGTCAGCCGTTCCTCCAGCCGGTCCAGCAGCGGCGAGTGGCCGGGAACGGTGGACCTGATCAGGCGGGCGCGGGCGCCCGCGGCCTCGCAGGCGGCGACCAGTTCCCGGACCGCCCCGGTCTCGCCCGAGACGGTGGTGGAGTTGGGGCCGTTGACGGCGGCGATCCCGATGCGGTCGCCCCACCGCCCCAGCAGCTCCCGCACCCGGCGTTCGGGCAGCAGGACGCCGGCCATGGCGCCCTGACCGGCGACCGTGGCGAGCAGCCGGGAGCGCAGGGCCACGATCCTGGCCGCGTCCTCCAGCGTCAGGGCGCCCGCGACGTGGGCCGCGGCGATCTCGCCCTGGGAGTGGCCGATGACCGCGTCCGGGGTCACGCCCAGCGAACCCCACACCCGCGCCAGGGACACCAGCATCGCGAACAGCGCCGGCTGGACGACCTCGACGCGGTCCAGCGACGCGGCCGGCTCGGCACCGGTCAGCACGTCCACCAGCGACCAGTCCACGTGCGGCGCGAGCGCCCGTGCGCACGCGTCGACCGAGCGGGCGAAGACCTCCGACTCCTCGTACAGCCGCTTTCCCATGGCCGGCCACTGCGACCCCTGGCCGGGGAAGACGAAGACGACCGGGCCCGCCGGGACCGTGGCCGCCCCGCGGACCACCCGCGCCGGGTCGCCGCCCGCCGCGAACAGGCCGAGGTCGGCCAGGGCCTGCTCACGGCCGCCGCCCAGCAGGACGGCCCGGTGCGCGAAGCGCGAGCGCGTCGTGGCCAGGGAGTGGCCGACGTCGGCCGCCGACAGCGAGGCGTCCGCGGCCACCAGGTCCCGCAGCCGCGCCGCCTGCTCGCGCAGGGCCGGCTCCGAGCGCGCGGAGAGCACCCACGGCAGCACGGCGGGCGCCGGGTCCGCGGCGGCGGACGGCCGGGGGTGCGCCGGCGCCCCGGGGGCCTCCTCCAGGATCACGTGCGCGTTGGTGCCGCCCATGCCGAACGCCGACACGCCCGCCCGGCGCGGACGGCCGGGCCGCCGCGGCCAGGGGCGCGGGTCCCGCAGGACCTCGAAGTGCTCGTGGAAGCCGGCGATGGCGGGGTTCGGGGAGCGGAAGTTCAGGCTCGGGAGCAGCCGGGCACGGTCCAGGCAGAGCGCCGCCTTGACGAAGCCGACGATCCCGGCGGCCGGCTCCAGGTGCCCGACGTTCGTCTTCACCGAGCCGATCACCAGGGGGCGTTCGCGGCCGGTCCGCCGGAACACCTCGCGCAGTCCGGCCGCCTCGGCCGGGTCCCCCATGCGGGTGCCGGTGCCGTGGGCCTCGACGTAGTCGACGCTGTCGAAGGGGACGTCCGCGCGGGCGAGGGCGGCCAGGACGGCTGCCGCCTGCCCGCTCGGGCTGGGGTCGGGCATCCGGGTGGACGCCCCGCCGCTGCCGACGCCCCAGCCGCGCACCACCGCGTAGACGTGGTCGCCGTCGGCGAGGGCGAGGTCGAGCCGCTTCAGCAGGACGAACGCCCCGCCCTCCCCCCGGGCGAAGCCGTTGGCCCGCTCGTCGAAGGTGAAGCACCGGCCGTCGGGCGAGAGGGCGCCCAGGTTGGCGAGGCCCGCTCCCGCCTCCGGGTCGGCGATCAGGTGGACGCCGCCCGCGAGCGCCGTGTCGACCGCGCCGGCGCGGATCCGCTCGCAGGCCAGCGCCAGGGCCACCAGCGAGGAGGACTGGCCGGAGTCGGCGCAGAAGCTCATGCCGCGGACGTCGAAGAGGGCGGAGATCCGGTTCGCGATCATCGCCCCGTTGGAGCCGAGCGCGGCGTAGTGGTCGTCCCGGTCGGTTCCCGACAGCCTGCGCAGCAGGTCGTAGCCGGAGGGGGCGGTGCCGACCACGACGTCGACCTCGCGGCCGGCGAGCGCGTCCGCCGGGACGCCCGCGTCCTCGACGGCCTCCCAGGCGAGCTCCAGGCCCAGCCGCTGGACGGGGTCCATGGCGGCGGCCTCCGCCGCTCCCGTGCCGAAGAACTCCGCGTCGAACCCGTCGATGGCGTCGAGGAAGGAGCCCTGCTCCAGGGTGGCCGCGTCCGGATGGGACGCACGGTCCCGGCCGGCCGCCCGGGAGGCGGGGAAGGTCCCGACGGTCGACTCCCCGTCGAGCAGGAGGCGCCAGAACGCGCGCGGGTCGTCCACACCGGGGAACCGGCACGCCATCCCGATGACGGCGATGTCGGCGGCGGCGCCGTTCATACGCGTTCCCTTCCGGTTCTCTCGGCTTCTCGTTGGGGGGGGCCGGACGCGGCGGTCTCACCGCCAGGAGGACAGCGGCCCCAGCAGCCCGTCGGGCGCGTCCATGAAGTCGTAGTGGCCGCCCTCGACCACCCGGAACTCGACCGGGTCCGCGTAGCGGCTCCAGCCTTCGAGGTCCTCGGGGCTCACGTCGGCGTCGTCGCTCCAGTGCAGGACGACGACGGGACAGTCCACGCGGGCCGGCTCGGTCCGGCGGTACGCGCCCGCGGCGGCGTGGTCGCGCAGCAGGACGAACATGCCCAGGTCGATCATGTCCGGCCGGGGCTCGATGCCGCGGCCTCGGACGAACGACTCCAGTTCGGCGCGCAGTTCCGGTTCGGTCAGGGTGAGCATCCGGTCGCGCGCGGCGTCGTGCGGGGCCGGCTGGCCCGACACGAAGAAGCGTTCCGGCGCGGGCAGGCCGCGCTCGGCGATCCGCAGCACCGTCTCGTACGCGGGCATCGCACCGGCACAGTGCGCGAAGATCGCGTACGGCCGGTCGAGCAGCGGCGCCAGCTGTTCGACGAGGCTGTCGGCCAGGTCCTCGTAGGTGCCGTAGTGCGGGTGCGCCAGCCGGTTCTCGCGGCCGGGGAACTGCACGGGGCAGACCTCGGCGCCGCCGATCGCGGCCGGCCAGGCGCTGAAGGCCGAGGCCCCGGACCCGGAGAAGGGGAAGCAGAAGAGCCGGGCGGGGGCGTCCCCGGACGGCGGGCGGACGAACCACGGCGAGGGCGCGGTGGGGGTGCCGGTGGTCATGGGGTCCGCCGTTTCTCGCCGACGAGGGGCAGGTGGGTCATGCCGGCGATGAAGTACGACCGCAGGTGCTGCGGTTCGCCGGCGAGTTCGAGCGACCCGAAGCGCGCGAGCAGTTCCTCGAAGAAGACGCGCAGCGTCATCCGGGCCAGCGGGGCGCCGATGCAGAAGTGCGGGCCGAACCCGAACGCGCCGTGGCGCTTCGCGCCGGCCCGGGTGATGTCGAAGGCGTGCGGGTCGGGGAAGACGGACGCGTCCCGGTTGCCCGAGCCGATCCACGCCACGACCGCGCCGCCGGCCGGAACGGTGCCCCCGGCGATCTCGACGTCGTCCACCGCGTACCGCATGAAGTTGCAGGCGGCGGAGGTCCAGCGCAGGCCCTCCTCGACGAGGTTGGGCACCAGTGCGGGGTCGGCCGCAGCCTTCCGGTACTGCTCGGGGCGTTCGATGAGCGCCTCGACCGTTCCGGAGACGGTGTGCGGGGTCGTCACGTTGGCGCCCAGCAGGATGCTGTAGCCGTCGAGGGCGATCTCCTCGTCGGACAGGGGCTCGCCCCCTGGACGGACGCTCGTGAGGTGGTGGAGCAGGCTCTCGTCCTCCACGCCGGCGGCCCGGTGGGTCCTGGCCCAGTCGCGGACGTAGGTGAGGAGCTCGTGGTGGGAGATGGCCAGGGTCGCGGCCTCGCTGCCCAGGCGGAAGTGCGGGTCCGAGGGGGCCGTCACCATGGCGGTCAGCCGGACGAGCTCCTCCCAGTCCTTCTCCGGGATGCCGAGCAGCGGTCCGGTGACCAGCGCGGGCAGCAGCAGCGCCTGTTCGGCCAGGTCGAAGACGCCACCGTCCAGGGCGGGTTCGAGGAAGCGCACGACCGTGGCGCGGATCCGCTCCTCCCAGACCTGCACCGCGCGGGCCGTGAGCCTGGAGCCGAGCGGCCGGCGGACCTCGGTGTGCCGCGGCGGGTCGGTGGAGGTCATCAGCACGCCGGCGGCGGGGTCGTCCGTGCCGAGGTGGGTGGGGACCGTGCCCCGCTCGGAGGTGAAAGCGCGGTGGTCGCCGAGGACGCGGCGGACGTCCTCGTAGCGGGTGACCGACCAGAACGCGCGGCCGTCCGGCAGGACCTGGTGGTGCAGGGGCGCCCGCTCCCGCATCACGTCCCAGATCGGGTGCGGGTCGCCGGAGGCGTAGAGGTCCAGGTCGAACAGGTCGACGCCGGAGAGGTCGACCTCGCGCGCGGGGCCTGGCGTCAGCCTCACGCCCCGGTCCTCGCCCGCTCGATCAGCTCGGCGACCCGGGCCGGGGTCTGCGCCAGGTAGAAGTCGCGCACGGACAGCTGGACGCCGTACGCCTCGGACACCTGCTCGATGATCTTGATACCGCTCAGCGAGTTGCCGCCGATCGCGAAGAAGTCGTCCTCCACCCCCACCTCGCGGCCGCCCAGGTGTTCTCCCCAGAGCTCGGCGATTTCCTGCCCCAACGATCCCATTGCCCGTCCGTCCTTCCTCCGCCGGCCGGGAGTCCCCGGCCGCGCCGTCCCGCCGGCGGGACACATTCCCCGAATGGCCGGATCGAGTGTCGCGTGGATGCGCGTCCGCTCACACCGCTTCGGCGGTGCTGCGGTGTCCGCCGGCCGGTGGGGTTGAGAGTGCGCGCGGGCCTGCTCCCCAGGACCGTCCCGCCGGCGGGACAGGGGAAGTCCGCGCGCGGCCCGCCCCGCCCCGGCCCTGGCGTTCCTTGACCGGCCGATTCGCGTTCAGTGAACGTGAAGGGGACTCAACGACGTTAGAGGCGCGGTCGAACGAGGGGGAACGACGTGGGGCATACGGGTACGGACGCGGACGTGGTCGTCGCGGGCGCCGGGCCGACGGGCCTGATGCTCGCCTGCGAGCTGCGGCTGGCCGGCGCCGACGTGGTGGTGGTCGAGCGGCTCGCAAAGCGGACGGGCGAGTCCCGGGCCGGCGGGATCCACTCGCGCACCCTGGAGGTGCTGGACCAGCGCGGGGTGCTCGACCGCTTCCTGGCCGAGGGCGAGCCACAGCCGGTGGGCCATTTCTCGGGCCTCTACCTGGACTTCGACGAGTCCGAGTCCAGGCACCCCTATCCGCTGATGATCCTGCAGTCCGCCGTCGAGCGGCTCCTGGAGGAGTGGGCCCTGGAACTCGGCGTGCGCGTGCGCCGGTCGGCGGGGGTGAGCGGGATCCGCCAGGACGAGGACGGGGTGACCGTCGAGCTGGACACTGGGGACGCGGCGCCCGCCGAGCTGCGCGCCCGGTACCTCGTGGGCTGCGACGGCGGGCGCAGCACGGTGCGCAGGCTGGCGGGCATCGACTTCCCCGGCACCGCGGCGACGATGACCGCGCTGATCGGGGACGTGGAACTCCCCGGCCTGCCCGAGGACTACGTCTGGGTGCGGCGCACCCCGGGCGGCGACTACTCGGCGATCGCCTTCGAGCCCGGCTGGTACCGGGTGATCACCTCCGAGTACGACCGGGTCGCGGACCGCGACGAGCCGGCGACGTTCGAGCAGCTCCGGGCGTCCCTGGTCAGGGTCGCCGGCACCGATTTCGGCATGCACTCCCCCCGGTGGGTCTCCCGGTTCAACGACGCGGCCCGGCAGGCGGCGCAGTACCGCAGGGGCCGGGTGCTGCTCGCGGGCGACGCGGCGCACATCCATTTCCCGGCCGGCGGGCAGGGGCTGAACATGGGCGTGCAGGACGCGGTCAACCTGGGCTGGAAGCTCGCCTCGGTGGTACGGGGCCGGGCTCCGGAGAGCCTGCTGGACAGCTACCACGACGAGCGCCACCCCGTCGGGGAACGCGTGCTGCACAACACCCGGGCGCAGGCGGCGCTGGCCCGCCCCGGCGCGGCGACGGACGCGCTGCGCGAGGTGTTCGGCTCGCTCATGGTCTTCGACGACGTCAACCGGGTCCTGCGGCACATGCTGACCGCGCTGGACGTCCGCTACCCGGTCGGCGGGGACCACCCGATGGAGGGCCGCCGGGTCTTCGACGCCGACCTCAGGACGGACGGGGGCGTCATCGGCGTCTACGGGCTGCTGCACGCCGCCCGTCCCGTCCTGCTGGACCTGGGCGGGAGCGCCTCGGTGGCCTCGGCCGCGGAGGGCTGGGCCGATCGTGTCGACCTCGTCGTGGCGCGCGCCGAGGACGCCCTGTGGCCCGTCCCGCCCGTCGGCGAGGTGCCCGCGCCGGCGGCCCTGCTGATCCGGCCCGACGGCCATGTGGCCTGGGCGGCGGACGCCGTCGACGCGGCCGGGGCCGCCGCGCTGCGCACGGCCCTCACCACCTGGTTCGGCCCGGCCCTGCGGGGGTGAGGGCCGCGCCCGCCGGTGCGGTGGCACACGGAGGACGGCGGCCGCTCTCAGGCCCAGGTCACGCCCCCGTCTTGGACGTGGAGACCGCCCACCCGTAGCCGAGG
>NZ_JBIAWQ010000015.1:85168-151387 GCF_042895815.1 Streptomyces sp. NPDC001373
CGGGGGGCGGCCCGGCCCGGGGGGGGGGGGGGCCGCCCCCGCGGGGGGGGGGGCCCCGGGGGGGGGGGGGCCGCCGGCCCCCCCGGGGGGGGGGGCCGGCGGCCGCCGTCCTCCGTCGTCCGCTCTCAGGCCCAGGTCACGCCCGCTTCTTGAACGTGGAGACCGCCCACACGTAGCCGAGGAGGGCGAGCCCGACGCACCAGGCGACGGCCGCGAGCGCGTCGCCGCCCGAGGGGTGGCCGGTGAGGAGCCCGCGCAGGGTCTCGATGATCGGGGTGAAGGGCTGGTACTCGGCGAACTGCCGGATGCCGGTACCCATGGTCTCCGCGGGGACGAACGCGGTGCTGAGGAACGGCAGCATGATCAGCGGGACGGTGGCCAGGCCGGCCGACTCCACGGTCTTGGCGGCCAGGCCAGTGGCGACGGTGAGCCAGCCGGCCGCGAAGCTCAGCAGCACGATGACGCCGACGACGCCGAGCCAGTCCAGGGCGCTCGCGGCCGGGTCGAAGCCCATCGCGAAGGCCACGCCGACGATGGCGGCGCAGGCCACCAGGCAGCGCACCGAGGTGATGATGACGTGTCCGGTCAGCATCGCCCCCCGGGAGACGTCCATGACCTTGAAGCGGTTGATGATGCCCTTGGTCATGTCGTCGTTCACGGCCGTGGCGGTGGCGCCCAGACCGTAGCTGATGGCCATGACGAGCAGGCCGGGGGTGGCGTAGTCGACGTAGTCCTCGCCGACGCTGAAGGCGCCGCCGAACACCCCGACGAACATGAGCATGATGATGATGGGGAACAGCACCGCGTTGAAGACCGTGACGGGGTTGCGCACGGTGTGCTTCAGGTTGCGGCGCAGCATGATCGCCGAATCGGCCAACGGCGTCGAGACCGTGCTCACTGTGCGATCGCCTCCTTGCTGGTGTGCTCGGTGCCCGACTGGTCGGTCAGGGCGAGGAAGACGTCGTCGAGGTCCGGGCGCTGCACGGAGAACTCCTGGGCGTCGAGCGCGTGCGCGTCCAGCCGGTCCAGCAGGGCCCGCACCGAACGCGTCTCGCCGTCGCCGGGAACGCGCAGGGTCAGCTCCTCCTCGTCCCGGACGGCCTCGGTCAGGACCCGGGCCGCGGCGTCGAGTTCGACGACGTCGGCGAAGCGGAACCGGACGTGGGTGCCGGGGATCTGGCGCTTGAGCTCCTCGGGGGTGCCCTGGGCGACCAGCCGGCCCTGGTTGAGGACCGCGATGCGGTCGGCGAGCTGGTCGGCCTCCTCCAGGTACTGGGTGGTGAGGAAGATGGTGGTGCCCTCGGCCACCAGCTCGCGGACGATCCCCCACATGGTGCGCCGGCTGCGCGGGTCGAGGCCCGTCGTCGGCTCGTCCAGGAAGATCACCTGCGGGTTGCCGACCAGGGTCATCGCCAGGTCCAGCTTCCGGCGCATGCCGCCGGAGTAGGTCGAGGCCTGCTTGTCCGCCGACTCCGCCAGGTCGAACCGCTCCAGCAGCCCGGTGACCACCCGGCCGCCGTCGCGCACGCGCTTCAGGTCCGCCATCAGCTGGAGGTTCTCCCGGCCCGACAGCAGCTCGTCCACCGCGGCGAACTGGCCGGTGACGCCGATGGCCCCCCGCACCCGCTTGGTCTCGGTCGCCACGTCGTGCCCGGCGACGCGCACCGTGCCGGCGTCGGCCTTCATCAACGTCGTCAGGACGTTGACCGTCGTCGTCTTGCCCGCCCCGTTCGGGCCGAGCAGGGAGAAGACCGATCCCGCGGCGACGTCGAAGTCGATGCCGTCGAGCACGACCTTGTCACCGTATGCCTTGCGCAGCCCTGAAACTGCGATCGCTGAACTTCTCATGCCTCCACTTTCCTCTCCGGGCCTGTCATCCACCTGTCACGCCCCTGACACGGTGCTGGAGTCCGTCTCCGCTGATCTGAGGGACTGCGCCGCGATCACGTCGAGGACCTCCCGGCCGGCGTCGACCAGGTACATGTGGTCGCCGGGGAACTCCGCATAGGTGAAGCCGGCCGTGGTCGCCGCCTGCCACTGCCGGGCCTCCTCCTCGGTGACCAGACCGTCGACGGCCCCGCGCAGCGAGCAGATCGGCACCGCCAGCGGTACGTCGGTGCTCGGTACGTAGCTCTCATGCATCTCGCAGTCGGCCTGGAGCACGGGGAGGATCAGCTCGCGCATCTCCGGGTGGTCCAGGGCCTCGTGCCGGAACCCGGCGAACTCCTCGACCCGGGCGAGGAACTCCTCGTCCGGGAGCCCCGCCGCCCGCCGCTCGCGCTGGGTCCAGGGACCCGGCGAACCGCTGACGACCAGCCCTTCGACCCGCACCCCGCGCTCGCCCAGCAGGTGGGCCAGCTCGTAGGCGAGAACCGCGCCCAGGCTGTGCCCGAACAGGACGGTCCGCGCCCCCTCGCCGAGGTCGGCCACCACGTCGTCGACGGAGCCCTTGGCCGCCTCGAAGACGTTGCGGTACGGCTCCTCCATGATCCGCCGCTCCCGGCCCGGCAGCTCGACCGAGGTCACGCGCCACCGGCCGGCGGCCAGCTCCCTCCAGGGGTGGAAGAACGAGGGGCCCGCTCCGGCGAAGGGCACGCAGAGCAGTGTGGTTTCCGTCATCGCGACCAGCTCCGATCATCCGTCCGACGGTTCGTCATGCCAGGTCCGCCAGCTTCCGGTTGAGGACCTCGAAGACCTCGGACACGGGTCCGGGGAGGTTCATCTCGTGGTGGGTGGCCGCCACGTCGTGCTCCTCGATGGTGCCGAGGACGTAGGGGCGCCACAGGTGGGCGTACATCTCGTCCTTGAGGGTGGCGTGGAAGAAGACGACGTCGCCGTCGTAGACGGGGGACTCCCAATCCATCATCAGGTTCGTGTTGTTGGCCAGGACCTGAGCCATGTTGTCCAGGAAGTCCTGCTGGTTCCCGGTGCCGATGTACTGGCCGAAGAAGTCCTCGAGCTCGTCGCGGTAGTCGTCCACCGTCTTGTTGCGGTGGATCTCCGACCAGCCCTGGCCGCCCGGCTGGGAGTCCAGGATCGCCGTGAGGGCGATCTCGTGGCCGCGCCGGGCGAGGCCCGCCGCCACGGCCTGGACGAGGGTGCCGCCGTAGGACCAGCCGACCAGGTTGAAGGGGCCCTCCGGCTGGATCTCCAGCATCTCCCCGATGAAGTGGTCGACCATCTCGTCGATGGACTCCACCAGCGGGGCCCGGCCGTCGGCACCGCGCGACTGGAGGGCGTAGGCCTGCCGGCCCTGCACGTGCGTCACGAAGCTGAAGTACGCCCAGCCCAGGCCGCCTCCGCCGTGGAAGAACCACAGCGGCTTCCTGCCGGTGCCGGGGTCGCTGTTGAGCGGCAGGACGACGCCGAACGGGTCGGCGACCTCGTCGGGGACGGCGCCGGCGAGCAGCAGCGCGGCGAGCTCGGCCACCGTCGGGAACTTGATGATCGTCCTCAGCGGGAGCTCGACGTCGAAGTCCTTGCGGATGCGGACGCTGAGGCGGGTGGCGAGCAGCGAGTGGCCGCCGAGGGCGAAGAAGTCGTCGTCGACGCCGACGTCCTCCCGGTCGAGCAGTTCGCGGAAGACGGCGGCCAGCCTCTCCTCGTGGGAGTTGCGCGGCGCCCCGCCGGCCGGGGCGGTGGTGTGCTCCGCGGGCAGGGCCTGCCGGTCGAGCTTGCCGTTGGGGGTCAGCGGGATCGCGGTGAGCGGGATCAGCGCGGACGGCACCATGTAGTCCGGGAGGCGTCCGCGCAGGTACGCGGTGAGCTCCGGGAGCAGTGCGGCGGCGCCGTCGGCGTCCGCCTCGGGCACCACGTAGCCGACGATGCTCTTGTCGCCCTGCCGGCTCTCGCGCACCACGACGGCCGCCTGCGACACGGCGGGGTGTCCGGCCAGCACGTGCTCGATCTCGCCGAGCTCGATCCGGAAGCCGCGGACCTTGACCTGGTGGTCGGTGCGGGCGATGTACTCCAGCTGACCCGCCTTGTTCCAGCGCACGAGGTCGCCGGTGCGGTACATGCGGGCGCCGGCGGGGCCGAACGGGGAGGGCACGAACCGCTCGGCGGTGAGCTCCGGACGGTCCTGGTAGCCGCGTGCGAGTCCGTCGCCGGCGATGTACAGCTCGCCCTGCACCCCGCGCGGGACCGGGCGCAGCCGGGCGTCGAGCACGTAGACCTGTGTGTTGCCGATCGGCGTGCCGATGGCGACGCCGGCGCCCGCCTTGAGGGGAGCCGTGGTGGACCAGGTGGTGGTCTCCGACGGTCCGTACCAGTTGCCGGCCTCGGCGGCCTGTTCGGCCAGGGTGTCGGCGAGGCGGACGGGGGCGGCCTCCGCGCCGGTGATGATCCGCAGGCCCCGGGCGGCGTCCGGCTCGTGGGTGAGCAGCATCTGCCAGAAGCCGGGGGTGGCCTGGACCACGGTGACGTCGTGGCGGCGCAGCAGGGCCACCATGGCCGACGGGTCGGTGACGGTCTCCTTCTTCGCCAGGACCATGGCGGCGCCGCAGACGAAGGGGAGGTACAGCTCGGTGTTGGCCATGTCGAAGGAGACGGTCGTGCTGAACAGCATCCGGTCGGCGGCGGTCAGCGGGAACCGGCGCCCGGCCGCGGCCAGGAAGTTGGCCACCGCGCCGCGCGGGACCGCCACACCCTTGGGGGTGCCCGTCGAGCCGGACGTGTAGATGACGTACTGGGTGTTGTCCGGGCGGACGGTGACCTCGGGGGCGGAGTCCGGGTACCGCCCGTAGTCCGCGGCGGCCAGGGTGTCTGCGTCGAGCACGAGCGCCGGCTTCGCCTGGTCGAGGACGAAGTCGATGCGCGAGCGCGGGTGGTCCGGGTCGATCGGCACGTAGGCGCCGCCGGCCTTCACCACGGCGAGCAGGGCCACCGGCAGGTCCGCGGTCCGCGGCAGGCACACGGCGACCAGGGACTCGGGGCGCACGCCGCGCTCGACGAGCCAGTGCGCGAGGCGGTTCGAGCGGGCGTCCAGTTCGCGGTAGGTGAGCGTCTCCTCCTCGGAGACGAGGGCGGGGGCGTCCGGGGCGGCCTCGGCCTGCCGGCGGAGGGCCTGCACCAGGCCGCCTTCGAGGGTGGGCTCGGCGGTGTCGTTGACCTCGACGAGCAGCCGCTCCCGCTCGCCGTCGACGAGGACGTCGACGTCGCCGATGCGGGCCTGCGGGTCGGCGGCGAGCTGCTCCAGGACGCGGGCGTAGCGGGCGGCCATGTCCTCGACGGTGTCCCGGTCGAAGAGGTGGGTGGCGTAGGAGATGTCGCCGCGCAGGGCTCCGGTCTCGTCCGTGGTCATGCTGAAGAACACGTCGACCTGGGTGGTCGCGAGGAGGGCCTGCCGGTACTCGACCGTCAGGCCGTCGAGTTCGAGGGACCACTTCTCCGTGTTCTGCCAGCCGCACATCACCTGGAAGAACGGCCGGTAGGCGGCGGAGCGGTCGGGGTTGAGCTGTTCGACCAGCACCTCGAAGGGCACGTCCTGGTGCTCGTAGGCGGCCAGCGCCTTGTCGCGCACCTGGGCGAGCAGTTCGGCGAAGGTCGGGTCGCCGGAGAGGTCCATGCGGATGACCAGGTTGTTGACGAAGCATCCGATCAGGTCGTTCAGCGCCTCGTCGGTGCGGCCGGCGATCGGGGTGCCGACCGGGATGTCCTCGCCTCCCCCGAGCTTGCCCAGCAGCACGCCGAGCGCGGCCTGCATGACCATCGACATGGTCAGCCCGCGCCCGTCGGCGAGCCTCTGCAGTCCGGCCATCACCTCGGCGGCGACGGGGATGGGCACCGCGTCGCCGTCCGTGCCCGCCTCGACGGAGCGGGGGCGGTCGAGCGGGAGGTCGAGCGGCTGCGGGACGCCCTCCAGCTCCCGCCGCCAGTAGGCGATCTGCTGCGCGCCGAGGCTGCCCGGGTCGGCCAGGTCGCCGAGGACCTCGCGCTGCCACATCGTGAAGTCCTTGTACTGGACGGGCAGCGGCTCCCAGTCCGGGGCCCGGCCGGACCGGCGCGCGTTGTAGGCCGCGGCCAGGTCGCGGGCCAGCGGCGCGCCCGAGCTGCCGTCCGAGGCGATGTGGTGGACGACCAGGACCAGGACGTGCTCCTCGGGTCCGGAGCGCAGCAGGCGTGCCCGCAGGGGGATCTCCGTCTCCAGGTCGAACCAGTGCGCGACGGTCTCGTCGACGGCGGCGGGCACGTCCTCGGGGGCCACCTCGGCCACCGGCACCCGGACCTGCTCCAGCGCCCGCTCCAGCGGCAGGATCAGCTGGTAGGGCTCTCCGTCGTCGTCCGTCAGGTAGGTGGTGCGCAGGATCTCGTGCCGGTCGACGAGGTCGCGGAGCGCGGCGAGGAGGGCGTCCTCGTCCAGTCGCCCGGTCAGCCGGAACGCCGAGGAGATGTTCCAGGTCTCCGCACCCTCCAGCTGGTGCAGGAACCATGTGCGGCGTTGCACGAAGGACAGCGGAATCATTGCTTCACTCCTCATACGAACATCTGGCGCAGACTGGGGCGACGCGGGACGGCCGATTCCTCCAGCCACGGTGCGAGCGCGGCCACCGTCGGCAGGTCGAAGATCTTGCGGATGGGTATCTCCAGCCCCAGCTCGGTCCGGGCGCGGCTGATGAGCCGGGTGGCGAGCAGGGAGTGCCCGCCGAGCTCGAAGAAGCCGTCGTCGATGCCGACCCGCTCCAGCCCGAGCACCTCGGCGAACAGTGCGGCCAGCGCTTCCTCGCGGGCGGTGCGGGGCGCGCGGTAGGGGGCGCCGGTGAACTCGGGCTCGGGCAGGGCGGCCCGGTCCAGCTTGCCGTTGGGCATCAGCGGCAGCCGCTCCAGCAGGACGAAGGCGGAGGGCACCATGAACTCGGGCAGCCGTCCGGCGGTGAACCGGCGGAGCTCCTCGGCGTCCGTCGCGCCCGAGGGGACGGCGTACGCGACGAGCTGCCCGCCCGAGCCGGACGCCGCCGGCCGGGCGATGACGGCCGCCTGGGCGACGGCGGGGTGCGCGGTGAGCGCGGCCTCGACCTCGCCGGGTTCGACGCGGAAGCCGCGCACCTTGACCTGCGCGTCCGCGCGGCCCACGTACTCCAGCCGGTCCTCGCCGTTCCAGCGGGCCAGGTCGCCGGTGCGGTACATGCGCGAGCCGGCCGGGCCGAACGGGTCGGCCACGAAGCGGTCGGCCGTCAGGTCGGCGCGGCCCTGGTACCCGCGGCCCACGTTGCCGCCGACGTACAGCTCGCCGACCGCGCCCTGGGGCACCGGTGCCAGGTCGGGGCCCAGGACGTAGGTCCGCATGTTGCCGAGCGGGGTGCCGACGGGCGCGCTGCCGGCCCGGTCCGCGGCCTCGCCGGAGACGGTGTGGGCGGTGGCGTAGAACGACTCGCTCTGCCCGTAGGCGTTGACGACCCGTACGCCCGGGAAGGCGCCGCGCACCTTCTCGACGAGCGAGGAGGGCAGGGCCTCGCCGGCGAAGACGACCGTCTCCACGGCGGTGCGGCCGGCGATGCCGTCGACGAGTTCGGCGAAGGCGGAGGGGACGGTGGAGATGACGCTGCCGCTCCAGCCCTCCTTCCGCTCGCCCAGCACCAGGACGTCCCGGACCAGTTCGACGACCCCGCCGGCGGCGAGGGTCGTGAAGATCTCGAACACCGAGACGTCGAAGTTGACGGACGTGCCCGCGAGGAGCCGCCTGCCGGGCTCCATCCCCACCCGGGAGGCGAGTTCCAGCACGCCGTTGACGATGTTCGCGTGGGTGATGGCGACCCCCTTGGGCGTGCCCGAGGAGCCGGAGGTGTACATCACGTAGGCCAGCTGGTCCGGGTGGGGCGGCCGGGCGGGCCCGGTGGCGTCCCCGGCCGGGTCGAGCGTGTCGAGGAGGAGGTCCGGGGCCTCGTGCCCGGGCAGCGCCGCGGCCGTCGCGGAGTCCGTCAGGACCAGGCGCGGGCCCGCCTCGGCGAGGATGGCCGCCAGGCGGTGGCTCGGGTACCTGGGGTCGACCGGCAGGTAGGCGCCGCCCGCCTTCAGGACCGCGAGCAGTCCGACGACGAGCTCCGCCGTCCTCGGCAGGGCCAGCGCGACCAGCGACTCCGGCCCCACGCCGCGGCGGGCGAGTTCGGCCGCCAGGCGGTCGGCCCGCGAGTTCAGTTCGCGGTAGGTGAGGGTCTCGTCCCCCGCGACCACGGCGGGCTCGTCCGGGGTCCGGGCGGCCTGCGCCTCGACGAGGCCGCCCACGGTGGTGTCCGGAGTGGGCACGGCCGTGTCGTTGAAGGCGGAGAGCAGCCGGTCGCGTTCGGCCGGCTCCAGGACCTCCAGCTGTGCGGCCTTCAGCTCCGGGGAGGCCGCCACCTGCCGCAGGACGCGCACGAGGCGGTCGGCGATCACCTCCACCGCGTCCCGGCCGAAGACGCCCGGAGCGTACTGGAAGATCAGCTGGAGGTGCGGGTCGGCCGCCGCCATCAGGGCCAGCGGGTAGTTGGTGGCCGTGGCCGGGCGCAGGCCCGTGAAGGCGATGCCGTCCGCCGCTGTGCTCGCGGCGGCGAGGCCCTCCCGGTCGACGGGGTAGGACTCGAAGACGAACAGCGTGTCGAAGAGGGTCTGCCGGCCGACGGCCCGCTGGACCTCGGTGAGTCCGCGGTGGTGGTGGTCCAGCAGGCCGGCCTGCCGGCCCTGGAGCCGGGTGAGGATCTCGGCGAGGGTGTCGCCGGGGGCGTACGCGAGGCGTACGGGGAGGGTGTTGATGAACATCCCGACCATGGCGTCCACGTCCGTCACCGCGGGCGGGCGCCCGGAGACGGTCGCGCCGAACACCACGTCCCGTCGGCCGGTGAGCCGGCCCAGCAGCAGCCCCCAGGCGCCCTGGACCAGGGTGTTGACGGTGACGCCCAGCTCGGCTGCGCGCACCGCCAGGGCCCGCGCCTCCTCGGCCGGGAGCGGCACGTCGAGCTGTGCGACGCCCTCGTCCCCGATGCCCTCGGCGCCGGGGGCGAGCAGGGTCGGCTCCTCGACCCCGTCGAGCTCGGCCGTCCACGCCCGGGCGGACTCCTCCTCGTCCTGCCCGGCGCGCCAGGCCAGGAACGCGCCGAAGTCGGGGGCCGCGGGCAGGGCGGCCGGGTCGCCGCGGGAGCCGTAGAGCAGCAGCAGGTCCCGCATCAGCAGGGGCGTGGACCAGCCGTCGAAGAGCACGTGGTGGGAGGTCATCACGAGGTCGGCGCGGCCCGGTTCGGTGACGACGAGGGACAGCCGGATCAGCGGCGGGGCGTCCACGGCGAAGTGGGCGGCCCGGTCCTCGACGAGGAACCGCTCGAACGCCTCGCTGCGCCCGGCCGCGTCGGCGCCGGTCAGGTCGAGGTACCGCCAGGGCAGGGCCACGCCCTCGGCCGGCACCACCTGGACGACGTCGCCGTCGGCCCGGTCGACGTACGCGGCACGGAGGTTGGGGTGGCGCTCCAGCAGGGCCTGCCCGGCCCGGCGCATGCGCTCCGGGTCGACCTCGCCGGAGAGGTGGAACACCAGCTGGTTGTGGTACGGGTCGAACGCGCTTCCGGCGAGCATCGTGTGGAAGAGCATCCCGGACTGGGTCGGGGTCGCCGGCCAGATCTCGGCCAGCCTGCCGTAGCGGGCCTCCCAGGTGTCGATCTCCTCCTGGTTCACGCCGACGAGGGGCGCGTCGGACGGGGTCAGTCCGCCGGCGCCGGGGGCCGCGGCGTGCCGGGCCAGGGCGGTCAGCGCCCGGACCCACAGCCCGGCCAGCTCGGCCACCTCCTCCCGGGGGAGCACCCCGGCGGGGAAGGCGAAGATGGCGGCCAGCTCGTCACCGCCGGGGGCGGGGACGGCGACGACGCCGACCTCCAGGGCGGAGGGCACCGGCATGTCGGCGTCCGGCGCGGCGGTCAGGTCCCGGTACGCGGGGTCGGCCGCCCAGCCGAGGCCGCTCAGCTCCCCGGGCAGCTCCTCGCCGGAGCTCCGGCCGAGGTAGCCGAACCCGATCTGCGGTGCGGCGGGGGTATCGGGCAGGTCGTGGCCGGCCGCCGCGCGCACCTGCTCCTTGACGGCCTTGAGCGCCCGTCCGGCGGCCGGTCCGCCGGCGAACGCGTCCGCGAGATCGACGCCGGCCAGGTCGAGGCGGGCCGGGAAGACCGCGGTGAGCCAGCCGACCGTACGGGACAGGTCGGCGCCGGGCACCGCGTGCCCGGCCCGGTCCCGCCCCTCCAGCCGGACCGATGCCGGCGCCCCCGGCAGGGCGCGGGTCTCGCGGTGGCGGGCCAGCGCCAGCGCCAGCGCGGTGACCAGCCCGTCCTCGGCGCCGGTGCGGTAGGCGGCGGGCAGCCGGTCCAGCAGGGCCGCCGTGACGTCCGCCGGGACCCGGACCCGTACCGTGTCCGCGGTGGCGGCGAGGTCCCGCGCCGGGTCGGGCCGGCGCGCCCCGAGCAGGGGCTCGTCCGCGTACGGGGCCGGCTGCGTCTCGGCGGACCGGGGGCCGGCCGCCCCGTCGGCCAGGGCGTGGGCCCACCGGCGGTACGAGGTGCCCGTCCGGGGGAGTTCGGGGGTGCGGCCGTCGCGCGCCCGCTGCCAGGCGCGGACCAGGTCCGCGACCAGGATCGGCCAGGACACCGCGTCCACGGCCAGGCGGTGCGCGACGATCAGCAGCCGGCCGGCGCCCGAGCCGGGGGTGAGCCGGACGAACTGCGCCATGACGCCCGCGTCGGGGTCGAGCCGGCCGGCGGCGGCGTCGAGTTCGGCCTGCACGGCGTCGCCCCGGACCTCCCGCAGCAGCGCGCCGGCGTCCACGCTGCCGGACGGCTCCACGAACAGGCCGGGCCCGTCCCGGTCGAGCCGGGCGCGCAGCACGTCGTGCCGGTCGAGGACGGCCTGGAGCGCCGCGGTCAGGTCCGGGCGGCCGACGCCCTCGGGCAGGGTCAGCACCCTGGAGGTGCACAGCCGGCCGATGCCGCCGCCGCGCGCGAGGAGGTCCCGTGCGGCCGGGGGCAGCGGGGCCCGGCCGACGGCGCCGCCGGGCAGCTCGGCCAGGGCCGGGGTCTCCTCGTCCCGCCCGTCCACCAGTTCCGCGAGCCGGGCGACCGTGCGGTGCTCGAAGATCTCCCGCACGGTGATGAGCGTGCCGCGGGCCTTGGCCCGGGCGACGACCTGGATGGAGCGGATGCTGTCGCCGCCGAGGGCGAAGTAGTCGTCGTCGATGCCGACCCGCTCCAGGCCGAGGACTTCGGCGAAGAGCGCGCAGAGGGTCTCCTCGCGCTCGTCGCGCGGCGCCCGGCCGGTGGAGGCCTGCGCGTAGTCCGGTACCGGCAGCGCCCTGCGGTTGAGCTTCCCGTTCGGGGTCAGCGGGATCTGCGAGAGCGGCACGATCGCGGTGGGGACCATGTAGTCGGGGAGGCGTTCGCGCAGGTACTCGGGCAGCCGGGCGAGCAGCGGGCCGATCGACGAGGCGAGCGAGGGGTCGTTCGCCCGGGTCCGCCCGCCCGTGCCGGCGGCGAAGGCTCCGGTGACGGGCCGCGGGCCGGCCTGCGGCGCGGGCAGCAGGAGCAGGTCGAAGAGGCGTGCGTCCGCGCCGGACCAGGTGACGACCGCGTCCCGGCCGTGGTCGCGGGCCGCGCGGCGCAGTTCCTCCGGGTCGGCGGGTCCGGCGCCCTGTCCGGGCGCCGGGTCGAGGACGCCCGCCGCGACGGCCGCGGCGGACTCCTCGGCCAGCCGTGCGTTGGGGATCCCGGTCACGCGCACCGGGCCCGAACGGTCCACCCGCAGGGCCAGTCCGGCGAGGTCCTCGGGTCCGCTCCAGGACACGGCCGGTACGCCGGCGAGGTCGAGCGCGTCGGCCGGCTCCTTGTGCAGGACGACCTCGTAGCGGTGCCGGGTCAGCTCGTTGTGCGCCGACGCCGCCTTCAGCCGGATGTCGACGCCGACGCGGCGGCCCTGCGCCCAGTCGGTGAACCACTCGGGGGCGACGACCAGCTCCCGTTCGGCGAACAGCGCCTTCTCCACCAGGCCGCGCAGTTCCTCGGGCGCCGCGTAGGGGTGCGCCGCGCGCTGCGTGGCGGTGAGCAGCGTCCGCAGCGTGGCGGCGTTGCGGACGTCGCCGACGATCACCCGGCCGCCGGGGGCGAGCAGTTCCACGGCCTCGCGCAGCACCCGGTCCAGGTAGTCGGCGCTCGGGAAGTACTGGACCACCGAGTTCAGCACGACCGTGTCGAAGGCGCCGCGGGGCAGCCCGGACACGTCGTCCGCCGCCTGGGCGCTGAGCCGGACCCGGTCGCCGTGGCCGGCCTGTTCGGCCTGCCGGCGGACGCGGTCGACGACGGTGGCCGAGATGTCGGTGCCCCAGTACTCCTCGACCCGGCCGACGATCTTCGCCAGCAGCAGGCCGGAGCCGACGCCGATCTCCAGCACCCGGCGCGGCGCGTACCGCAGCACCTGCGCCACCGCCGCGTCCTGCCACTCCAGCATCTGCCCGCGCGGGATCGGCTCGCCGTCGTAGGAGGAGGTCCACAGCTCGAAGTCCTCGCCGAGCGCCTCGTCGCCGGAGCCGGCGTAGGTGTCGTCGTAGACCTGGCGCCACTCGTCCACCCTCGCGGCGTCCTCGGCGTCGGCATCGGCGTCGGCCGCCGCGCCCTGCGGGCCGGGCACCACGTAGCCCACGAGGCGCTTGTCGTCCTCCCGGTCCTCGCGCACGACGACCACGGCCTGGGCCACGCCGGGGTGGCCGGCCAGCACGTTCTCGATCTCGCCCAGCTCGATGCGGAAGCCCCGCACCTTCACCTGGAAGTCGGTGCGTCCGACGTACTCCAGGCGGCCGTCCCCGGACCAGCGGACGAGGTCGCCGGTGCGGTACATGCGGGTGCCGTCGGGGCCGAAGGGGCAGGCCGTGAACCGCTCGGCGGTCAGCCCGGGCCTGCCCTGGTATCCGCGCGCCAGGCCGTCCCCGGCGATGTACAGCTCGCCCTGCACGCCGCGGGGGACCGGGCGCAGCCGCGCGTCCAGCACGTACACCCGCGTGTTGCCGATCGGCGTGCCGATGGCCACGCCGGCGTCCGGCCCGACGGGCGCCATCGTCGACCAGATGGTGGTCTCGGTGGGGCCGTAGACGTTGAACACCTCGTCGGCCGCGGCGGCGAGCGTCCCGGCCAGCCGGGCCGGCAGGGCCTCGCCGCCGGTGAGGACGCGCAGGCCCTTCGCGGCGTCCGGCTCGTGCGTGAGCAGCATCTGCCAGAACGCCGGGGTCGCCTGCGCCACGCCGACCCGGTGGCGGCGCAGCAGGGCCACGACCTGCGAGGGGTCGGCGAGGGTGTCCTTGCCGGCGAGCACGACGGCCGCGCCGGACACCAGCGGCAGGTAGAGCTCCAGGGCGGCGATGTCGAAGGAGACGGTCGTGACCGCGAGCCACCGGTCGGCGGGCGACAGCGGGACCCGCCGGCCCATCGTGGCGAGGAAGTTGTCCAGTGCGCCGCGCGGGACGCAGACGCCCTTGGGGGCGCCGGTGGAGCCCGAGGTGTAGATGACGTAGGCGGTGTGGTCGGGCGTGACGCGCGGGGCGGGGGCCGTGTCGGGGTGTCCGGCGCCGCCGTGCGCACCGGCCAGCGTCCCGGGGTCGAGCACGAGGGCGGGGCGGGAGTCGGCGAGGATGTGGCCGATCCGGGACTCGGGGTGGTCCGGGTCGATCGGGACGTAGGCGGCGCCCGCCTTGAGGACGGCGAGCAGGGCGACCACGAGCTCCGGCGAGCGGGGCAGGCGGACGGCCACCGGGGATTCGGGGCGCACTCCGCGGCCGATCAGCCAGTGCGCCAGCCGGTTGGCCCGGGCGTCCAGCTCCGCGTAGGTCAGCGTCTCCTCCTCGCCGATGACGGCGGGGGCGTCCGGTGCGGTGCGGGCCTGCCGGGCGACGGCCTCGACGAGGCCCGGCTCCAGGGTGGGCTCGGCGGTGTCGTTCGCCGTGTCCAGCAGCCAGGCGCGCTCGGCCGCGTCGAGGACGTCGAGGTCCGCGACGCGCACGGCGGGATCGGCGACCGCCTGTTCCAGGATGCGCACGAACCGGTCGACGACGGCGACGGCCGTGGGGTGGTCGAAGAGCTCGGCCGCGTACTCCAGGCGGCCGTGCGCGCGCCCGGTGGCGTCCGGGACGATGTTGAAGAACAGGTCGAACTTGGCGGTGTCGGTGCCCAGGGCGACGGGGGTGACCCGCAGGCCCGGCATCTCCATCTCCGGCCAGACGAACTGCCAGGCCAGCATGGTCTGGAACAGCGGCTGGTAGGAGGTGGAGCGGTCCAGTCCGATCAGCTCGACCAGCCGCTCGAAGGGGACGTCCTGGTTGTCGTAGGCGGCGAGGGCCTTGTCCCGCGTCTGCTCCAGGAGTTCGCCGAAGGAGGGGTTGCGCGACAGGTCGGCGCGCAGCACCCAGGTGTTGACGAAGAAGCCGATCAGATCGGCCAGGGCCTCCTCGGTGCGCCCCTCGATGGGGCTGCCGATCGTCACGTCGTCGCCGCCGCCCAGCTTCTGGAGCAGTACGGCCAGCGCGGCCTGGGCGGCCATCGGGGCCGTGGCGCCGTGCGCGGCGGCCAGTTTCCCGAGCCGGGCGACGAGTCCGGGTTCCAGCTCGAAGGAGACGTGGCCGCCGCGGTGGCTCGCCACCGCCGGCCGGGGCCGGTCCAGCGGCAGGTTCACCGGCTGCGGCACGTCGGCCAGCTCCCGGCGCCAGTAGTCCAGCTGTCCCGCCGCGATGCTCTGCGGGTCGGCCTCGTCGCCGAGCAGCTGCTGCTGCCACAGCGTGTAGTCCTTGTACTGCACCTCCAGCGGCGCCCAGTGCGGCGTGCTCCCCGCGTGGCGGGCGGCGTACGCCTGCATCAGGTCCCGCAGGAACGGGCCCATCGAGGCGCCGTCCGCCGCGATGTGGTGGAAGACGAACGCCAGGACGTGCTCCTGCGGGGCGACGCGGAAGACGGTCGCCCGCAGGGGCAGTTCGGTGTCCAGGCCGAAGGGCTCGGCCACGGCCGCGCGCAGCGCGGCGTCCACGGCGTCGGCGGCCACGTCGGCCACCCGGAACTGCGGGTCCGCCTCCTGCGGGGGCAGGATCAGCTGCTCGGGCGTGCCGTCCGCGTCCTCCGCGATCAGGGTGCGCAGGCTCTCGTGCCGGGTGACGACGTCGCGCACCGCCGCGGCCAGGGCCCGCGTGTCCAGCGGCCCGTCCAGGCGCAGGACGAACGGGATGTTGTAGGTCGCGGTCGGGCCTTCCAGGCGGTGGAGGAACCACATCCGGCGTTGCGCGAAGGAGAGCGGGATCATCGACGGGTCTCCGATACGGTCATCTGGCCCAGTCGGGGGCGCAGCTGCGGGCGGTTCGACTCGGCCAGTTCCGCGATCTGCTCCGCCAGCCCGGCGACGGTCGGATTGCGGAACACCGTCGTGACCTTCACGTCGACGTCGAGGGCGTTGCGGATGCGGCCGGTGAGCCGGGTGGCCAGCAGCGAGTGCCCGCCGTGGTCGAAGAAGTCGACGTCGATGCCGATCTCCTCCACGCCCAGCAGCTCGGCGAACAGCCGGCACAGGGTTTCCTCGGTGGGGTTGCGCGGGCCCCGTCCGGGCTCGGTCCGCGCGGGGAGGTCCGGTGCGGGCAGGGCCTTGCGGTCGAGCTTCCCGCTCGGCGTGGAGGGGAGCCCGGCGAGCGGTACGACGGCGGAGGGGACCATGTACTCCGGCAGGTGCTCGCGGGCCAGGTCCGTCAGGGCCGTGGGGTCGAGCCGGTCCGGGGTCCGGCCGGCCGCGGGGACCACGTACACGACGAGGCGCTGGTCGCCGGGGCGGTCCTCGCGGACCAGGGCGACGGCGTTGTCCACGTCCGGGTGCGCGGCGATCGCCTGCTCGATCTCGCCGAGTTCGATGCGGAAGCCGCGGAGCTTGACCTGGAAGTCGGACCGGCCGATGTACTCGACCTCGCCGTCCCCGTTCCAGCGCACGACATCGCCGGTGCGGTACATCCGGCTGCCCGGCGCGCCGAACGGGCAGGCGACGAAGCGCTCCGAGGTGAGGCCGGTCTGGCCGAGGTAGCCCCGGGCGAGCCCGGTGCCGGCCAGGTAGAGCTCGCCGGCGACGCCGGGGGCGACGGGGCGCAGCGCCGCGTCGAGCACGTACACCTGCGTGTTCCACACGGGTGCGCCGATCGGCACCCGGTCCGCGCCCGGCCGGTGCCGGTGGGCGGTGACCTCGACGGAGGCCTCGGTGGGGCCGTAGAGGTTGTACACGCCGAGGTCCGGCAGGAGGCCGGAGACCTTGTTGGCCAGGGCGGGCGGGAACGCCTCGCCGGCGACCTCGATCCAGCGCAGGCTCCCGCAGTCCCTGGCCGAGGGCTCGCCCGCGAAGGCCTCCAGCAGGGAGGGCACGAAGTCCGCGCCGGTGACCCGCTCGCGCCGGATCAGGTCGGCGAGGTAGGCCGGGTCGCGGCGGCCGTCGGGGCGCGCGATGACCACGGCGGCGCCCGCCTGGAGCGGTGCGAAGATCTCCGGCACCGAGACGTCGAAGCTCGCCGTCGTGCTGAGCAGGACCCGGTCCTGCGGGCCCACGCCGAAGTGGGACAGGCCCCACTCCAGCCGGTTCATGATGGCCCTGTGGGCCACCTGGACGCCCTTGGGGCGGCCGGTGGAGCCGGAGGTGAAGATGACGTACGCGGCGTGGTCCGGGGACAGGACGCGCTCGGGGTCCGTCTCCGGGTATCCGGAGACGTCCGGGAGGTCCGCGTCGAGCACGAGCAGCGGGTCGGCGCTCTCCAGCACGAGCCGGACCCGGTCCTCGGGCAGCTCGGTGTCGATCGGCACGTAGGCGGCGCCGGCCTTCACCACGGCGTGGACGGCGACCATCAGGTCCACGGAGCGGGGGACCCTCACGGCGACCAGCCGCTCGGGGCCCGCGCCCTGCTCCACCAGCCAGTGCGCCAGGCGGTTGGCGCGGCGGTTGAACTCGGCGTAGGTCAGGGTCTCGTGCTCGCCGATCAGCGCCACCCGGTCGGGCTCGCGCCGGACCTGGGCCTCGAAGGCCCCCGGGAGGGTGTCCGCCGTGACGGGGTGCGCCGTGTCGTTGACCCCGGAGACCAGCCGGTGGCGCTCCTCGTCCGACAGGACGTCCACGGCGCCGACGGGGGTCCGGGGGTCCTCCAGCACCCGGTCCAGCACCCGTACGAGCCGGGCGGCGAGGACCTCGGCGGCGTCGCGGTCGAAGAGGGTGGTCTGGTAGTCGAGGGAGAGCCGCAGGTAGGGGTCGGAGGAGTTGAGGGTGAGCGAGTAGTGCGAGCCGGCGAAGGGCCGGATGGCGTCGATCGTGAAGCCCGCCGACTCGTTGGCCTCGACGATGCCCTCGCGGTCGATCGGGTAGTTCTCGAAGACGACGATGGTGTCGAACAGCGAGGGCAGCCCGACGCCGCGCTGGATGTCGGCCAGGCCGTAGTAGTGGTGGTCGAGGAGGGACACCTGCCGGTCCTGGAGGTCGGTGACGACCTCGGCCAGGGTGTCGCCCGGCCGGCAGCGGACGCGGGTCGGCAGGGTGTTGATGAACAGGCCGACCATCTCGTCCGAGCCGGCCAGGTCGGCCGGGCGGCCGTTGACGGCGGCGCCGAACACCACGTCGTGCTGCCCGGTGAGCTTCGAGAGCAGGACCGCCCACGCGCCCTGGAGGAGGGTGTTCAGCGTGACGCCGAGTTCGGCGGCGCGGCGGGCGAGCTCGCGGCCCTTGTCGATGGAGAGCGGGACCTCGACGCGGCCGAGGGCCTCGGCCTCCCCCCGGGCGGTGCGGTCGGCGGCCACCAGGGTGGGCTGCTCGAAGCCGTCGAGCTCCTCCTTCCACCGGGCGGCGGAGGCCTCCCGGTCCTGCCGGGACAGCCAGGCGAGGTAGTCGCCGTAGCCGCGCACCGGGGGGAGCTCCTCGTCGCCGGCGTAGAGGCGGACGAGGTCCTTGATGACCAGCGGCGACGACCAGCCGTCGAAGAGGGTGTGGTGGGCGGTGACGATGAGCTTGGAGCGCTGCGGCCCGCAGGTGAGCAGGGCCAGGCGGATCAGCGGCGGCCGCGCGGGGTCGAGCTGGTCGGCCCGGTCGGCGGCGAGGGCCGCGTCGAGCGCGGCGTCCTGCTCGGCCTCGTCGCGGCCGGTCAGGTCGAGGTGACGCCAGGGCACGGCGACGTGCTCGGCCACGATCTGGACCGGGTCGCCGCCGGCGGTGGCGAGGAACGCGGAGCGCAGGTTCGGGTAGCGGTCGAGGAGGGCCTGCCCGGCCGCCCGCATCCGCGCCGGGTCCACGGGTCCGGACAGGTGCAGTACGAACTGCATGTGGTAGACGTCGAAGCTGCCGTCGGCGAGGGCCGCCTGGAACTGGATGCCGGACTGGCCGGGGGCCTGCGGCCAGACCTGGACCAGCCGGCCGTAGCGCTCCTCCCAGCCGTCGATCTCGTCCTGGCCGACGGGGACCAGCGGAGCGTCGGAGGGCGTGAGCCCGCCGATCCGCGGGCGGGCGGCGTACGCGGCCATGCCGTGCAGCACCTCGGCCCACAGGCCGGCCAGCGCGGAGGCCCGCTCGCGGGAGAGCACGCCGGTGGGGAACATGAACACGGTCTGGAGGCGGGCGCCCTCCGCGGTGTCGGTGACGACGGAGTTGACCTCCAGCGCGGACAGCGCGGGCAGGTCCGGGTCGGGCATCGGGATCAGTTCGGAGGACCAGCCGGACGGGGCCCACCCCTGGCCGCGCAGGTGCTCGGGCACGTCGGCGTCGGAGATCCGGCCGAGGTAGTTGAAGCCGATCTGCGGGGCCGCGTACTCCTCCAGCTGGAGCGCGGTCTCCTCGTTCAGCCAGCGCAGCAGACCGTAGCCGAGGCCCTTGTCCGGGACGCCGCGCAGCTGCTCCTTGACCCGCTTGACCGCCTCTCCTGCCGCGGGGCCGCCGGCCAGGACGCCGTCCAGGTCGACGCCCCGCACGTCGACCTTGGCGGGGTACATGCTGGTGAACCAGCCGACGGTGCGGGAGAGGTCGGCGCCGGGGACGGCGTCCTCCTCGCGGCCGTGGCCCTCCAGCCGGACCAGGGTCGAGCGGTCGTCGCCGCGCCAGCGGTTGACCGCGAGGGCGAGGGCGGCGAGCAGCACGTCGGTGCCGGTGCCCTTGAACGCCGCGGGGAGCCGGGTCAGCACGGCCTCGGTGACGTCGGCGGGCAGCTGCACCCGTACGGTGTCGAGGGTGGACATCAGGTCCACGGCCGGGTCGAAGGCGCGTTCGCCGAGCGGGAGGTTGGCGGACTCCAGCACGTCGCGCCAGTGGTCCAGCTCCTCCTCCCGCTCCGGGGAGAGCGCCTCGGACTCCAGGGCGGCCGCCCAGCGGCGGGCGGAGGTGCCGACTGCGGGCAGGTCGGGGGTGCGGCCGGAGCGGACCTCCTGCCAGGCCTCGGCGAGGTCGGACATGAGGATGCGCCAGGAGACCCCGTCGACGACCAGGTGGTGCAGGACCACGAGGAGCCGGCCCTCGCCGGAGTCCGCGGCGAACCAGACGAAGTCCGCCATGGTCCCGGCAGCGGGGTCGAGCCGGCCGGCCGAGGCGTCCAGTTCCGCCCTGGCCGCCTCCAGCGCCGCGGGGTCGTCCCACCCGCCGGCGACGCGGACGCGGCGGACCAGGTCCGCGGCGCGTACGGAGCCCTGCGGGCGCACGACGAGGGAGGGCTCCCCTCCGTCGCGCACGAGCCGCGAGCGCAGCAGGTCGTGACGGTCGAGCACGGCGTCGAGCGTCGCGGCCAGGCCGGCCTCGTCGATGCTCTCGGGCAGGTCCAGCACGATCGACATGGCGAAACGGTTCAGCCCGCCGCCGTGCTCGAACACGTGCCGGGCCACCGGCTGGAGCGGCATCGGGCCGACGCCGCCTCCGTCGAGCTCCGCGAGCACGGGCGCCCGGTCGCCTCGGTCGGCGGCCGCCTCGGCCAGCCGGGCCGCCGTGCGGCACTCGAAGATCTCCCGCGTGGTGAGGTCCAGGCCCCGGGCCCGGGCCCGCGCCACGACCTGGATCGACCGCAGGCTGTCCCCGCCCACGGCGAAGAAGTCGTCGTCGACGCCGACCCGGTCGACGCCGAGCACGTCCGCGTAGGCCGCGGTGATGATCTTCTCGGCCTCGGTGCGCGGCTCCCGGTACGCCTCGCCCAGGAACTCCGGTTCGGGCAGCGCCGAGCGGTCCAGCTTGCCGGTCGGGCCGAGCGGCAGCCGGCCGACGGCCACGAAGGCCGAGGGGACCATGTAGTCGGGCAGCCGGGCCGCGGTGAACCGGCGCAGCTCGGCGGCCGAGGCGCCGGCCTGGACGTCCACGTCGCCGATGCCGCCGGCGCCGTCGTCGCCGACGGCCCCCTCGCCGGTGTGGACCACGTAGGCGACGAGCCGCTTGCCGCCCGAGGGCGCCTCGCGGCCGATGACCACGGCCTCGCTGATGCCGGGGTGCGCGGTGAGCGCGGCCTCGACCTCGGCGGTCTCGATGCGGAAGCCGCGCACCTTGACCTGTCCGTCGCCGCGGCCGACGCACTCCAGCCGGCCGTCGGCGTTCCAGCGGGCCAGGTCGCCCGTGCGGTACATCCGCTCGCCCGCGGGGCCGAACGGGTTGGCCACGAAGCGCTCGGCGGTCAGCCCGGGGCGGCCGTGGTAGCCGCGGCCGAGGCAGGTCCCGACCACGTACAGCTCGCCGATCACGCCCTGCGGGACCGGGGTGAGGCCGGGGCCCAGCACGTAGGCGCGCATGTTCCCCAGCGGGGTGCCGATGGGCGCGACCTCGCCGCGCTCCCACTCCTCGGACGCCGCGACGGAGAACGCGGTGGCGTAGAAGCTCTCGCTCTGCCCGTAGGAGTTCACGATCTGCGCGCCGGGCAGGGCCTCGCGCACCTGCCGCACCAGCCGGGCCGGGAGCACGTCGCCCGCGAAGACGACCGAGCGCACGTCGGGCGCCTTCTCCAGGTGGCCGACCAGCTCGCCGAGCACCGAGGGGACGCCGCTGAGGACGTGGCCGTCCCAGCCGTCCCGCTCGGCGAGGGCCAGCGCGTTCGCCACGACCTCGGCGGTGCCGCCGGTGGACAGGGTGGTCAGCAGCTCGAAGACCGAGACGTCGAAGTTGACGGAGGTGCCCGAGAGCATCTTCCAGCCGGGCGGCGCGTCGAGGACGCGCACCAGTTCCCGTACGCCGTTGACCACGCTGCGGTGGGTGATCGCCGCGCCCTTCGGCTTGCCCGTGGAGCCGGAGGTGTACATCACGTACGCCAGGTTGTCCGGGGCCAGCGGCGCGGTGCGGGCGTCGTCGTCCGGCGCCCCCACGGGTGCGGTCTGCCAGGCGGCGCGGTCGTCGAGGTTGACGGTCGGGACCTCGTGCTCCGGCAGCTCCCGGGCGGTCGCGGTGTCCGTGAGCACGAGCCGCGGGCGGGCCTCGGACAGCACGGTCCGCGCCCGTCCGGCGAGGTACTGCGGGTCCACCGGCACATAGCCGGCACCGGACTTGAGGATGCCGAGCAGGCCGGCGACCAGGTCCTCGGTGCGCGGCAGCGCCAGCACCACGAGGTCCTCCGGGCCGACGCCGCGCCGGATCAGCTCCCACGCGACGCCGTTGGCCCGCTCGTCGAGCTCGCGGTAGGTCAGCGTCCGGCCGTCGCACACCAGCGCCGGGGCGTCCGGCGTCCTGGCCGCCTGCTCCTCGAACAGCTGCGGGACGGTCAGCGGGGGCAGTTCGGCGGCGGTGTCGTTGAACCGGTCGAGGAGCAGCTCGCGCTCGGCGTCGCCGAGGACGTCGACGGCTCCGACGGTGCGGCCCGAGTCGGCGGCGAGGGCGCCGAGCACGCGTACGAACCGGGCCGCGAGGGTCTCGACCGTGCTTCCGTCGAACAGGTCGGTGGCGTACTCCAGGCGGACCTCCGCCCCGCCCGAGGCGTCCGGGATCATGTTGAAGAACAGGTCGAACTTGGCCGTTCCGGTCTCCAGCGTCTCGGACTCGGCCGTGAGACCGGCGAACTCCAGCTTCCCCAGGGGCTCCTGCCAGGCGAGCATCACCTGGAAGAAGGGGTGGTAGGCGGTGGACCGGTCCGGGTTGAGCAGCTCCACCAGCCTCTCGAAGGGGATGTCCTGGTGGTCGTAGGCGGCCAGCGCCCGGTCCCGCACACGCAGGAGCAGCTCGCGGAAGGTCGGGTTCCCGGAGAGGTCGACGCGCAGCACCCAGGTGTTGACGAAGAAGCCGACGAGGTCGCGCAGTTCCTCGTCGGTGCGGCCGGCGATGGGCGCGCCGATGGGGATGTCGTCGCCGCAGCCGAGGTGGTGCAGGAGCACCGCCAGCGCCGCGTGCATGACCATGGAGACGGTGATGTCCTGCTCCGCGGCCAGCTTCTCCACGGCGGCGAGCAGACCGGGTTCGACCGGGAAGCGGACCAGACCGCCGTCGGGGCCCGTGCGCTTGGGGCGCGGGCGGTCCGTCGGCAGGGCCAGCGGCTGCGCCATGCCGGCCAGGGCCTCGCGCCAGTACGCCAGCTGTCCGGCGGCCAGGCTGTCCGGGTCGGTCTCGTCGCCGAGCACGTCCCGCTGCCACAGCGTGTAGTCCGCGTACTGGACGGGGAGCGGCTCCCACGCGGGGGCCGCACCGTCCCGGCGGGCCGCGTAGGCCTCGGCGAGGTCGCGCAGCAGCGGCCCGAGGGACTCCCCGTCCAGGGCGATGTGGTGCACCACGAGCACGAGGGTGTGCTCGCCCGGGCCGGTCCGCAGGAGCGTGGCGCGGATCGGCGCGTCGGCGGCCAGGTCGAAGGTCTCCTTGGCCGCCCGGTCGACCGCCGCCGCCCGGTCCTGCGGCGCGATGTCGAGGACCGGCAGGCCGAACGGCTTCTCCCCGGACGCCAGGACCCGCTGGTGCGGGATCCCGTCGTCGCCCTCGACGATCACCGTGCGGAGGACCTCGTGCCGGTCGACGACGTCGCGGAGCGCCGCCTCGAGCGCGCCCGCGTCCAGCTCACCGGTCAGCCGCAGGGCGAAGGCGCCGTTGTAGGTCGGCGAGGGGCCATCGAACCGGTCCACGAACCACAGCCGGCGCTGCGCGAACGACAACGGGATCATTGTGTCTCCAAATTCGGCGAACCAGGGAGCAGGTCGGTCGTCGCTCAGCTCTGGTCGAGCAAGGTCAAGAGTTCTTCGTTGTAGAAGTCGTCGATGGAGATCGCCCCGGACAGCGTGGAGAAGTACCGGTCGATGTGCTCCTGGTGGCCGACGAGCTTGCGCAGCATCTCCGTCCGCCCCTCGGGCTTGAGCTCGGCCACGTTGAGGGCGCCCTGGTACTGGCTGTGCGCCTCGTTGCCGAGGTTGTTCTCGTAGCGGCGCAGGGCGGACCGGAGGGCGGCGTCCTCGTGCAGCCGCTCCCCGATGAGGCCGGTGAGCGACTGTGCCTGGACGAAGGCCTCGGTGATGCCGCGGGCGGTGATGGAGTCCTTGTGGTTGACCGCGTCGCCGACCAGGACCCATCCGGGCCCGTAGGCCTTGCGGAAGAAGTTCTCCTGGTGCCCCGTGCCGTACATCTGCTCGACGCGGCTGCCCTCCCGCATCCGCTCGTACAGGTCGGGGGCGGTGGTGCGGACGGCTTCGAGGTAGGCGGGCTCGACGTCCCTGCGGACCGTGTTGTAGTCGGCCTGCGGGAAGTAGGTCATGATCAGCTTGAGGTCGTCGTTGGTGGGGACGGCGGCGACCCAGCGCCCCGGCCGCTCGTACAGCTCGAAGCTGGAGGGGACACCGGACCAGTAGCTGTAGTAGACGCAGGTGGCCCGGGGGTGCTCGATGACGTAGGGCGCCCCGGCCTTGCGGGCCACCAGCGACCGCATGCCGTCCGCGCCGACGACCAGGCGCGCCCGGTCGGTGGCCTCGGCGCCGCCGGGCGTGGTGTACCGCACGCCGACGACGCGGTCGTCCTCCCAGAGCAGGTCGTTGACCGCGCAGCCCTCGCGGAACTCCACGCCCGCCGCCACGGCGCCCTCCGCGAGGATCGGGTCGAGCACGTAGCGCCGGGGCGCGTACGTGGTCGTCAGGCCGTCCATCGGAAGGGAGAAGCCGTCGATGCGGACGCCGGGGCCCTCGTAGCGCTCGTGGGTGATCGGTTGGCAGCCCGTGTCGCGGATCCGCTCCAGCAGGCCCCACCGGCCCAGCAGGGCCACGCCCTGCATGTGGATGTAGTGCGAGGACAGCGTGTCCTGCGGGAAGCGGGCCTTCTCCAGGAGCAGGACGCGGTAGCCCCGCTGCGCGAAGAGCATGGCGGTCGGCGAGCCGGCGCAGCGGGCGCCGACGACGATGACGTCGTAGTCGGACACGGCGTCCCCCCTCACCGGTTGGATTCGATGTAGGCGGAGATCGACGCGATCGTCGGGTTGAGGAACATCTGGTCCATCGGGACCTCGACGCCCAGTTCCTCGATGTAGGCGCCCTGGATCTTGGTCATGATCAGGGACTGGCCGCCGAGGGCGAAGAAGTCGTCGTCGGCCGCTATGTCGTCGCGCTCGAACTCACGGCACCAGATGGCGCGCACACCGTCGGCAATCATCACAGTCCTCTCGCTTGGGCATCGACGAGCGCCGCGCGGTCCACTTTCCCGTGCGGGCTGAGCGGGATCCGCGGGACGTTGGTGAACCGGGCCGGCACCATGTTCCGCGGCAGGCTCTCCAGGAGGCGGGCGCGCAGGTCGTCCTCGGCGAGGTCGCCTCCGGCCGGGACGACGAACGCGGACAGCTCGGCCTCGCCGGAGCGGGTGTGGACGACCGCGACGGCGGCCTCCCGGACTCCGGCCAGCCGGCCGAGGGCGCGCTCGACGTCGGAGGGGTCGATGCGCATGCCCCGCACCTTCACCTGCGCGTCGATCCTCCCCAGGACGACGAGTTCCCCGTCGGCGTCCACGTATCCGCGGTCGCCCGTGCGGTACACCCGGCGCGGCACCCCGTCGACCTCGATCGTGGTGAACTTCGCGTTCTCGGGGCCGCTGCCGCCCAGGTAGCCGGCGCCGACGCCGGTCCCGGAGATGCAGATCTCGCCCTGCTCCCCCGCCGCGACGCCGCGCAGCTCCTCGTCGAGGAGGTGGATGTCGGTGTTGTGGGCGGGCCTGCCGACCGGGGCGACCTCGTGGGCGCCGGGCCGGTATCCGGCGAGGTCGTAGGAGGTGGCGACGTCCGTGCACTCGGCGACGCCGTACTGGTGCAGGAGGGTGCAGGTGTTGCCCTCGCGCCGCGCCCAGTCCGCCAGCCGTTCGGTCTTGAGGGGCTCGCCGCCGAAGAGCACGTAGTCGAGCCGGGTCAGCGCGTCGCCGCCGCGCGCGGTCTCCCAGTCGACCAGCAGGTACAGGGTGCTGGAGGCGCAGTGCACGGTGCGGATGTCGTGCTCGTTCAGGGTGCGGTAGGCCAGCATGGGGTCGAAGTTCCGGCTGGCCATGAGGTACTGGGTGGCGCCGCAGAACAGCGGTGTCATCAGGGCGCGCTGGGAGAGGTCGAACCCGAATGCGCTGACGACCAGGTTGTGCGAGCCCCGGTGCAGGCCGTACTCGAGCCTCAGCCAGTTCATCAGGTTGAACCAGCCCTCGTGGCGCACGGCGGTGAGCTTCGGAGTGCCGGTCGATCCGGAGGTGAAGACGGCGTAGCACAGGTCGTCGCCGGCGACCTCGACCGCGGGGGCGGTGTCCGGGAGGGCCGCCAGCCGGTCCGACAGCTCCTCGAAGCCGGCAACCTCGACGGGCGCCTGCCCGATCAGCCCGACCGTGGCCGGGGAGACCACGATCAGGGCCAGGTCGGGGACCTGGTCCAGCAGCAGCCGGAGCCGGGCCGGCGGGTAGGCCGGGTCGAACGGCACGTAGGCCGCGCCCGCCTTGAGCGTGCCGAGGATCGCGACGAGCAGGTCGGCCGAGTAGTCGAGGCAGACGCCGACCTTCGCGCCCCGGCTGGTCCCGCGCGCGGCGAGGAAGTGCGCGAACCGGTTCGCCCGCGCGTCCAGCTCCCCGTACGTCACCTGCCGGCCGGCGCAGGAGACGGCGACGGCGTCGGGGGTGGCCCGGGCGTGCGCCTCGAACTGTCGGTGGACGACGGGTGCCGAGGGCAGGGCGACCCGCTTTCCCTGAAGGATCATCAACTGGCTCCGGTGTGAGAGGTGTCCGGCGGGGCGGGCCGCCGGCGCACCACGGGGAAACGGGACCGGCCCGCCCCCGCGGCGGCGCGGCGCCGGGCGGGTTTCCGGTGCTAGGCGGTCTTCCGGTCGGCGGTCTCGATCAGCCGGGTCACCCACTGGTCCACGGGCAGGCCGTGGGCGGCCGCCGTCTTCGAGAGGTGTTCCAGCTGGTCGGCGGAGAGCTCGATCGTGAGCGTCGTGACCTGGCGGCGCTTGGCCGCGGAGTCGGCCAGCCGGGACACGCCGGGTTCTTCGCCGTCCGCGGCCGACGGGAGGGACGCCTTGTCGTTCTGGACGGCGAGGGCGGCGCGGACCGCCCTGCGGAGTTCGTTGCGCGACCACTTCTGCTGCTCGGCCTTGCGCAGCCAGTAGTCCTGCTCCGGCGGGGCCAGGCGGGCCACCTCGGCGTGGTGGGCGAAGCTGAGGGCGTCGCGCCTGCGGTGGTGGTCGAACCGCCGCGCGACCCAGGCGTAGTTGCGCAGGGTCTGGTAGTCGAGCCCGGTGCGCTCGATGGCCTCCTTGTAGCGGCGCCACCCGTAGGCGGCCTCGCCGAAGCGGAGCCAGTCGGCGAGCCACCAGGCCGAGGAGTTGCCGAGCTCGCGGAGGTTGGTGCCGATCTGCTCCCAGGAGCGCTCCGGCAGGTTCGCCGGGAGGATCATCCCCGTCTTGCGCACCTCGGCCTGTGGTCCCGCGAAGGACAGGACCACGTCCCCGTGCGCGGGCCCGCCGCCGTTGCCGACCGGCCGGGCCCGGTGACCGCCCGCGGTTCTCGCAGCGCCGCTCACAATCCTCATCCCCCAAATCAGAGTGTCTGCTGGGCGCCAGCCGGCCGCCCGCCCGGTGTCCGGGCGGCGGTCGCTGTCGCTGCGCCGCGTCCGGCCCGCCCGTGTGCGCGGGCGGCGGCGGGACGCGGGTGTGCGGGGCCCGTGGGCGGGCGGCTTCCGTCCGGTGTCAGTCGGCCGCCATGGCCTCGCGCAGGCTCCTGGGGCGCAGGTCGGTCCAGTTCCGCTCGACGTACTCCAGGCATGCGGCCCGGTCCGCCTCGCCGAAGACCACCCGCCAGCCCGCGGGCACCTCGGCGAACACCGGCCACAGGGAGTGCTGGTCCTCGTCGTTGACCAGGACGTGGAAGCGGCCGTCCCCGTCGTCGAAGGGGTTCGTGCTCACGTGACACTTCCTTAACTGTCATGGGATGACTCGGGAAGGGGAATCGCCGGGCCGGGGAGGGGAAGCGGGCGCGGGGCGCCGATCGGCGTCGCGACAGGGTGTCCGGCGCTCCGGTTGGAGCGGTGGTGCGGTATCCCGGCCTTGCGGGCCGGATCGCGGGGACCGTTCGGGCTGGGCTGCCCGCGTTGCCGGTCCGACTCGGCGCCCACTGTATACACGGCCCTTTTGAGACACGGTCGAGTCCCGCTCGGGAGGCCGGGCCAGGCCGGTCGCGGCGCGCCCGCGCCGCACCGCCTGAGGATCGTTGGAGAGCCGCCACACCTGCGGCACAGGTCACCTGATGCGCGCACACCGCCGGCCGGGCGCCGCTCTATGGTGCGAGGGTGCGCGGCCCGATCCGAGGGAGAGAGATGGACAGCACACGTCCTGCCTTGCGCTTGTTCGTCCTGCACCACGCGGGCGGCTCCCACCTGCCCTACCGCCACTGGCCCGCCGGACTGCCCGAGACCTGGGACGTGCGGCTGCTCGACGCCCCGGGCCACGGCTTCCTCCTCGACCTGCCGCCGATCACGGACGCGGGCCGCCTAGCCGACTTCCTGCTGAGCGGGATCGAGGCCGAACTCACGGTCCCCTATGCCCTTTTCGGCCACAGCATGGGCGCCCTCGTCGCCTACGAGATGACCCGGCGGGCCGCCGGCCGGGGGCTGCCGCTGCCCGTGTGGGTCGGTGTCTCCGCGCGCACGGCGCCGCGGCCGGCGGGGCCGCACCGGCCGTACCACGAGCTGCCCGACGCCGAGTTGCGGACCCGTCTGAACCTGCTCGGCGGCACGCCCGACGGGATCTTCGACGACCCCGAGCTGTGGTCCGTGTTCGAGCCGGTCATCCGGGCCGACCTGCGGCTGGTGGAGGAGTGGCGCCCGGCTCCCGGGGCCGGCCCGCTGCCGGTGGCGCTGTCCGCGTACGCGGGCGCCGGGGACGCGCACGCCTCGCCGGCGCGGATGGCCGGCTGGGCGGCGTACACCGAGCGCTTCCTGGGCCTGCGGGTGCTGGACGGCGGCCACTTCTACTTCCAGGACGATCCCGGGCCGCTGCTGCGGCAGATCGAACGGGACGCGACGGCGGCACTCGACGCGGCGGGCGCGGCGCGCTCCTCCTGACCCTTGCGTTGCCGGCCCGTGCGAGGAGAAGACATGCAGTTCGGCATTCTCGGTCTGGTGGAGGTCCGCGACGAACAGGCCGGCCTGCACCTGCTGCCCACGGGCGCCAAGCAGCGCGCGCTGCTGGGGGCCCTGGTGGTGAAGGCCGGGCACCACGTCTCCGTGCAGCAGCTCATCGACGAACTGTGGGGCGAGCGGCCGCCCGCCAACGCGGCGAACGCGCTCCAGGTCCAGGTGGCCCGGCTGCGCCGGCTGCTGTCCGGACCGGAGGACGGCCGGGACGCGCGGCGGCGGGAGCGGCCGCCGTGGATCACGACCACCTCGTGCGGGTACACCCTGCGGATCGCCCCCGCCGAGACGGACGCCGCCTGCTTCCAGCAGCTCACCGACACCGCCCGGCGGGTCCTGCACGAGGACCCGGGGCGGGCCGGCGAGCTGCTGCGCCGGGCCCTGTCACTGTGGCGCGGCCCGGCCCTGGAGGGCAGCGTGCTCGGCGACATCTGCGCGGGCCGGGCCGCCCAGCTGGAGGAGCACCGGCTGACCGCGCTGGAGATGATGTACGACGCGTACCTGCGCACCGGGCGCCATGGCGAGATCACCGGCGAGCTGATGGTGCTCACCACCGACAACCCCTTGCGGGAGAGGTTCTACGACCTGCTGATGGTCGCCTTCTACCGCTGCGGGCGGCAGGCGGAGGCGCTCGGCGTGTACGAACGGGCGCGCAGCCGCATGGTGCACGAGCTCGGTGTCGAGCCGGGCCCCGTCCTGCGCGGCCTGATGCAGGCGATCCTCCACCACGACCCGGCCCTCGCCGTGTCGGCGGTCGCCCTCCCGGCCGGGCCGTCCCGGGCGGGGACGGCGCCCGCCGAGGCGGACGCGGCGGGCGGGGGCGCGGTGCTCCCGCTCTTCGAGGAGATCGCCCGCCTCCAGCGCCGCATCGAGCAGCTCCAGCAGGAGCAGAACCGGCTCCTGTGCCGTTTCGACGAGTTGACCGGTGCGGCCGCGCGGGCGGTGACGGCCGGGGCGGGACCCGGGTACTAGGGGCAGTACTCGGCGTTGACGATGGGGAGGATGGTCTCCGCTCCCCAGTTGGCGTTGTAGTTGAACGTGAGCTGGTGGCGGGCGTCCTCGGTGAAGGCGGACAGGGAGATCCAGCCCAGGGCGCCGCCGTCGTGGTACCAGAGGACGGTGCCGCAGCCGAGGGTGAGCCGTTCGATGCCGAGTCCGTAGGAGGCGCCCGGGAAGTCCGGGTTGTCGACGGTCGTCTTCATCTCGGCCAGCTGCTGCGGCGGCAGCAGGCGCCCGCGCATGAGGGCCTCGTAGAACCGGTTCAGGTCGCCCGCGCTGGAGATCATGTCGCCGTTGCCCCAGCTCTGCGACGGGTTGGTCTCGGTGACGTCGTCGATCCGGTCGGGCTGGGCGGCGAAGAGCCGGGAGTAGCCGCGGGCGCTCGGCTGGGGCAGGAGGGCGCTCGTGCCGGGGTTGGACGTGGCCTTGAGCCCCAGCGGCTCGATGATGCGCCTGTGCACCTCCTCCGCGTACGGCCGGCCGGCGGCCTTCTCCAGGACCATGGCGGCCAGGACGTCGTTGGTGTTGGAGTACCAGTGCCTGGCGCCGGGGCGGAACGGCGGCTCGTGGGAGAGGGCCACCTTCACGCGCTGCTCGGGCGTCAGGGTGTCGTACCGGTGCCGGAGGTAGCCGTCACCCGTCAGGTAGGTCTCGGCGTACTGCTGGTCGGCGAGGAAGTCGAAGAGGCCGCTGGTGTGGTTGAGGAGCTGGCGCACGGTGATCGCGCGGCCGTCGTTGCCGTTGCCGGTCACCAGGCCGGGCAGGTAGTGGTCCACCGTGTCGTCGAGGCCGATCTTCCCCTCGGCCTCCATCTGGAGCAGGGCGGTCGCCACGAAGGTGTTGGTCATGCCGCCGATGCGGAACCGGTCGTTCTTGCCGCGCGGCGCCCCCGTCGTCCGGTCGCCCACGCCGGCAGCCGTCTTCCACACCCCGCCGCCGTCCCGCCCCTCGGCGGCGATGCCGGGCACCCCGGCGGCGACCGCCGCTTCGATCGCCCGCTGCGTCGCCTGGTGGCCGGCCGCCGGGGGTGTCTCCCATGCCGCCCGGGCGGGTCCTGTGAAGGCGGTGGCCATGAGTGCGACCGCCGCGAGTCCGACCACGCCGGCTCTGGGTCTCTTCCGCATCGTCATACCCCTCTCCGGAAATTCATCTGGTCGGAAAAATACCTGCCCATAGGTTCTTTTCGGCCTTGGCGGCCGAATTCCCAGACATGGGGGGCTGAAATCGATCCGCACAGGCGAAAGGGCTGTCCCGTCGACGGGACAGCCCTGGGGCACCGCGCGGCACGCGGCCGTTCGAACGCTGCTCCGGCAGCCCTCCAGCCCGCCCCGCAACAGTTCTCGCCGGTTGTGTACGCCCCTTCTCCTGGAGGCACGATGGCACGTCAGGCCGGTCACACCGCGGCGGCGCACGGCAGCCCGGCGACCGCTCCCCCACAACCCCCGTCGTGGCAGCCGCAGACCGCGGGAGCCGCTCCGCGCAGGGGCCAAGTGCTGACGACCAAGGTGGGCCTGCAGATGCCGGCCGGGATGGCCTACGACGAGTGGGAGCGTGCCGGGCACCAGCTCGTCGGCGTGCTCGACTCGTCCTGCTGGTGGCTGGGCGACTGGCTCAAGTACGGCAAGGACCACTACACCGACCGGTACCAGCGCGGGATCCGCGCCGCCGGCCTCTCGTACCAGACGCTGCGCAACTACGCGTGGGTGTCGAGACGCTTCGAGCTCGGCCGGCGCCGGCCCGCCCTCAGCTTCCAGCACCACGCCGAGCTGGCGTCCATGCCGGTCGGGGAGCAGGACCTCTGGCTGGACCGGGCCGAGCAGCGGCAGTGGAGCACCAAGCAGCTGCGCGCCGCCCTGCGCGCCGCGCGCCAGAGCGGGCAGCCGACCCGCGCGCCCATCGAGCCGAGCCGCCGCCTGGAGGTCCCCGGCAGCCGCGTCCAGTGGTGGCACAAGGCGGCGGAGCAGCTGGGAGTGGACTTCGAGCAGTGGGTGATGACCACCCTGGACAGCGCGGCGGCGAGCGCCCTGGAGGACCTCGGCGGGCGGGAGGGGCGCAAGGAGGCGGTCAGCGCCTGAGGCCCGGGCGCGGGGTCACCCCCCGGGGCCGGGGCAGGTCAGGGCCGCGTCAGGGCAGCCGGCCCATCAGTCCGGCGGTCTCGCGCTTGTACGTGCACGCGCTCTGCCCGAACGACTCGCGCACCCGCTCGCGCACCTCGTCGGGCTGCTCCTGGCTGAGCTTGAACATGCCCTCGGCCCCGGTCACCGTGAACCGGAAGGCGCCCACGTCGGGCACGATCTTCCTGAAGTAGTCGAGGGACCCGGTCATGTCCCAGCCGTCGCCGAACGCCCCCTCGAAGGCACGGACGGTGGACTGCACCACCTCCAGCGTCTCCTCGGTCGAGTCGATCTTCTCCACCACCCCCCGGGCGTGCACCGAGGTGAAGTTCCAGGTGGGAGCGGCCGGGCTCTTCGCGTACACCGTGGGCGACACGTAGGAGTGCGGGCCGGTGAAGGTCAGCAGCAGGACGCCGCCCGTCTCCAGGGCCGCCCAGTGCGGGTTCGCCCGGTTCATGTGGCCGAGCAGCGTGGCCCCGGGCAGCTCGCCGGTCCACTCGCCGGAGGTCACGGGATCGAAGATGACCGGGAGGTGCGTGGCGAACGGACCGTCCTCGGCGCGGCCGTTGGCCACCGCGAGCGCCATCGGATTTCCGCGGATGAGGTCGACCATCCACGAACTGTCCGGTTCACGGTAAAAGCTGGGCACGAACACCCGGATTCCCCCTTTCGGCAATTGCCTCCTGAAATCTCCGCCGACCATACCGGCGTCCCGCCGACAGGACAACGATTCCGGATACAGCTCGCCCCGATAACCCTTCAAACGCTCTTCATGCAGTTTTCGAGTTGCCTCCGGGCTTCCTCCGGGCAACACTTCAGAACGGTCTCTCGGGCCACCGGCCGAGTTTTCCAGACGCAAGGGGGAGAATTTCCTATGGGCATAACGGGCAGGCGCGACCAAGAGATCTACGACGTCATCGGCATCGGGTTCGGCCCGTCGAACATGTCGCTCGCGATCGCCTTGCAGGAGCACGGGCCGGGCGTCCCGCTGCACCCGGTCAGGTCCCACTTCTTCGAGCGGCAGCCCACGTTCGGCTGGCACCGGAACATGCTGCTGCCGTCGACGACCATGCAGATCTCGTTCCTGAAGGACCTGGCGACCTTCCGGAACCCGATGTCCCGGTTCAGCTTCGTCGCATACCTGCACGCCTCGAACCGGCTGGTGCAGTTCGTGAACAACCAGAGCTTCATCCCGACCCGGCAGGAATTCCACCAGTACCTCGAATGGGCGGCCGCCGGCCTGCGCGAGCAGGTCACCTACGGCGCCGAGGTCACCTCGGTCCGCCCGGTCACCGGCGCCGGGTCCCACACGCCGGACCTGCTGGAGGTCGAGGTGCGCACCGGCGACGAGGTCGGCGTGGTCACCGCGCGCAACGTGGTCGTCTCCACGGGGCTGGTGCCGCGCATGCCCGAGGGGGTGCCGGCCGGCGAGCGGGTGTGGCACAGCTCGGAGTTCCTGACCCGGTTCAACGCGCAGGACCCGGCGGAGCTCAAGAGCGTGGCGGTGGTCGGCGCCGGGCAGAGCGCGGCCGAGGTCACCCGGTTCCTCTACGACTCGCTGCCCCACGCCGAGGTCTCCGCCGTGATCCCGTCGTACGGCTACTCCGTGGCCGACGACACGCCCTTCGCCAACCAGGTGTTCGACCCCGACACGGTCGACGAGTACTACTTCGGCACCGAGGGCGCACGGGACGCGTTCTGGCGCTACCACCGCAACACCAACTACTCGGTGGTCGACGCCGACGTCATCCGCTCCCTGTACCAGCGCTGGTACGACGAGCAGGTGCGCGGGGTCCGGCGGCTGCACTTCCGCAACCTCACCCGGGTCGACGGGGTCGAGAGCTCCGGGAGCGGGGCGCGGGTGGTCCTGCGCTCGCTGCTCGACGACAGCCGGGAGGAACTGGCCGTCGACGCGCTCGTGTTCGCCAGCGGCTACGACGGCCTGGACCCGGCCCGCCTGCTCGGTGAGGACTTCGACCGGCACTTCCAGCGCGACGCGGCGGGCCGGCACCGGGTGGAGCGCGACTACCGGCTGGTCTCCACCTCGGGGCTGACCTGCGGGGTCTACCTCCAGGGCGGCACCGAGCACAGCCACGGCCTGACCTCGGCGCTGCTGTCGAACATCGCGATCCGCAGCGGCGAGATCGCCGACTCGATCGTGCTGCGGCGCACCGAGCGGGAGCTGGGGCGCCGTGCGGAGGAAGCGCCCTCGGCGGCCTGAGGCGGGTACGCCACGGGGCGGGCCCCGGTGCTGCGGCGGCAGCGCCGGGGCCCGCCCCGTGGCCGTCGGGGGCGAGCCCCCGTCAGCTCACGCGGCGCCGGCGGCGGCCGCGCCGGCCTCCATCGCCTCCCGCAGGCTCCGCGGCCGCAGGTCGCTCCAGTGCTCCTCCACGTACGCGAGGCAGTTCTCGCGGCTCTCCTCGCCGAACACGGCGCGCCAGCCGGCGGGAACCTCGGCGAACGCGGGCCACAGCGCATGCTGGAGTTCGTCGTTCACCACCACGTGGAAACGGCCCTCGGCATCGTCGAACGGGTTGCTGCTCATCGAACCACTCCAATTCAAGCCGTCCGCGGTCCGCCGTCGAACGGAGAGCGGGCCGCGTCATCGGTCAGGGGGACGGTGCGGATGGTGCCGGCAATTCCGCCAGGCCCGATCATGGCACCTTTCGGGAATCCCGTGGGGGCTGGGGATTCTTTTCCCCGGCTTCCCCGGCTTCCCCGGCTTCCCCGACGTCCGCGGCCCGCTGTCCCGTCGACCGGACCTCAGCCCCTCAGGCCGACGGCGCGCAGCATGCGGTGGTCGGAGACGGCCGGGTCGAGCGGGAGGACCTCGGCCTCGCGCCGGATGAGGTCCGGGTAGCCGAAGAACACGTAGTCGAGCTTCTTTTCGTTCCAGGTGGGGTTGGAGTCGGGGTCGGCCTCGGCGTAGCCGGCGGAGTAGAAGGGCTCGGTGGAGGCCGTGCCGGGCGAGTGGTTGAAGTCGCCGGCCAGGAGGACGGGGAGGCCCTGGTCCCGCCAGGCGCCGGCCCGCGCGGCGAGCCTGCGCGCCTCGGGGGCACCGCGGGTGCCGTCGTCCCAGTAGAGGTGCACGGAGCAGGCCCAGTTGGCGAGGCCGTGCAGGGCGTTGCGCACGCAGGGCACCCTGATCGGCTCGGACTCGCCGCCGACGGTCAGGTCGAGGTCGGCCGTGGCGCTCACCTGCCCCCTCACCAGGACGGCGTTGCCGTAGGGGTGGCCGCCGCAGACGTGCGGCAGGCCGGAGAGGGTGGGGCCGTAGTGGCCCTGGAAGCCCTGCGGGGCGAGCCGGGCGAGGATCTCGTCGTACTGGGGCTCGCAGACCTCCTGGAGGAAGAGCTGGTCGGCGTTCCAGCCGGCGGGGTCCGCCTGGGCCACGACGCTGTCGATGCGCCGGTCGTCGTCATAGGGGGCGGCGGCGCACATGTTGCCGCATATGTTGTAGGTGACGACGCGCAGCGGCGGCGCCTCGGCGGCGCGGGCGGGCGGCGCCGTGCAGGGGGCGGCGAGGAGGAGGGCGGCCGAGGCCGTGAGGGCGGCGTGCAGGGGGCGTGGAAGGCGGCAGCGCATGGCGGGGCTCCCCTTCGGGCTGGGTGCGGGCGGGGGCGGGGGGCAGGGCTGTCACCGGTCAGGTCCCCGGCTCCGGCGCGCATACGCATGCCGGCGGGTGCGCGCCCCCGGCGCGGGGCGAACTGCCGTGCGCGGGGCGGGAATCGGGCGGGGGAGCGGCTGTCGTGGCGGCGGGGGCGTCGGGTAGCTTTCCCCGGTAACCGATCTCGATCCCATTGGGGCTGACGTGGTGGAGCTGGACGGGAGCGGGGCCGGGCCGCTGGAGGCGGACGATCCGCGCCGGATCGGGGAGATCGCGCTGGTCGGACGGCTCGGGGCCGGGGGCATGGGCCGGGTGTTCCTGGGGGTCTCGCAGGGCCGGTACGTCGCGGTCAAGCAGCTGCTGGCCTCCGTCGTCGGCGAGGACGAGGACTTCGTACGACGGTTCGGGCACGAGCTGGACAACCTCGCCCGGCTGCCCGCCGGGGCCACGGCGCCGCTGCTCGCGAGCGACCGCACCGCGCGGCCCCCGTGGTTCGCCACCGCCTACGTACCCGGGCTCACCCTGCGCGAGGCCCTCGACGTGCACGGCGGCCCGCTGCCCGTGCGCTCGCTGTGGCGGCTGCTGCGGGAGGCGGCCGCGGGCCTGGAGCCGGTGCACGCGCTGGACATGGTGCACCGGGACCTGAAGCCGTCCAACGTCATGCTGACCCTCGACGGGCTCACCCTCATCGACTTCGGCGTCGCCCGGGCGGCCGAGCAGAGCCGGCTCACCCGGACCGGCATGGTCGTCGGCACACCCGCGTACATGGCGCCCGAACAGGCGTCGGGGGCGCGGGGCCTGAGCGGCGCCACCGACGTGTTCGCGCTGGGGTCGGTCCTCGCGTACGCGGCCTGCGGGGAGCCGCCGTTCGGGGACGAGTCCGGGCACGGGGTGCTGTACCGCATCGTGCACGAGGAGCCCGGCCTGGAGCCGCTGCGCGAGCTGGACGCGGAGCTCGCCGAGGTGGTCGGGGCCTGCCTCGCCAAGGATCCGGGGGACCGGCCCGGGGCGGCCGAACTGCTCGCACTGGCCTCCCGGCACGTCACCGACGAGGGCCCCCTGTGGCCGGAGGCCGTCACCGCGCGGCTGTCGGCGCGGGCCGCCTTCGCGGCGCGGGTGCAGGAGGTCGACGTACCGACCCTTCCGCTCGGCGGGAAGGATCCCGGGGAACCGGAACCGGAGCCGGAGGCCGGGACCGGGCGGGCCGAGCCGGCCGGGCGGAGCCGGCGCGCCCGGATCCTGCTGGCCGTCGTCCCCGTGGTCGTGGTCGCGAGCGGGACCACGCTCGCCGTCCAGCACCTGCCGTTCGCCTCCGCGCCGCCCGCGAAGGCGGAGGCGGGGGCCGCGCCCCGGGAGGGCGGGCCGGCCTCCTCCCCCGCGCCGGGCGGCCCCTCGGCCCCGGCGTCCGCGAGCGCGTCGGCGCCGGGCGCCTCCCCGTCGGGCACGGCCCCGCCGGCGGACGCCCAGGCCCCGGGCGGGGCGGTCCAGGGCGGACAGGACCCCGGGAGCGCGGGACAGGGCGCGGCGGGCGCGCCCCAGGGCGGCGGCCCCGCAAGCGCCCCCGGGACGGGAGCGGCGGCCGGTACGGGCACCGGCCCGGCCCCCGGTACGGCGAACGGCGCGGGCGGCGGCACCCCCTCCGGCGGGGGCGGGTCCACGTCGGCCGCACCCCAGCCGCCCGCCTCCACGGTGGGGCGCTACCGCAACGGGAACAACGGCGAGTGCGTCGTCCAGGTCTTCGGGTCCTCGGCCCCCGGCGACTGCGGGAGCGGATCCGCCCGGTGGGCCGTGCGCGGCAGGCCGGACGGCAGCTTCAAGCTCGTCAACGAGCAGAGCGGCCAGTGCCTGTACTCCAACGGGCCCAACCAGGCCGTCTTCGTGGGCGACTGCGCCCAGGACATCGGCCGGCTGTGGCGCACAGGGGCGAACGGGAGCCTCCGCGATTCCGCGGGCGCCTGCCTCGACCTGGGGTTCGGCGGCGGCCTGGTGACGTCCGCGTGCGACGGTGACGCCTCGCAGCGCTGGACGCGCCAGTCCTGAGCGTCACGCCGGAAGGACCGGAAGGACGGGAAGGACCGGAGGGCGGCACACTGGCCGGGAACCGACTGTCATGACCACGTAAGATAACGGCGGCACCGACGAGCCCCACCGGCGCTCCGCCCTGCCCGCGGGAAGTGGATGCGCGGGGCACCGATCAGGTGTTCCCGTACTTCTGATACCTATTCAAGCCATGAACATGATCACTCGCCGGCAGGCGCTGGGGCTCGGCTCCGGTGTGGCCGCAGCCATCGGACTGGCCGCCTGCTCGTCCAAGTCGACCCCCGCCCCGGCGGCCGGTGCCTCCGGCGCGTCGGGGGCACCGGGCCCCTCCGGGATGCCCTTCTCCCTGCCCACCGGCACCATCGACGAGACCTACGAGGGCCACCGCATCCAGATCACCGTGGGCCCCGGCGGCCACCACGGCATGGCGATGCCCGTCGTCAAGATCGACGGCAACGACCTGCACCTCATGCCCAACGCCGACGGCAGCTGGGTCAGCGTCGTCAACCACTACGAGACGTTCCCGGACCCCATCTCGGCCGCCCGCGCCGCCGTCCGTGAACTCCAGGGCGCCGACCTCGTCCCGTTCGTCGCTAAGGAAGCCAAGCTGTGACCGTCCGCAAGAACCAGGCCACCCTCACGCCGGACGAGAAGCGCGCCTTCGTCAACGCGGTGCTCGAACTGAAGCGGACGGGCATCTACGACCGGTACGTCAACGCCCACAACTGGTTCCTGCTGAACGACTCGGACTTCGGCGACCGGATAGGCCACCGCTCCCCGTCCTTCCTGCCCTGGCACCGCCGGTTCCTGCTGGACTTCGAGGCGGCCCTCCAGCGGATCGACCGGAACGTCTCGCTCCCCTACTGGGACTGGACCGTCGACCGCACGGCCAACTCCTCCCTGTGGGCCTCCGACTTCATGGGCGGCACCCGCCGGGGGCGCGACGGCCAGGTGCTCGACGGGCCCTTCGGCGCCCAGGGCGGCAAGTGGGTGCTGACGGTGGGCGTGGACCGCCGCACCTACCTGCGGCGCGGCCTGGGCTCCGGGACCCCGCAGCTGCCGACGCGGGCCGACGTGGACTCCGTGATCGCCATGCCGGTGTACGACGCCGCCCCCTGGAACAGCGCCTCCGGCGGGTTCCGCAACGCCCTGGAGGGCTGGCGGGGCGTGAACCTGCACAACCGGGTGCACGTCTGGGTGGGCGGCCAGATGACCTCCGCCGCCTCCCCCAACGACCCGGTGTTCTGGCTGCACCACGCCTTCATCGACAAGCTGTGGGCCGAGTGGCAGGCGAAGAACCCGAAGTCGGGCTACCTGCCGGCCACCCGGACGGCGAACGTGGTCGACCTGCGGTCCGTGCTGAGCCCGTGGAACAACGTGACCCCGGCCGACATGCTCGACCACCACAAGTTCTACACGTTCGACACCGAGGCCGGCGGGCAGCAGCGCTACTAGGCCGGGCAGCCGGGCGGCGCTACCGGGCGGTGCGCAGGACGGTGCCGCGGCGTTCGAACTCCAGCAGCGCCTCCACCCCGGAGGCGGCCTCGGCACCGAGTTCGCGTTCCAGGAGCCACAGGGCCGCGTCGATGCCTGAGCTGACTCCGCCCGCGCAGACCGGTCTCGTACAGGTCGGCGACGGGTTCGTCGAAGAGGTTCTCGCCGTCGAGCCAGCGGTAGACCGACCACGGATGGGGGAAGCCCTCGCCGGCGACGCCCCCGCCCAGCGGCTCGGGGACGTCCAGCGGCAGCTGCGGCGCGAGGTGCGGCAGCCAGCGGTGCTCCTTGGCCACGTCGGCGGCGGCGCCCGGGATCCGGGGCAGGCGCACCACCAGGTCGTGGCCCAGGCGGTACATGGCGTTGTCCGTGCCGGCGGAGACCACTCTGCTGACAGGGAGGCGGGCCCACCGGGGGAACTGGGCGCGGATCAGCGCGGCGACGAGGGCCTCGTCGGTGTCGGCCTCGTCCTCGTGCAGCTTCGCGCCGGCTGCCATGGGGCTCCTCGGGGTGGTGCGGGGGTGCGGGCGGCCTGGAGCCTATGCGGCGCCGGCGCGCGGGGGCGAGGGTTTTTCGGCGGCGTACGGGCCCGTACGCCGGAGCCCCACCACGGCTCCACCCGCCGCGGTGAGCGGACGGTGAGCGCCCGGTGAGCGGGCCGGGCAACCGTGGTTCCCGTCGCCGGACCACGGAGGTCCGGCCCGCAACGAGGAGCAGGTCATGGGCACGCTGAACGGCAGGACGGCACTGGTGACGGGCGGCTCCCGGGGGATCGGCCGGGCGGTGGCACTGCGGCTGGCAGCCGAGGGCGCCCTGGTCGCCGTCCACTACGGCGGCAACGAGGAAGCGGCCCTGGAGACGGTGGCGCTGATCGAGGAGGCGGGCGGCCTCGCCTTCGCGGTGCGGGCCCGGTTCGGGGAGGAGGGGGCGGTGGACGCGCTGTTCGAGGAACTGACCGCCGGGCTCGCGGGGTGCGGGCTGGACATCCTCGTCAACAACGCGGGCATCGGATCGGGCAGTTCGATCGGCCAGGTCACCGAGGAGGAGTTCGCCCGGCTGCTGGCGGTCAACGTCACCACCCCGTTCTTCGTGATCCAGCGCGCGCTGCCGCTGCTGAACGACGGCGGGCGCATCGTCAACATGGGGTCGACGGCCAGCCGCTTCGCGGTGACGAGCCAGATCGGGTACACCGTCACCAAGGCGGCCCTGGAGGCGATGGCCCCCTCGTTGGCCAACGAGCTCGGCAGGCGCGGCATCACGGTGAACACGGTCGCGCCGGGCGCCGTCCGCACCGACATGACCGCCGGCTACACGGCCGTCCCGGAGGTGGTCGCCGCGCTGGAGGGGATCACCGCGCTCGGGCGGCTCGGCGAGCCGGAGGACGTCGCCGACGTGGTCGGCTTCCTGGCGGGGCCGCAGGGGCGGTGGATCACCGGCCAGACCGTGGACGTCTCCGGGGGCAGCTGGCTCGGCCCTCTCGGCTGATCACAGCCCCTTCGGGCGGTCACCGGACGACCGGCTCCCGGTGATCAACTCCCGTGGATAATCACCGCCATGCGGTTCTCCATCCTCGGCGAGACTCTGGCCCTGCGCGACGACGGCACCGAGGTCCCCCTCGGCGGACCCGCCCGGCGCGCCCTGCTGACCCTGCTGCTGGTGCGCCCCCGGGAGGTGGTGGCGGCCGGACGGCTGGCGGACGAGATGGCCCCGGACGGCGCGATGTCGGCGCACGCGCTGCAGTCCCAGGTGTCCCGCCTGCGCGCGGCCCTGGGACCGGCCGTGATCGAGCGGGCCGGGGCCGGCTACCGGGCCGCCGTGGACCCGGAGGACGTGGACGCGGGCCGGTTCGAGCGGCTGGTCCGCGAGGGCCGCGCCGCGCTGGCCGGGGACGACCCCCTTCGTGCGGCCGAACTCCTGCGTGGGGCACTGGAGTTGTGGCGCGGACCGGCGCTGGCCGATCTGGCGCACCTGACGGAGGCCGACGCCGCCCGGGCCGCCGGCGTACGGCTGGAGGAGCTCCGGCTCGGGGCGCTGGAGGACCGGATCGAGGCCGAGCTGCGGCTCGGCGGCCACCGGGACGCCGTGGCGGAGCTGCGGGAGCTGACCGGCCGCCATCCGCTGCGCGAGCGCCTCGCGGCCCTGCTGATCCGGGCCCTGTCCGCCGAGGGCGGGCAGGCCGAGGCGCTGGCCGTGTACGAGGAGACCCGCGGCCGGCTGGCCGACGAGCTCGGCAGCGACCCTTCGGCCGAACTGGTGTCCCTGCACCGGGAGCTGCTGGACTTCGACCCCTCCCCCGCGCAGGTCGGGCCGCCCGCCCAGCTGACCTCCTTCGTGGGCCGCGCCGATGAGGTCGCCGAGGTGGCCGGGATGCTGCGGGTGGCGCGGCTGGTGACGCTGGTGGGACCGGGCGGGGTCGGCAAGACCCGGCTGTCGGTGGAGGTGGCGGGGGCCGCCGCGGATGACGTGTGCTTCGTGGAGCTGGCCCCGCTGCGCGACGGCGCCGGCCTGCCGCAGGCGGTGATGGCGGCGCTCGGGCTGCGCGGGAGCGGGCTCCGGCCCCACGGCGGGCAGGGCCCCTTCGAGCGGCTGGCGACGGCCCTGGCGGACCGGGTGCTGCTGCTGGTCCTCGACAACTGCGAGCACCTGGCCGGGGAGGCCGCCGCGCTGGCCGGGCGGCTGCTGGCGGTCTGCCCCCGGCTGCGGATCCTGGCCACCGGCCGGGAGCCGCTGGGTGTCATCGGGGAGCACCTGTGGCAGGTGCGGCCGTTGGAGGACGGAGCGGCCGTACGGCTGTTCACCGAGCGGGCCTCGGCGGTCCGGCGCGGGTTCACGGCCACCCCCGGGCGGGTGGAACGGATCTGCGCGGCGCTCGACAACCTGCCGCTGGCCATCGAGCTGGCGGCGGCCCGGTTGCGCACGATGGACGTGGAGGACCTGGCGGGCCGGCTCGACGACCGGCTCGGGGTGGCCTCCGCCCGGGCCAACCGCAGCGCCGACGAGCGGCACCGCACGCTGCGCTCGGTGGTCGCCTGGAGCTGGGACCTGCTGTCCGGGCAGGAGCAGCGGGCCGCCCGGCGGTTCAGCGTGTTCCCCGCGGGCGCGACGTCCGGGGCGGCTCTGGCGGTGTGCCGGGCCGACGGCGAGGAGCTGGGGTCGGAGGTGCTGGAGTCCCTGGTGGACAAGTCCCTGCTGGAGTTCGCGGGCGGGCGCCTGCGGATGCTGGAGACGATCCGCGCGTACGGCGCCGAGCGGCTGGAGGAGGCGGGCGAGACCGCGTCCGCGGGCGGTGCGCACGCGCGGTACGTGCTGGAGCTGGCCCGCGCGGCCGATCCGCTTCTGCGGGGGGCCGGGCAGCTGGATTGGCTGGAGCGGATGGCGGACGGGCACGACGATCTCCTGGCCGCGCTGCGCCGGGCGGTCGGGGAGGGCCTCTGGGAGACGGCCCTGGAACTCCTGGCGCCGGCCTCGGCGTACCTGTGGATCCGCGGGGTGTCCGGGTCGGTCGCGGCACAGGCCGCCGCGGTGCTCGACGCCGTCGGGGACGCTCCCCCGGCCGGGCTGGGCGAGGAGTACGCGGCGTGCCTGCTGCTGGCGGCGGCCGGTCCCGGCGGGCTCGCGCCGTGGCGGCGCCACCGGGCGCGGGCCGGCCGCCTGCTGGCCGCCGCCTGGCAGCAGGACGGCGGGGCCGGCGGGCGGTATCCGGTGGTGCTGCTGCTGTGGATGATGCGCAACGCGGCGGAGGCCGATCCGCTGGAGGCGTTCGCCCTGGTGTCGGCGCAGCGCGACCGCCCCGATCCGTGGGTCCGGGCGGTGGCCGCGTACGTGGCCGGGTTCGGGCCCCTCGGGGCGGGTGACCCGGCCGGCGCCGAACGGGCCTTCGCCGAGGCCGCCGAGGGGTTCCGGGCGGCCGGTGACCGCTGGGGCGGCGCGCTGGTCCTGGACGTGCTCGCCGGGATGGCGGCGGCTCGCGGGGACCGCGCGGGGGCGGTGGCGCTGACCGACGAGGCGCTGGCGCTGACCGAGCGGCTCGGCGCCCTGGAGGACAGCGCCGACCTGCTGGTCAACCGGGGCGACCACGTCGTGGACGGGGACCCGGCGGAGGCCGGCGCCGCCTACGCCCGGGCGGCGGCCCTCGCCCGCCGGGCCGGGGGTTCCGCGGCCCTGGCGGCGGCCCTGCGCGGGCTCGGCGACCTGGCCCTGCGGGACGGGGACCCTGCGGAGGCCGAACGCCTGTACGGGGAGGCCCTGGAGCGGATCGACCCGCACTGGGTCAAGAGCGCGGGGAGCCGGGTCCGGGCCCTCGTCGGACTGGGCCGGGTGGCGCAGTCGCACGGCAACCGGGCGGCGGCCCGGGCCCGCTACGCGGAGGCCGCCGCGGCCGCGTCGGCCGTGGTGGGCGGTACCGGGCCGGAGGCGCTGCGGCTGCTGGGCCTGCCGCAGGAGGTCGTCGACACGCTGGTCGCGCACGCGGCCTGACGACCGGCCGGGCAGAGCACCCCGCCCCGATTGTGCCGCCGCCGGCCCCCGCCCGGCACCCCCGCCCCGGCCGGCCGTCCCGAACACCCGCCGCCCCGGCCCCTATCGGCCGCGACCGGGCGACCCCCACGAGCCCCGGGCCACCCGTCCGCAGCCGCCGGCACACCACGGGTCCCCGGAGCACCCCCGTCGGGGCGAAGCGCACAGCGAACCCGGACATCGGGAACGGCAGCCGGAATCCGAAGGGACCCGGGGCCGGGGCGATCGGACACAGCGGGACACGGCGGCAGGCGCGGCGCGGCAACGCGGCGCGGGGCGGCGCGGCAGCGCGGGGCGGCGCGGCAGCGCGACGCGGGGCGGCGCGGCAGCGCGACGCGGGGCGGCGCGGCAGCGCGACGCGGCAGCGCGGGGCGGCAGGCGCGGCGCGGCAGCGCGGGGCGGGGCGGCGCGGCAGCGCGGGGCGGCAGGTGCGGCAGCGCGGGGCGGCAGGTGCGGCACGCAGGCGCGGCCGCGCGAGGCGGCAGGCGCTGGGCAGCAGCGCGGGGCGGCAGGCTCGGCGGACGGCACAGCGCGGCGCGGCGCGGCAGGCGCGGTGCGTGTCCCGCCGGCGGGACAGGTGGGGGGGGTGGAGGGGCTCGGGCATTGCCCGATCGAGGGCGCCCTTGCCATGCTCGAACGCGGCCACGGCCGACCGCCACCGAACCACCGGCCGGGCGGGCGCGAAGGGTTCGGGCACGGCGGCGCCCCGGACGGCGCGGCCCGTGGCCGGGGAGCCGCGACCGCCGTCCGGCGCCGGACCCGCCGCCGCGGCCGACCCGTGCGGGCCAAACGGACACCACCCGCCGGTCGCCTTCCGTTCCGCTCGGGTCCGCCCGGCTCTGCCACCGTCCAGACCAGTCCCGCCACCCCAGGCCCCTCAACCCCGCCCCTGGAGCCCATGGATGAACACCGAACTGCTGATGTCGGACGCCACCCACTTCCGCATCGACTACGTGATCAACCCGTACATGGACACCGGCGTCCAGCCGGACACCGGGGCCGCCGTCGCCGAGCACGACGCGATCGCCGCCGCCCACGTCGCGGCCGGCCGCACGGTCCGCCGGATGGCGTCCGCTCCGGAGTGCCCCGACATGGTGTACACGGCCAACGGGGCCTGGGTGTGCGGCGACCGCGCCGTGCTGGGCGACCCGCCCGCCGCCCGCGCCGCCGAGATCCCGTACTTCCGGTCGTGGCTGAAGGAGAACGGCATCGACGTGTTCGACGCCCCGTACGCCTTCAGCGGCCAGGGCGACACCCTGGCCTGCGGGGACCTGCTGCTGGCCGGCCACGGACAGCGCACGGACCGCCGGATGCACGACGTCCTGGCGGACCTGACCGGCCACCAGGTGGTGCCGCTGCGCACGGCCGGGGCCGAGTGGTACGACCTGGACCTGGCCGTGGCCGTGATCGACGAAGGCACGCTCGCCTACTACCCCGGCGCGCTGGAGGCCGAGAGCGTCGGCGTGCTGCGCTCCCTCGGGCTGGAGCTCATCGAGGTCTCCCCCGTGGAAGCCCGGGCCTTCGCCCTCAACCTGATCAGCGACGGCACGACCGTGACGATGACCACCGGCGCGCCCCGGCTGGCCGCGACCCTGCGGGAGCGGGGCTCCACCGTGATCGAACTCGACACGGCGCAGCTGCGCAAGGGCGGCGGCGGGGTCCGCTGCACCGCCCTCACTCTCGACAACCCCGTCCCGGGGGGCCGCCAGGGGGTGTCCGCACCGTAGCGCCGTCCGCCCGAAGGGCGGGCCCGCGGCGGCCGGGGCGTGCTCTCGGCGTGCCGGGTGCAAGCCCCCGTACTGGACGCCCGGTGTGGCGAGGGGGCATGCCTGGGGGCACCCCCCAGCGGTAGCTGGGGGAGCGCCGCGGGGCAGGGGCTACGTCGCGGACGCCCCCTGGGGCACAGCGGGGAGTCCGGCCCGGTCCTGGACGGCGGACTGGAGGACATGGGCCGCCCAGTCGTTCAGGCTGAGCCCGCAGGCGGCCGCCACCTCCAGGAGCCGTTCCAGGTCCGGTCTCGGCAGCTCGATCCGCAGCGTCGCCGCCTCGTCGGCGGTGTCCGGCGCCGCCCCGCCGCACTGTTCGGCGAGGCCGGCCCGGAGCTGTCTGCGGAGCTCGTTGCGCGACCACCGCTGTTCCTCGGCGCGGCGCAGCCAGTAGTCCTGCTCCGGCCGGGCCAGGCGGGCCACCTCGGCATGGTGCGCGAAGCTGAGCGCGTGGTGGCGCCGGCCGTGCTCGAACCTGCGCGCCACCCAGGCGTAGTTGCGCAGGGTCTGGTAGTCGAGCCCGGTCCGCTCCACGGCGTCCCGGTACCGGCCGCTGTAGGCGTTCTCCCCGAACAGGAGCCAGTCACCGAGCCACCACGCCGACGAGCTCGCCAGGTCGCGGAGCTGGGTGCCGATCTCCTCCCAGGTCCGCTGCGGCATCGCGGGCGCGAAGGTCATGCCCGACCTGGTCAGCCCCTCCAGGCAGGGCAGTCGGCTGAGGGTCACCCTGCGCTGGCCGGGGACGCGGGTCTCCCGGGTGGTCGTCGGCTCTTCTCGTGTGCGGATGCCGGACATCGCATCATCCCCCTGCGGCTCGACCGGCCACTCGGCACGTCATGGCCTTCCGGCTGGCCACACTAGGCAGGCGCGGGCACGCCATCACGGAGGTTGAGACGGACTTGACGGCGATCTGAGCAATCCTGCGGAGGAAGCCGGGCCCTGTCCGGCGGCCGGTCCCCGCCTGGCGGCCGGTCCCGGTACCTGCCTGGCGGCCGGTCCCGGGCGGCGGCCGTCAGGCGGCCCGGGTGATCACGATGTCGCCCATGGAGGTGCGGGCCCGGACCTCGACGACGCCGTCGGAGCCCTCGGGGCCGCCGGCGGCGCCGAGGGCGTTGTGCACCCTGCCCAGGCGGGAGGTGACGTCGAGCCACGCCACACCGGCTGCCACCGGCAGCGGACGGGCAGCGGCCCGGCGGTGAGCCGGCGGTGACCGCGCGGTGAGCGCCCCCGCGCACCCTGGGGCACATGACGAACACCACCGCGCACACCACCCCCGCCCGGACCGTCCTGATCTCCGGCGCCTCCGTCGCCGGCCCCGCGCTGGCCTACTGGCTCCACCGCCACGGCTTCGCCCCCACCATCGTCGAGCGCGCCCCCGCCCTGCGCGACGGCGGCTACGCGGTCGACTTCCGCGGCGAGGCCCACCTGGCGGTGCTGCGCCGCATGGGGATCCTGGACGCCCTGGAGGCCGCCCGGACCGGCACCGGCTCGATGTCGTACGTGAACAGCGCGGGCAGGCGGCTGGCGGACCTCCCCGCCGACCTGTTCGCCGGGGACCTGGAGGTGCTCCGGGGCGACCTGGCCCGGATCCTGTACGACGCCACGAAGGAGCACACCGAGTACGTCTTCGGGGACTCCATCGCCTCCCTCGCCGAGGACGCCGACGGCGTGCACGTCACCTTCGAGCACGGCGCGCCCCGCCGCTTCGACCTGGTCGTCGGCGCCGACGGCATGCACTCGCGCACCCGCTCCCTGGTCTTCGGGCCGGAGGAGCGCTTCGTCCGGCACCTCGGCGTCTACTGCGCCGTCTTCACCACGGCCAACCACCTCGGCCTCGACCACACCGGGCACGCCTACCTCACCCCCGGCCGGCTCGTGTCGATGTACAGCGCCCGCGGGAACACCGAGGCCAAGGGCGTCTTCTACTTCGGCTCGCCGCTGCTGGACCTCGACCGCCGCGACGTGGCGCGCCAGCAGGCGCTGCTCACCGAGCGGTTCGCGGGCAACGGCTGGCAGAGCGACCACCTGCTGGAGCAGATGCGCCACGCCCCGGACTTCTACTTCGACTCGGTCGGCCAGGTGCGCATGGACGGCTGGTCGCGCGGCCGCGTCGCGCTGCTCGGCGACGCCGCGTACTGCCCGTCGCCCCTGTCGGGCATGGGCTCGGGGCTCGCGCTGGTGGGCGCGTACGTCCTCGCCGGCGAGCTCGCCGCCGCGCGCGGCGACCACCGCACCGCCTTCGCCCGGTACGAGCGGGAGATGCGGGCGTACGCGGAGGGCTGCCAGAAGACGGGCGACGGGGTCGCCAGGTTGATGGTCCCCCAGAGCCGGCTGCTCGCGGCGTTCCTCAACCGCTACTACAAGGTCATGCCGTACCTGCCGGGGAAGAACCTGCCCGCGCGGATGGCCCGCAAGGCCGCCGAGAACATCACCCTGCGCGACTACACCGCCGAACTGACCGCCCGTTAGCCCGGTCCGGAAACCGGCTGGACACCAAAACCTAGACCCCCTAGGTTCAAGCCTGGAACAACCAGCCAAGGCTTGTGCCAGGACCCGAGGGGAGGCGCCGTATGGTGCGCGCGGGACTCAGCGCCGCACGGCTCACGGAGGCGGCCGCCGAGATGGCGGACGAGGCCGGCATCGAGAACGTGTCGCTGTCCGCGCTCGCGCGGCGGTTCGGCGTCAAGGACGCGAGCCTGTACTCGCACGTGCGCAACCTGCGGGACCTGCGGGTGCGGGTGGCGCTGCTGGCCGGCGAGGAGATGACCGGCCGGATCGCGGTCGCCGTCGCCGGGCGGTCGGGCAAGGACGCGCTGGTCGCGTTCGCCGACGCCTACCGGGCGTACGCCCTGGAACGCCCGGGCCGGTACGCCGCCTCGCAGATGCGGTTCGACCCGGAGGAGGTGGCCGGCTCGGCCGGGCTCCTGCGCAGCGTGGAGCTGACCTACGGGATGCTGCGCGCCTACGGGCTGGAGGACCCGGACCTGACGGACGCGGCCCGGCTGCTGCGCAGCACCTTCCACGGCTACGTCCACCTGGAGCTGAGCGGGGCCTTCGGGCACTCCCGCGAGGTGCGGACGTCCTGGGCGCGCGGGCTCGACGCACTCCACGTGGCCCTGGAGAACTGGCCGACGACACACGAGGGGGAGAAGGAATGACCACCACCACACCCGCCGGCGGGACGCTCGCCGTCCCGGGGGCCACCCTGTACCACGAGCGGCGGGGCGAGGGCCCCGTCCTGCTCCTGATCCCGGGCGGGGGCGCGGACGCCGGCCTGTACGCGGGGATGGCACCGGCCCTGGCCGCCGCCGGGCGCACCGTGGTCTCGTACGACCCCCGGGGCCAGTCCCGCAGCACCCTCGACGGCCCGGCCGCCGACCAGCGCGTGGAGGACTGGGCCGACGACGCCCGCCGGGTGCTGGAGCTGGTCTCCCCCGGCGAGCCCGCGGACGTCCTCGGGTGCAGCGCGGGCGCCGTCGCCGCGCTCGGGCTGCTGGCCCGCCACCCGGAGCGGGTGCGCCGGGTGGTGGCGCACGAGCCGCCGCTGGTGGAGGTGCTGGAGGATCCCGCTCCGTACCGGGCGCTCTTCGCCGAGGTGCGCGAGCTGACGCGGACCCGGGGGCCGGGCGAGGCGATGGCCCGCCTGGGCGAGGGTCTGGGCGGGGAGCCGGCCCGGCGGGAGGAGCCCGCCGAACTGCCGCCCGAGATCCTGGAGATGGCGCCGCGCATGTACGCCAACCAGCCGTTCTTCCTGGAGCACGTCCTGGCCCCGTTCACCGGCAGCAACCCGGACGTCCCCGCCCTGACGGCCTCCGCCGCCCGCCTCGTCCTGGCGGCCGGGGAGGACTCGCGGTCGATCCCGGCCCTGTACGGCCCGGCAACCCGGCTGGCGGACCTGACCGGCGCCCGCTTCGCGGAGTTCCCGGGCGGCCACGTGGGCTGCGCCGAGCACCCGTCCCGCTTCGCCGCCCGGCTCCTGGAGGTCCTGGGCGGGAACTGAGGCCCCTGCCGTCCCTGCCGCCCCCGTCCGTCCCCGCCCCTGTCCGGTGGGGACAGCGGCGGGGCGTCAGGAACGGCGGGCCGGCAGCGGCATGATGCCGTCGAGGACGGTTTCGCAGGCGGTGCGCAGGTCGGCCGCCAGGTCCCGCTCGCCCTCCGGGCTCCGCGCCCAGCGGAAGACGGTGCCGAGGTAGACGTCGCGCAGCAGGAGACCGGCGAGGCGCGGGTCCACGGTTTCGGCGACCTGGCCCCGCCGGCGGGCTTCGTTCACGAACTCGCTCAGCATGTCGCTGAGGAAGGGCTCCTCCTGGAGGACGTAGCCCGCCTTGACCCAGGCCGTGGTGAGGGCCCGGGTCAGGGCGCTGTCGCGCAGACTGATGTCGGCGAGCAGGGCCATGCACTCCAGGAGTGCGCGGCGGGGGTCGTCCTCGGTGGTGACGGCGAGGCCTTCGCGCAGGACGGTACGGCGCTTGGCCCCCCATTCGGTGATGAGGTCCTCTTTCTTCTGGAAGTGGTTGAAGAAGGTCCCGCGCGCCACGTCGGCCTTGTGGGCGATCTCGTCGACCGTGGTCTGGTCGTAGCCCTGGCTCGCGAAGAGCTCGATGGCCGCGTCGTAGATGCTGTCCCGGACGCGCTGCTTGTTGCGCTCCCTGCGGCCTTGTGGGGCATCTGCGGCGATGGTGCTGGTCATGTGCTCTCCTGTCGCGCGACCGCCGGCGCGCAAGGCCGCTGGCCTCCTGACGTGACCAGCGACGGGAGACGTCCCGCCGCACCGGCACCTTCGACCTTTTGTATCACGATCAATTTATGAATCACAGTCCATCTTCTGTGGTCGATCACACGTCACGCGGCCGCTCCGGCAGTGAGGTCCCGGATGCTCTCGCCGCCCAGGAGCTGGCGCATCGGGATCTCCCAGTCCAGGGTGCTGCGCAGGTCACGGCTGAGCTGTGTGGCGGTCAGGGAGTCGATGCCGTAGTCGCGCAACGACCGCCGGACGTCGATGCGTTCGGGCACCATTCCCAGGACCCGGGCCGCTCGGTCGACGAACAGGCCGGTGCGGTCCTCGGGCCGCTCCTCCCGCAGGTCCGCCTCCGCTCTCCTCTCCGTCCCCTGCGACGGGGGCGTCCGCTCATACGTGGGACGGGCCGGGTACGGCCGCGGTTGCGCCTCACCGCGCAGCCGGCCGAGGGCTCCCGAGGAGCCGCGCAGCACGCCAGCGGCGGCCGAGGCGGTCCGCAGCGGGACGGCGAGGGCCGACTGGAGCCGGACGGCCAGGGGCGGGGCGACGCCGACGCGGCGCAGCCGGATGCCGCGGAACTCGGCCAGCAGGCGCCCGTCCGGGCCGAGGACGTGGACCTCCGCGCGCGCGGCGTTCCCCCGCAGGAGGGGGGCGACGGTGACGTGGACCCAGAACTCCTCGGTGAGGTCCGCGTGGAAACGGACCTGTTCGAAGGCCTCCGCCGTGTAGGCCCGGTGGTCCCCGGGAGTATGGGGCAGGGCCGCGATCAGCGGGAGGAAGCAGGCCTCCCAGGCTCCGTGGGCGGGCATGCCGGACCCGGGCCGGGACATCTGGGCGACGGCCTCGCCACCCCGCAGCCACAGGTGGCGCAGGGTCCGTATCGCGGGCAGCACCTCGTACCCGCGGCGGGCGGCGCCCGCGAGGAACTCCCGGGGCGTCAGGTGCCGGCGGCAGCGGGCGAGCGCGTCGTCGACAGTGGCCCGGCCGTGGCGGGAGGGCGGTGCGGGGGTGGTGTGCAGCTCGGCGCGCAGGCAGGGGACGGGGTCCCCGCCGAGGGCGTCCGCGCGGGCGGTGTACGTGCCGGGGCGGCCGGGATCCAGCCGGATCCGGACGGTGCGGACGGCCCCTTCGGCGGGGGCCTCCACGAGCCCCCCGCCCACGACGACGCGGGTCAGGGTCACCTCTTCGGCGTGGCCGGAGGCGCGGGCCAGGTCGTGGAGGTGGGCGAGGTGGGCGACCGGGGGGACGGGGGTGAGGCCGCGCAGCCTGATCCCGGCGATCCGGTGGTCGTAGGGGATGTCCGCGACGTGGCTCCCCGCGGCGGGGGCGTGGACCGCGGCCGGGAGGCGGCGGCGCAGCGGCTCGGCCTCCCAGGGGTAGGCCGGGAGCGGGGCGGGGCGGGCCCGGTCGCGGAACCAGCGGTCCCAGCGCACGGGACCGCCGAGGGTGAAGTAGGCGCCGAGGGAGCGAGCGAGGGACAGGGCCTCGCCCTCGGGCAGCCGGCGGGTGGTGGAGGTGACGACGGCGACGGGGGCTCCCAGCTCCTGGAGGGTCTCCTCGACGGCGGGGCTCAGCAGGGGGTGGGGGCTGATCTCGACGAAGACGTGCTCGGCCTCCTTGGCCAGGTGCCGGACGCTGTCGGCGAAGTGGACGGGGCGGCGGAGGTTGTCCGCCCAGTACCCGGCGTCGAGTTCGGTCCCGTCGAGGTAGGCGGTGCGGACCGTCGAGTGCATCGCCGTGCGGGCGCGGCGGGGTGTGACGTGGGCGAGCAGGTCGAGCAGGTCGTCGCGCAGGGGGTCCATGGCCGGGCAGTGCGAGGCGACGTTGGTCCGTACGAGGCGGTGGAAGACGCCCTGCTGTTCCAGGCGACGGGCGATCCGGCGCAGTCCGGCGCGGTCTCCGGCCAGGATGGTGCTGGTGGGGGCATTCTCGGCGGCCACGCAGACACCGGGTTCGTCCGCGACGAGGGCCTCGGCTCTCTCGTGCAGGAGTTCCACGGCCATCATGGCGTTCTGGCCGGTGGTGCGTTGCAGCAGGGCGCTGCGGCGGCAGATGACGGCGGCGGCGTCGGCGAGGGAGAGCGCTCCGGTGGCGGCAGCGGCCGCGGGTTCGCCCATGCTGTGGCCCACGCAGACCTCGGGCTCGACGCCCATGTCGCGCCAGTGCGCGGCCAGGGCCGTCTGGACCGACCACAGCAGGGGCTGGATCGTGTCGACCCGGTCGGGGAGGGAGTCGTCACCCTCCTCGGCGAGGACCTCGCGCACGGACCTGCCCGTCTCGGCCCGGACGACGGTGTCGCAGGCGTCCAGGGCGGCGCGGAACGCGGGCGAGGAGGCCAGCAGCGAACGGCCCATGCCGGACCACTGGGATCCCTGGCCGGGGAAGACGAAGACGGGGCGGCGCGGGCCGGCGAACCCGGCTTCTCCCGTACCGCCGTCCGGGGTGGGGCGGTCCTCGGCGAGGGCGCGCAGGGTGCGGGCGAGTCCGTCGTGGTCGGCGCCGGTCGCCCAGAGGCGGTACGGGTGGGCGTCGCGCTTGAGGGCGGCGGTGGCGCACAGGTCCCACAGGGGGTGTTCGCGGCCCGCCCCGCCGGGGGCGAGGTGGGCGGCGTGGGCCGCGGCGAGGCGGCGCAGGGCGGCGGGCGAGTGCGCGCTGAGGACCAGCAGGTGGGTGGGGCGGTCCGGGGGCAGTTCGCTGAGGCCGTGCCGGGGTACGTCGGGCCGGGGGGCGGGTGAGGCGACGACGACGTGGGCGTTGGTGCCCGACAGGCCGAAGGAACTGACGCCGGCCACGACGGTGTCGGAGCCGCCCTGGGCGGGGACGAGCTCGTTGCGGGTGACGAGCCGCAGGGGAGCGTCCTGCCCCGCGAGTAAGGAGTGCGGGCTGGTCGCGTGCAGCGAGGCGGGGACGAGGCGGTGCTGGGTGATCAGCACCGTCTTGACGAGGCCCGCGATGCCGGCCGCCGCTTCGGCGTGGCCGATGTTGGTCTTCACCGAGCCAATCCTCAGCGGCCGGTCGGCGGGACGGTGGCCCCTCACGGCCTCGGCGAGCGCGAGGAGTTCGACCTCGTCCCCGGTCGGGGTCCCTGTGCCGTGGGCCTCGACGTAGTCCAGCCGGCTGGGGTCCGCCCCGGCGCTGCGCCAGGCACCCCTGATCATCGCGGTCTGGCCGGGGACGGCCGGGCGGATCAGGGAACCGCTGGCGCGGCCGTCGTTGGTGACGGCGCTGCCGGGGAGCAGGGCGAGGACCGGGTCGCCGGCGTGGAGGGCGTCGCGCAGGCGCTTGAGGACGACGACGGCGACGCCCTCGCTGCGGACGAAGCCGTCGGCGGCGGTGTCGCCGAACCGGCAGCGTCCGCCCGGTGAGAGCATCGCGGCCTGGGAGTAGGCCACGGCCTCGTGGGGGGAGAGGATGACGTTGGCCCCACCGGCGACGGCGAGGTCGCTCTCCCCGGTGAGCAGGCTCTGCCGGGCCATGTGGACGGCGACCAGCGACGAGGAGCAGGCCGCGTCGAGGGTGACGCTGGGGCCGCGCAGGTCGAGATCGTAGGAGATGCGGCCGGCGGCCATCGCCCGTACGCCGCTGCCCGCGACCTCCCTGAGGGTGTGGACGTTCAGGTCCTCGCCCCGGGCGTACTCCGCGGTGGCCTGGCCGATGAAGACCCCGGCCTGGGTGCCCGCCAGCGACGAGGGCCGGATGCCCGCCCCGTCCAGCGCCTCGCGCAGCACGAGGAGCAGGAGGCGGTGCTGCGGGTCCATGGCCGCCGCGTCGGCGGGGGAGATCCCGAAGAACTCCGTGTCGAAGCCGAAGAGGTCGTCCAGGAAACCGCCGTAGCGGGAGTCCGTCTTGCCCGGGACCCCCGGCCCGGGTGCGTAGTACGCGTCGATGTCGAAGCGGTCCTGCGGTACCTCGGTCACCGAGTCGGTGTTGGCGACCAGGTTGTCCCAGAACTGCCCGACGCTGTTGGCCTGGGGAAACCTGCATCCCATGCCGACGACCGCCACGGTCGTCTCTTCTTTCCACGATTCCACGACTGCCCCCTCGTCCGATGTGAGTGCGCGGGAGCCGCCTCCCCCGCAGCTCCACCGCCCCTCGATCGTAGTTCAAGTCTGTACTTGAGAACAATGATGGATCGGAGGCCATATCCGGATGGGAGCACTCCGCGAACTATCCCGCTTCCCAAACTTGTTGACCTGTAGTAGAAAGTTAGATCCAAGCCCAAAAATGAACTCCAGTCAGATCTGAGAGACCTGTGAGCGAGAAGGGGTGAACTCCATTGGCTCCGCGCACGTCACAGCACACGGCGTCACCAGGCACCGGAGCAGGGGCAGGAGCAGGCACGCGGGCGGAGGCACCGGAGGGGCCCGGTGAACTGCCGGACCTGTTGCGCCGGGCCTTACGGGTCCCCTCGCTCCGGGCGAAGTACGCCCCCGTCCTGGCCGACGGCCCGGTACGGCTGACGGACCTTCCCGTACTGACCCGTCAGGAGCTGGCGCTGGCGACCGAGGAGGCGCTGGTCTCCGGGTCCCGGCCGGCCGCCTCGCTGATCTGGGCGGACGGCGGCACCGTCCGCACGCCCTCGCTGAGCCTGCTGCCGGCGGACCTGTTCGCCGAGCGGGTGCGCGGCGCGTGGCGCCCGCTCGGCCCGTCCGACGTCCTGACGAACCTGCACTCCTGCGAACGCCTGCGCCCCGACCACCACTTCTTCAACCGCTTCGCCGCCGCGTCGGGCGCCGCCTGTCTGCCGCTCGGCCCACTGCCGGACGGCGCCCAGGACGCGTGGCTGGACTTCTTCGCCCGTACGGGGGTCACCGCCCTGAGCGCCCCGCCCGAGACCGTCGCACGGCTGGCGGGCGCCGCCGGGGCCGGCCGGCCGCTCCCCTGGCTGCGCACCCTGCTGCTGGGCGGCACCCTGCACGACACCACCTCCGACTCCCTGCTCTCCGACCGCTTCCCGTACACGCAGGTCTGGCGCCTGTACGGGACTCCGGCCACCGGGGTCGCCGGACGGCACGGGCCCCACTGCCTCACGGGGCTCTACCACCCGCTGCCGCACCAGCACCTCGAGGTGGTCGACGGGCAGGTCCTCGTCACCACCCTCGACGCCCGCCGCGACCCCCCGCTGATCCGGTACGCGACCGAGGAGCGCGCCGAGTACGCCTCCTGCGTCTGCGGCGCCGCGGGTCCGGCCATCCGGCTGCTGGGCCCCGCCGACCCGCACTTCCGGCTCCACGGGCGCGGGGTCTCGGCCCGGGAGCTGGTCGATTCGGCCCTGGCCACGGGGGAGGTGACGGCCGCCCAGGTGGCCGTGGGCCGCGGGCAGCGGGTGCAGCTCCGGGTGCTCCTGGCGCCCGGCGTACCCGACGACCACTACACGCACGACTGGATCCGGTACCAGGTCCTGGAGAGCCGGCTGAGCCTGCCCGCCTTCGTCCTGGACCAGCCCGAGGTCTTCGACGTCGTCTCCGTGGAGCGCCTCGACGGCACTTCCGCGCTGGCCGCCGATGAGTTCTGACACACCGCCCCACCCCACGCTGGATCACGAGCCGTACGAGGAAACACCACCAGGTACGAGAGGAACTTCCATGTCCTACCAGTCCCCCACCCTTCCTTCCCTCCAGGGCGCCGCCGAGCAGGCCGAGGACGAGATCCTGATCGCCGTGCGCGCGGTGGCCCCCGAAATCGACGAGATGATCCGGGCCGAGCCGCTCCCCGAGGGCTGGCTGCCGGGCTGGGACGTCGCCGGGGTCGTCCTCAAGGCGGCCCCCGAGGGGTTCAGCCCGCAGCCCGGCGACCGGGTGGTGGGCGTGGCCACGGGTACCGAGTGGGGATCGTGCATGACCCTGCCCTCCGAGTACGCCGTGGTCCTGCCCGACCACGTCAGCTTCGAGCAGGCCGCGGCGCTGCGGGTCGCGGTGCTGACCGCGCTGCGCATGGTGCGCGGCGCCGGCTCGGTGACCGGCCGCCGGGTGCTGGTCACCGGAGCGGGCCGGGGCATCGGCCGGCTGCTGGTGGAGCTCGCGGCCGCGCTGGACGCCGAGGTGACCGCCGTGGTGCGGGACGCCGGCGAGGCCGCCGAGGTGGCCCGGCTGGGTGCCCGTCGGGTGATGACCCCGGACGCGGTCTCCGACGGCTTCGAGGGCTCCTTCGACATCGTGTACGAGGCGGCCGCGGGTGATCTGATCGCCGCCGGACGGGGGCTGACCGCCGACGGCGGGCTGGTGTTCCTCTACGAGAGCTTCGCTCCGCAGGGCGCGGACATCGGCTTCTTCCGGTTCTTCGGCGGTCCCGAGCAGGCGGGGCTGAGGCACTTCGTCTTCCGTACCGCGACGCCCGAGGACCGCGAACTGGCCCAGCTGCTGGACCTGCTGACCACGGGTGGGCTCTCCCTCGGGCGGTCCTGCGCCCGGGACGGGGAGCGGGCCGCGGTCTGATCCGGCCCGGGCGTGCGGGCCCGGGCACCGACGAAGGGGGCGGCCGTGCGGCCGCCCCCTTCGGGCTGCCCGCCGGACGGGACCCCCGGGCGGGACCCCAAACGCTGTCCCTGCCCCGACACGGCGCCGCCCCCGGCACCGTGTCGCGGTGTCGGGGGCGGCGCCGTCCGTGCCGTGCCGGGCGTCAGGCACCCGCGGCCGGGCCCAGCCAGGTGGTGAGCTCCTCCAGCAGGTGGCCGGTGTCGCGCTCGTGGCCGTGCGCGGCTATGTGCCCGTCGGGCCGGATCAGGTAGTAGCCGGTCCGGCCGCAGCCGGTCGAACGCCGGACCGATCCGGCGGCGAGGTCCACCGCACGCACCTGCGGCCAGGGCGAGGCGAGGGCGCGCAGCTGGGTGCGCCAGGCCGCGGCCTTGCCCCGGCCGACCACGGCGAGGGTCCAGGACGGAGCCTCCGCCGCCGGCCCGGCGATCCCGTGCGGGAGGGCCAGTTCCCTGGGGAAGACCGCGCCCACCTCGAGCGCTCCGGGCAGTTTCGCTCGGGCCGCACAGCCGGTGCGGCCGGACGGCAGCTGACTGGGACGGAGGGCGGGGTAGGACAGGCGCCGGCCCGCCATGACGGGCGCGTAGAGCCGGAAGGCGCCGGTGCGCTCGGCGGCGCGGAACGCGGCGTCCCGGGCGGCGACGGCGAGCCGGCCGCGGACCAGCCAGCCCCGGGTCTGGATGTCGGTGTCGCGCACCACCCGCCGGACCACCGCGGAACGCTCGGCCCCGTACCCGAGGAGCAGAGCGGACGGGGCCTCGCCCCGGACGACCGCGGCGATCTTCCAGGCGAGGTTGTGGGCGTCCTGCATGCCGGTGTTCATGCCCTGGCCGCCGGCGGGACTGTGGACGTGGGCGGCGTCGCCCGCGATGAAGACCCGGCCCAGCTGGTAGGTGCTCGCGTGTCGGGCGTGGATGCGGAAGACCGTCTCCCAGAGGGGCTCGACGAGACGGACCCCGCGCGGGCCCCGCTCGTCGACGATCTGCTGCATCCGCTCCAGGCCGGACGCCTCGCCGGGGGCGAGGCTGGAGAAGAAGCGGTAGACCCCGTCGGGGAGCGCCACGATGACGAGGGCCCCGGCGGGCGACTGGTAGTACAGGGCCTGGTCGGACGGCAGGTCGCCCTCGATCCGCGCGTCGACCAGGGCGAAGGCGCTCTCGTACGTGCTCCCGTCGAAGCCGCTGCCCAGCTGGGCGCGCACCGCGCTGGAGGCTCCGTCGGTGCCCACGACGAAGGGGGCGCGGGTGCGCTCGATACGGCCGTCGGAGTGTTCCAGTACGGCGGTGACGGGGTCGGTGCCGTCGATGCGGCCGGAGAAGTCGATGCCCTCGAGGGTGAGCAGGCGCACGCCGTGCTCGACCTTGCCCCCGAGGGAGAGCAGCCGGCGGCGCAGGACCGCCTCGGTCTCGTTCTGCGGGAGGCAGAGCGGGGCGAGGTGCTGGGGGAAGTCGAAGGTGGCCAGGCGGCGGCGGTCGGAGAAGTAGCTGAAGGCGTTGATCTGCAGGCCCGCCTCGCGCAGTTCGTCCAGGATCCCCAGGTCCTCGAAGAGGTCGAGGCTGCGCGGCCAGACCAGCAGGGCCTTGGGCAGCGGCGAGGGTTCGGGGGCGCGGTCGATGACGCGCACGCGCACGCCGCGGCGCAGCAGTTCGCAGGCGGCCGTCATCCCGGCAGGGCCCGCGCCGACGACGAGGACGTCATAGGGCTCCGGGTCCGGAAGCGGTGTGGTGGACATGAGCGCCCCTCCATCTCATTGACGACTACTATCAGATGTCTTATGGTTCATCGCAATCTTACACATCGACAACGGGAGAAGAGAAGATGCGCTACCGCTACCTGGGCGACACCGGCCTGTCCGTCTCCGAACTGTGCTTCGGCGCCATGACCTTCGGCGGCGGGGCGAGCTTCCTGGGCGCCGAGGACCGCAACTGGTCCGAGTTCGGCACCGTCGACGACTCCAACGTGCTGCGCATGATGGACCAGGCCCTCGACGCGGGCATCAACTTCTTCGACACCGCCGACGTCTACAAGAACGGCATGGGTGAGGAGTTCTTCGGCCGCACCCTCGGCAAGGTGCGCGACCGGGTCATCATCGGCACCAAGGGCCGCTGGCGCATCACGGACGACCCGAACGACATCGGCGCCACCCGCCACCACCTGTTCGCCGCGGTGGAGGCCAGCCTGCGGCGGCTGAACACCGACTACATCGACCTGTACCACATCCACGGCTTCGACCCGCGCACCTCGCTGGACGAGACCCTGCGCGCGCTCGACGACCTGATCCGCTCCGGCAAGGTCCGCTACATCGGCGTCTCCAACTTCGCCGGCTGGCAGCTGATGAAGGCGCTGTCGGTCTCCGAGCGCCGCAACCTCAGCCGCTTCGTCTGCTACCAGGGCTACTACAACATCGCCGCCCGCGACCTGGAGCGCGAGATCATCCCGCTCGCCGTGGACCAGAACGTCGGCATCACCGCCTGGTCCCCGCTGGCCGGGGGCTTCCTCACCGGCAAGTACCGCCGCGGCGAGGGTCGCCCCGAGGGCAGCCGGCTCTCGCAGCGCACCCCGGCCGAGTCGGCGCCGCTGACCGACCCCGACCAGGCGTACGACATCGTCGACGCGATGGCGCAGATCGCGGAGGACCGCGGCGCGACGGTGGCGCAGGTCGCGCTCAACTGGGTGCTGGCCAAGCCCGCCATCGCCTCGGCCGTGGTCGGTGCGACCAAGCCGCACCAGCTGGAGGACAACCTCCGGGCGATGGAGTGGAGCCTCACCGAGGACGAGCTGGCCCGTCTCGACAAGGTCAGCGAGACCCCGGCGCCCTACCCGTACTGGCACATCGGCACCGTGGGCGCCGACCGCAAGCTGCCGGGCGACGTCTACCCGGCCTGATCCCGTCGGTCCCCGCCGCCTTCCCCCGCCGGCGGGGACCGGCGCGGCCGCGGCGGACCGGCCCCCCGGTCCGCCGCGGCCACCTCCCCGTACGCGCACCGACCACCCACAGGAACCACCCACCGCGACAGGAAGCCAGGCCCCATGACCACTGCACCCGCCGCCGCGCCCGTGGCCGCACCCGCGCCGCCCGCGCCGCCCGCCGCGCTCCCCGCGCTGGACTACTCCCGTACCGTGGACCGGCTGCTGGTCCACCGGGACGCCCTGGGAGAAGTCTTCCTGACGGACCTCCAGCCGATCGACGACCAGCGCTACGCCGCAGGCGTCCAGCTGCCCCGCTCGCACGCCTACTACGGGGACCACCTGCTGCGCCCCGGCTGCTACGACCCGCTCCTGCTCCTGGAGGCCTGCCGGCAGGCGGCGCTGGCCGGGGCACACCGCTTCTACGGGGTCCCGTCCGACAACAAGTTCATCCTGACCCACCTGCGGCTGCGCCTGGACCGGCCGCAGATGGTCGTGGTGAGATCGGCCCCGATCGCCCTCGCGCTGCGCGTCAGCATCGTGAGCCGCAAGGAGCGCGAGGGCCGGGTCACCGGACTGGACTACGAGTTCGACCTGACCGTGGGCGGCGTCGTGATCGGCCAGGGGGCGGTCGGGCTGCGTTTCAAGACGCCCACCGGCTACCTCACCCTGCGGCTCAACAACCGCGACGGCCTGGCCCTGCCCTCCTCGGCCGCGTACCCGGCGAGGACGCCGGGCACCCCCCTGGCCCCGCACCTGGTCGGGCGCGCCAACCCGGACAACGTGGTCCTGGTGGACACCGTGGCGGCCGGGGACACCGCGCAGGCCCTGCTGCGGATACCGGCCCAGCACGCGAGCATGTTCGACCACCCGCAGGACCACCTGCCGGGCATGGTCATCGCCGAAGGCGCGCGCCAGCTGGCCCTGTTCGCCGCGCTCGACGTCCGGGGGCTGGCCGGCGCGAAGACCCTCGTCACCGAGATCGACGTGCTCTTCACCCGGTTCGGCGAGTTGGAGGACGAGACGGTGCTCACCGCCCGGGCGGGCGGCGGGCCGGAGTCCGGCCCCGGCGGCCCGGTCTACACCCAGGGCGGCGTCCTGGAGCCGGAGGACGCGGACGGGCCGGACCGGGAGCGCGTGGCGGCCCTCCAGCAGGTTCCGGTCCGGGTGGAGGCGACCCAGCGGGGCGAGTCGCTGTGCGTCTTCTCCTTCGTCCTGACACGGATGTCGTCCTGAGCGCACGGAAAGGACGGCACGCATGACCGTGATGACAGCCACCACGACCGCGGCGCGGGCGCCGCTCGCCGGCACCGCGGCGGGGGCGGTGACCGCAGCGGCGTTCAGCGACGTGGACGAGACGCTGATCCGCGTGAAGAGCATGTTCCGCTTCCTCGCGTTCCACCTGCGTCGGCGCGGCGAGCCACCCGCCACCTACGAACGGCTGGTGGACGGCCTGCGCGAGGCGGCCCGGCGCGGTGAGCCGCGGGAGCGGATCAACCGGCGCTACTACGAGCTGCTCGCGGGGGAGTCCGTCGAGGACCTGGAGCGCAGCGGGCGCTCCTGGTTCGCCCACGAGCGGGAGCAGCCCGGCGGCCCGTACCTTCCGGCGGTGGAGCGGGAACTACGCGGTCACCGGGCCGCGGGGCACTCCGTGGTCCTGCTCTCGGGCTCCTTCTTCGCCTGCCTCCAGCCCATCGCCGAGGACATCGGCGCCGACCACGCGCTGGGCTCCCGCCCGGTGGTCCGGCGCGGGCTGCTCACCGGCGAGGTGCTCGTTCCGATGATCGGCGCGGCCAAGGGCCGGGCGGTGCACATCAGCGCGGCCCTGCGCGGCTTCGACCTCGCCGACTGCTCGGGGTACGGGGACCACAGCAGCGATCTGGCGCTGCTGAGCGCGGTGGGCCGTCCCGTGGCCGTGGGCGACGACCCCGAACTGGCCGCCCACGCCCGCCGCCACGGCTGGAGGACATTGGAGGCCGGCGGGCATGCCTGACCTCGCGGCGGGCCGCACCCGGCGGCCCGCCACACCACTGGAGACACCATGAATCGCATCGGAATCCTGGCCACCGGCTCCTACCTGCCCCCCACGGTCGTCGGCAACGAGGAGATCGCCCGCAGTTCGGGGGTGTCCGACGAGTGGATCGTGCGCAAGACCGGCATCCGCGAGCGGCGCCGGGCCGACGACCGCGACGCCACCTCCGACCTGGCCGCCCGCGCGGCCCGGGCGGCCCTCGAACAGGCCGGCGTGGCCGCGCGGGACGTGGCGTACATCGTGCTGGCCACGTCCACGCCCGACCACCCGCAGCCGGCGACGGCGAGCATCGTGCAGCACCTGATCGGGGCGGAGAACGCCGCCGCCTTCGACATCAACGCCGTGTGCAGCGGCTTCGTCTACGCCACCACGGTGGCCGAGCGGCTGCTGCGGGCGGCCGAACCCGGGCGCTACGCCCTGGTCATCGGCGCCGACATCTACTCCCGGATCCTGGACTACTCCGACCCCAAGACCGCCCTCCTCTTCGGGGACGGGGCCGGGGCCGCGCTGCTCGGCACCGTCGCCGCGGACCGGGGCATACGGGAGACGAGCCTGCTGACGCGCGGGGACCAGTACCGGCTGATCAGCGTGCCCGCAGGCGGCAGCCGGATGCCGGCGAACGACCGCACCCTGCGCGAGGGCGCCCACTTCTTCCGCATGGACGGGCGCGGGGTGCGCAGCTTCGTGCAGGACAACCTGCCGGGGGCGCTGCACGAGCTGCTGGCGAAGGCGGGCGTACGGCCCGGGGACATCCGGCACTTCGTCCCGCACCAGGCCAACGCGGTGATGCTCGGCGAGGTCTGGCCCGCCCTCGGCCTGACCGGCGCCACCATGCATCTGGCGATGGAGCGGTACGGCAACACCGGCTCCGCCTCCGTCCCGGTCACCCTGGACCTCGCCCACCGCCAGGGGCTGTTCGCCGACGGCGACAGCGTGCTGCTGGCCGGGTTCGGGGGCGGAATGACCGTGGGGGCGGTGCTGGCCGACTGGGCTCCGACGGCCTGCGCCCGGCCCCGCGCCCAGGAGCTGGCCGCCGTCCACTGACCCCATCTCCCCGGCCCCACTCCGTTCCGAAAGGGCACTGCCATGGACACGCACACCAGCGACAGCGGTCAGGGCTTCGGCCTCGCCGCGGTGGACGACGAGGCGGACGTCCGGGCGCTGCTGCGCGTCCGTACGGCCCGCCGCCGGCGGGCCGTACTCCGGCACGCCGTGGAACACTCCCTGCACGCACGGCTGTTCGGGGAGGTACCGGTCACGACCGGCACCTCCCCGAATTGACAGGTTTCTTACAGCCATCGATTGACACCCAGATGTAAGACATCTTATGGTCGTCACGCATCATCTATTTCATCGAAACCGTACCCCTCTGTTCTCCCGGTTAGGAGGAGCTCCGTGTCCGACCACCGATCCGGCAACCGCGCGAGCACCGTGGCCACGACCGTGGGGCTGAGCCTGCTGGCGCTCAACCTGCGCCCCGCCATCGGCAGCGTCTCGCCCGTACTCGACGACTTACAGCAGTCCCTCGCGCTCAGCGACTCGGCCATCAGTCTGCTCACCACCCTGCCCGTGCTGTGCCTGGGCATCTTCGCGGCGGTCTCACCCGCCCTCTCCCGCCGCATGGGCACCCCCGGCGCCCTGGTGCTCGGCTTCGTCCTGCTGATCGCGGGCATCCTGCTCCGACTGGACCAGTCCGTCTGGGCGATGTTCGTCGGAACCGCCCTCGCCGGGGCCGGCCTGGCGATCGGCAACGTCCTGATGCCGGCGGTCATCAAGAGTGCCTTCCCCGACCGCGTCCGCCTCTTCACCGGCATCGGCACCGGCATCCTCAGCGCCGGCGCGGCCCTCTCGGCCGGCTTCGCCGTCCCGCTGCGCGACGCCACCGACGGCTGGAGCGGCTCCCTCGCCCTGTGGGCGATCCCCGCCGCGGTCGGCCTGGTCGCCTGGCTTCCCCTGCTCAAGAACTCCAGGCCCGCCCCGGCCGCCGCCGGACCGGCCGCCGACCAGGGCTCGTTGCTCGGCGACGCCATGGCCTGGCAGGTCACCGGCTACCTGGCGCTGCGCGCCCTGGTGTACTTCACCGCCCTGGGCTGGCTGCCCACGATCCTCGCCGACCTGGGCTACAGCAACTCCTCCTCCGGCGCGCTGCTCTCCGTCGCGATGCTGGTCAGCGTGCCGGGCGCGCTGTTCGCCCCGATCCTCGTCGGCCGCAAGGGCACCTCTCCGATGGTGGTCGCCATCGCGGTGGCCGGCGCGGTCAGCCTGCTGGGCCTGCTGTGGGCGCCGGCCGCGGCCGCCCTGTGGGTCGCCGTCCTGGGTGTGACCCTGGGCGCCGGACACGCCATGGCCCTCACCTTCATCGGCATGCGCTCGCCCAACCCGCAGACCGCCGCCCAGCTTTCGGGCATGGTGCAGACGATCGGCTACCTCGCCGGCGGTATCGCCGGCCCGCTCCTGCTCGGCCTGCTGCACGGCGCCACCGGCGGCTGGACCGTCTCCCTGGTCCTGCTGGCCGCCTTCACCCTCCCCGAACTGGTCCTCGGACTGCGCTCCGGCCGCAACCGGGCCGTGCGCCCGCGCCGGCGCGGCGAGAGCACGGTCCCCGTCACGGCGGCGGCCCCGGCCGGTGCCCCCGCGACCGCGCCCAAGGCGCCCGCCCTGCGCGACTGACGCCCCACCACCCCGACCCGTACGTCCCCACCCCCAGGAGCACCCCCATGTACCACGTCGCCGTCGCCTTCGACGTCCAGCCCGAGCACCGCGAGACGTTCATCGCCGCCGCCCACGCGGACGCCCGTGACTCGGCCGTGGACGAGCCGTTCACGCAGCGTTTCGAGCTCGTCGAGGACGAGGTGGACCCCAACCGCTTCTACCTGGACGAGGTCTACGACGACGCCGCCGCGTTCGACCGGCACATGGCCGGCCCGCACTTCGCCGCGTTCTTCGAGCGCATCGCCGGCATCGCCCAGGGCCCGACCTGGCTGATCCGCGGCAGCCGCGTCGAGGACCACAGCACCGCGAACGCCCCCGCCGCGGCCTGACCTTCCGCACCCTTCCCGCGCCCTCCCCCGGCGCCCGGCGGCCGGTCCCCCACCCGGCCGCCGCCCTCCCCCTCCGAGAACCACACGACCGACGAAACCGACCAAGGAGAGCCCCTCCCATGTGCAGCCCCCAGGTGATGGAGCTGGTCCACGGCGAGCCCGGACACAGCTGCGCCGACCACGCGACCGACGCGGGCACCGCCCAGGACGCCGCGTCCGGCCAGGACGGCGCCCGGCCGGCCGAACGCCCCCGGACCCCCGCCCCGCTCATCCGGGGCAGCCGGGTCAGCGACCTCACCCACGCCTTCGGCAACGACTTCCCGGTCCTCGAACCGATCGTGCTGAAGCCGAACATCGAGCACTTCGCCGACATCGCCTCCGAGGGCTTCAATGCCAACAAGCTGGAGATCGACGAGCACACCGGCACCCACGTCGACGGTCCGGCCCACCTCATCGACGGCCCCGTCTACACGGACGAGATCCCGATCGACCGGCTGATCGCCCCGCTGTGCGTCATCCGTATCGGCGAGCGGGCCGCGAAGGACCCCGACACCACCCTGACCGCCGACGACATCCTCGCCTGGGAACGCCGCCACGGCCGGATCCCGGACGGTGCCCTGGTCGTCATGGACTCCGGCTGGTGCCCCCGTATCGACACCCCCGGCGCCTACATCAACCGCGACGCCGACGGCATCCCCCACTTCCCCGGGCTCGGCTTCGACGCGGCCGAACTCCTGGTCCGCGAGCGCTCCATCGTGGCCGCCGGAACCGACACCCCGAGCCTGGACGCCTCCAAGAACCTCCAGATCGACGACCCGGGCGCCCACCGCATCGTGCTGGGCGACCTGCGCTACGGCGTGGAGAACATCGCGAACCTCCACACCGTCCCCGACGTCGGCGCCACCGCCGTCGTCGGCCTGATCCGCCACCGCAAGGGCTTCGCGGGCCCGTGCCGCATGTTCGGCATCCACTGAGCCGCCGATCCGGCTCCCCGACCGGTGAAGTCCGGCACCGGCACGTCCGGTGCCGGACTTCGCACGTCCCCCCGGACAGGAAGAAGAACAACCATGACGCAGCACCCCCGCCCGGTCGCCCTCGTCACGGGTGCCAACAAGGGCATCGGCCGGGAGACCGCCCGGCAGCTGAGCCTGCGCGGGATGACCGTCCTCGTCGGCGCCCGCGACACCGACCGCGGCGAGCGCACGGCCGCCGCCCTGCGCGAGAGCGGCGTCGACGCCCGCGCCCTCACCCTCGACGTCACCCGCGAGGAGACCGTCAAGTCCGCCGCGGCCGCCGTCGGGCACACCTACGGCAGGCTCGACGTCCTGGTCAACAACGCCGGCATCGTCGAGGAGGACCTCCCGCCGAGCGAGACCACCGCCGAGCTGGCCTCCCGCATCTACGCCACCAACGTCTTCGGTGTCATCGCCACCACCCACGCCCTGCTGCCGCTGCTGCGCGAGGCGCCGGCCGGGCGGGTGGTCAACCTCTCCAGTCGCCTGGGATCCCTGGCCAAGGCCGCGGACTTCGAGGCCCCGCACCGGCTCCTGCTGGCGTACAACTCGTCGAAGGCCGCACTGAACTCGCTCACCCTGCACTACGCCCGCGAGTTCGCCGGCACCCCGCTGAAGGTCAACTCGGCGACCCCCGGCTACGTGGCCACCGACCTCAACCGCCACCAGGGGACCCGCACGGTCGAGGAGGGCGCCCGCATCGTCGTCCGCCTGGCCACCCTCGGAGAGGACGGCCCCACCGGCGGCTTCTTCGACGACGACGGCGCGGTCGACTGGTAGCCGCCCGGCGCGGCCCGCGCACGGACGACGGAGGCGGGGGGGGGGGCCCCCCCGGGCGCCCCCCCCCCCCCCGCCGGGGGCGGGCCCCGGCGGCCCCCCCCCGGGGGGCCCCCGGAGACGCACCCCAAAAAGGGACCAAGCAAGGGTGGGGGCGCCCCCGGGG
>NZ_JBIAWQ010000015.1:151397-152535 GCF_042895815.1 Streptomyces sp. NPDC001373
GCGCGGGCGGCGGGGGGGCGGGGCGGGGGCCCCCCCCGGCCCCGGGGGGGGGGGGCGCCCCCCCGGGGGGGGCCCCCGCGGGGCGGGGGGGGGGGGGGGCCCCCCCCCGGGGCCCGCCCCCCGCCTCCGTCGTCGTGTCAGCGCTTCGGACTCCAGGCGGTGACCGCCTTCTCGCAACGCTCAAGCTGCTCCAGGAACGAGTGGGCCTCGCCCGGGGCGAAACAGCCGTCGAGCAGCTTCTCGATCTCCTCGATCACCACGTCGGCCTCACGGATCAGCGTCTTGCCCGCGGGGGTGAGCCGGACCTCGAGGATCTGGAGGTGGATCGGGTGCGGGGTGCGCTCCACCAGCCCGCGGCCCTCCAGGGTGGAGAGCACCGAGGACATGGTCTGCGGGGTGACCATGCACCGGCGCGCGAGGGCCGCACCGGAGAGCCCGGACTGCCGGGACAGTTCGAACAGAACTCCGTACTGCGGAACGTTGATCTTGAACGGGCGCAGCGCCGCGTGCTTGGCGGCGGTCAGTTCCTGCTCCAGCCGCTTGATGCGCTGTCCCACGCGCTCTTGTTCCGAGGTCACCATGGACACAAGCCTACCCTCATACTCCTTATTGTTGTATGCCCCCTTCGGACTATCCGAGTACGTATGCAGCCACGCTCCGGAGTGTCGGCTCAGCCGGCGACGGTCCAGGCGTCGGTGCCGGTGAGGAGGGCTCCCAGGTCGGCCTTGCCGTAGCGGTCGACGGCCGCGTCGAGCTGTTCGGCCATGAGGGTGTCGTAGACGGGGCGTCGGGTGTTGCGGAAGACGCCGATGGGGGTGTGGTGGAGGGTGTCGGGGTCGGCGAGGCGGGAGAGGGCGAAGGCGGTGGTGGGGGTGGGGGCGTGGGCGTCGTGGACGAGGATGCGGGTCTCGTTGTCGGGGGTGACGGTGACGACTTCGAGGTCGCCGGTGCGTTCGTTGCGGATGACGCCCTTGGTGTGGTCGGTGCCGAAGCGGATGGGCTGGCCGTGCTCCAGGCGGATGACGGCTTCTTCGGCCTGGTCGTTGTCCTTGAGGGCTTCGAAGGCGCCGTCGTTGAAGATGTTGCAGTTCTGGTAGATCTCGACGAGGGCGGTTCCGGGGTGGTCGGCGGCCTGGCG
>NZ_JBIAWQ010000016.1:0-151245 GCF_042895815.1 Streptomyces sp. NPDC001373
CCCGTCGCACAGTTCAGACCGATCATGTCGATCCCCAACGGCTCCAACGCCGTCAGCGCCGCACCGATCTCCGAACCCAGCAGCATCGTGCCGGTCGCTTCCACCGTGACCTGGACGATCAGGGGGAGGTCCCCCATCCCGCACCAGTCCAGCGCCCGCCGCGCGCCGATGACGGCGGCCTTCGTCTGGAGGAGGTCCTGCGTGGTCTCGACGAGAAGGGCGTCCGCGCCGCCGCGGATCAGGCCCTCCGCGTTCTCCTGGTAGGCCGCGCGCAGGCGGTCGTAGGCGATGTGCCCGAGGGTGGGGAGCTTGGTGCCCGGTCCCATGGAGCCCAGGACCCAGCGGGGCCGGCCGTCGGCCGCCGTGAAGGCGTCCGCGGACTCGCGGGCGATGCGGGCGCCGGCCTCGGAGAGCTCGTAGATCCTGTCCTCGACCCCGTACTCGGCGAGGGCGGCCAGGTTGGTGCCGAAGGTGTTGGTCTCGACGCAGTCCACGCCCACCGAGAAGTAGGCGTCGTGCACCGAGCGGACGATGTCGGGACGGGTGGCGTTGAGGATCTCGTTGCAACCCTCCAGGCCCATGAAGTCGTCCATGGTGGGGTCGGCGGCCTGGAGCATCGTGCCCATCGCTCCGTCCGCGACCACCACGCGGGTCGCGAACTCCTCCCTCAGTGACCGTCTCATCTCATTCCAGTCCCCTCAGGTGCTCGGACAGTTCCGCCTCGCTCCGAGGCCCGTAGGCGGAGCGCAGCCGGGCCAGCAGGGCCTCCCGGGTCAGCCGGTACTCCTGGGTTCCGGCGTGGTCCAGTACGGTCGCCGCGACCGCACAGCCCAGCTGGGCCGCGTACTGCTCGGGTACGCCCCAGGCCGTCCCGGCGAGGAAGCCGGCCCGGAAGGCGTCGCCGACTCCGGTGGGGTCGACGACCCGCTCGACGGGCACCGCGGCGACGGCCAGCGGTGCGCCTCCCGCGGTGCGGATGCGTACGCCGTCCTCGCCGCAGGTGGTGATCCAGGAGCCGACCCGTTCGAGGATCTCCTCCTCGGTGAGCCCGGAGCGTTCGCAGAGCAGGGCGGACTCGTACTCGTTGGTGAACAGCCGCGTGGCGCCGTCGAGCAGTTCCAGCACCTCGTCCCGGGTGAGCCGGGCGAGCTGTTGGGAGGGGTCGGAGGCGAAGGGGACGCCGAGCTCGCGGCAGGCCCGGGTGTGGCGGAGCATGGCGCCGGGGTCGTCCGGGGAGACGAGGACCAGGTCGGGGCGGCCGGCGCGGGCGACGACCTCGTGGAGGTCGATCTCGCGAGCCTCGGCCATCGCTCCCGCGTAGAAGGTCGCGATCTGGTTCTGCTCCTCGTCGGTGGTGCAGACGAAGCGGGCCGTGTGGCGGCTGTCGCTGACGCGTACGGAGTCGGTGTCCACTCCGTGGTCCTTGAGCCACACCCGGTACGGCTCGAAGTCCCCGCCCACCGCACCCACCAGCAGGGGGCGCAGGCCCAGCACGCCCAGGCCAAAGGCGATGTTCGCCGCCACTCCGCCCCGCCGTACCTCCAGGTGGTCGGCGAGGAAGGACAGGGAGACCCGGTCCAGCCGGTCCGCCAGCAGTTGCTCGGCGAACCGGCCGGAGAAGGTCATCAGGTGATCGGTCGCGATGGACCCCGTGACAGCGATCCGCATGTCAGATTCCGGCTGCCTTGCGCAGGGCGTCGACGCGGTCGGTGCGCTCCCAGGTGAAGTCGGGGAGCTCGCGGCCGAAGTGGCCGTACGCGGCGGTCTGCGCGTAGATGGGGCGCAGGAGGTCGAGATCGCGGACGATGGCGGCCGGGCGGAGGTCGAAGACGGCGGAGACCGCCTCCTGGATCCGCTCGTCGGACAGGGTGCCGGTGCCGAAGGTCTCGACGAAGAGGCCGACGGGCTCGGCCTTGCCGATCGCGTACGCGACCTGGACCTCGCAGCGGGCCGCGAGGCCGGCCGCGACGACGTTCTTGGCGACCCAGCGCATCGCGTACGCGGCCGAGCGGTCCACCTTCGACGGGTCCTTGCCGGAGAAGGCGCCGCCGCCGTGGCGGGCCATGCCGCCGTACGTGTCGATGATGATCTTGCGGCCGGTCAGCCCGGCGTCACCCATCGGACCGCCGATCTCGAAACGGCCCGTCGGGTTCACCAGCAGCCGGTAACCGGCGGTGTCCAGCTTGATGCCGTCCTCGGCCAGCTGCTTCAGGACGTGCTCCACCACGTGCTCGCGCACGTCCGGGGTGAGCAGCGACTCCAGGTCGATGTCCGCCGCGTGCTGCGTGGAGACCACGACCGTGTCCAGGCGCACGGCCTTGTCGCCGTCGTACTCGATGGTGACCTGGGTCTTGCCGTCCGGGCGCAGGTACGGGACCGTGCCCTCCTTGCGGACCTGGGTGAGGCGGCGCGAGAGCCGGTGCGCGAGGTGGATCGGCAGCGGCATCAGCTCGGGCGTCTCGTCGCAGGCGTAGCCGAACATCAGCCCCTGGTCACCCGCGCCCTGCTTGTCGAGCTCGTCGTCCTCCCCCTCGACCCGGGACTCGTAGGCGGTGTCCACGCCCTGGGCGATGTCCGGGGACTGGGCGCCGATGGACACCGACACACCGCAGGAGGCGCCGTCGAAGCCCTTCTTCGAGGAGTCGTAGCCGATGTCGAGGATGGCTCCCCGGACGAGTTCGGCGATCGGCGCGTACGCCGTGGTGGTGACCTCGCCGGCGATGTGGACCTGGCCGGTGGTGATGAGGGTCTCCACGGCCACGCGCGAGCCGGGGTCCTCGCGCAGGAGGGCGTCGAGGATGGTGTCGCTGATCCGGTCGGCGATCTTGTCGGGGTGGCCCTCGGTCACCGACTCGGAGGTGAAGAGCCGCTTGCTCATGCCTTCACCTCGGCGGCGAAGAAGTGGGTGGCGATGGCGTCGAGGGTGCGGATCTCGTCGACCTCGAGGGTCTCCATCTGGATCGCGCGGCCGCTGTGCTGTTCGAGCAGGAAGACGAACTCGACGAAGGACAGGGAGTCGATCAGCCGGTTCTCGATGAGGTCCAGGTCGCCGGCGATGTCGTCCAGCTCCTCGTGGCGGGCGAGGAGCCAGTTCTTCACGAGCTGCAGGCCTTCGGACATGGTGTCTCTCCTTGGAGTGCTGTGTACGGGAAGGGGGGTGCCGGCGGACCCGGCGGCCGGGTCCGGGGGTCCGGGTGGTGCGGACGGTCCCGGAGGGTCGGACTCCAGGAGCGGGGCGGCGACCGCCACCGCGTAGTCCACGTCGTGGCTGATGGTCACGGTGATACCGGCGATGCCGGAGTCGGCGGCCATGCCGGCGGCGGCCCCGCGCAGTTCCACGAGGGGCCAGCCGCCGTCGGAGCGCCGTACGACGATGTCCCGCCAGGGCAGGATCACGGCCCCGACGCGGAGGGTCTTGAAGGCCGCCTCCTTGGCCGCGATCCTTCCGCACAGGCTCAGGACGTCGAGCCGGGCGGAGGTGTGGCAGTCGGCGAGTTCGCCGGGGGTGAGCATGCGCTGGAAGAAGTCCTCGCCGTATGCGGTGAGCAGCCGGCGGACACGGTTGACGGACACGATGTCCATGCCGAGGTTCGCCCAGCCCAGGCCGCCCGCCGGCGGGGCGACGGGTCGGGTCTGCACGTCAGATCGCCGGCCCCGCCGCGTTCGCGCTCAGGACGGCGGCGGTCGCCGCGCCCCAGCTGCCGTGGCGGCGGGTGAGCGCGGACAGCCAGCGCTCCAGGCCGAAGGCGACGCAGCTGGTGAAGGCCGGTCCCGCGCCGGAGGCGAGGGGGATGTCGCAGCGGTCGCCGAAGAAGTTGCGGTGGGTGTTGACCGAGGCGATCGCGAGGTCCTCGAAGAGGAACTCGTGCTTGACCGGGGTCAGGCGCTGGAGGACCGCCTTGGAACTGCCCTTGTCGAAGAAGGGGTCGCAGGCGGCCTCCCTGCTCAGTGGCAGGTCCAGGGCCTCGGCGAAGGCGTTGATGCGCCGGGTGAAGCGGGCGAGGTGCTCCTCGGCGTGCTCCCGGGTGCCGATGGCGACGATCTCCCGCATGCGGAAGCCGAGCTGGCGGCGCAGGCCCTCGTAGTGCTGTTCCTTGCGGAAGCACCAGCCGACCACGGTGACGAGTTCGTCGTCGGCGGCCGGGCGGCCCTGGTGGTCGATGTAGACCGCGTAGCAGGACGCCGAGGGCAGGCCGAGGGCGGCCGGCTCCAGCGCGTCGCAGGGGAAGCAGCCGGTGTCGGTACAGAACTCGCTGGTCTCCCGGACGTCCAGGTTCAGCGGGGCGGCGACGACGGCCTGGTGGGGGAAGTTGTCGTAGTAGTCGAGCCGGGCCAGGTCGGCGGCCGGCAGCAGCGGGGGCATGGTCATCGGCCGGGCTCCCGCGTGCACCCCCCAGCTCTCGAAGGTGTCGTCGAGGAGCCGCAGCAGGGCGGTGCCCTCGGGGCCCAGCGACGGCAGGCCGCGGGTGTCTGGGGTGGTGGTGGTCTGGACGGTCGTGACGCTCATGGGGGTGTCACCTCTCGGACGGCGGTGGGCCCTCTCAGACGACGGGCAGGACGTCGTCCGTGAAGATCCCGGTCTTCAGGAAGAAGCCGAGCGGCTTGCGGATGGCCTTGCGCTCGTGGGGGCGGCGCCGCTCGTCGGCGACGAGGGCGTTGCGCAGGCCGACCGGGTCGGCGATGCCGGCGTCGCGGTACACGTGGGGGTTGTAGAGGGAGTTGACGCTGTAGACCACGTAGCGCTTGAGGTAGGCCTCGACCTCGGCAACGCGGGCGGCGGGGACGGCCTCCTTCATGCGGGTGAAGAGGAGGGAGACCAGCTCGCGGCCGAAGGCGATGTGGCGGGACTCGTCCTGGTGGTGGATGCGGTTGACCTCGCGGATGGTGTGGCACAGCGACTCGTCGCGCGCCATCCGCGTGTTGTAGTGGTCGACCAGCTCCTCGAAGAACAGGATCCGGGAGAAGACGAGGAAGTTCTCCACCTCCGGCTCCCAGGCGGAGTCGGCGCGCAGGGCCGTGGAGCCGTAGATCTTGTCGCCGTAGCGGCGGCAGAACTCGGCGAAAAACCACATGTGCTCGTTCTCCTCACCGATGAAGTGGTGGAAGAAGTCCGAGGGCACCTCGAAGCCGGGCATGTGGATGCGGCCGACGACCTCGATGAGCAGCTCGCGGATGCCGTGCACGTTGAGGCTGTAGAAGTTGATGCTCTCCCACTTCGAGAGGCGCTGGAGGGTCTCCTCGCCGAGCTCGTCGTAGAAGGGGGTCCCGTAGACGGTGAGCAGCTCGGGGGTCATCCACATGCGGCCCTCGTCGAGCTTCTCGGGCCAGTCGAACTGCTGGTACGGGTTGTAGTACTCCTCGATGGAGCGGGAGCTCAGGCGCTCCAGGACTTCCAGGAACCGGTCGTTGACCGGCAGGGGGGCGCTGACGCCCATGGGGACTCCTCGGGTGGTGGTGAAGGCGGGGGCGTGCGGGCCCCGGGGCCGGCCGGTGCCAGGCGCTACGGACGGACCTCGTAGACGGCGTTGACCGGCGTCTCGGTCGCGCGGCGCCAGCGGGTGAAGCCGGCTTCCTCCGCGATGGCGCGGAAGGCCTTCTCGCCGGAGTGGTTGCCGAGTGCGTGCGGGCCGTGCTGGGCGACGGCGACGGGCAGGCACATCACGGCGGAGAGTGCCATGAACATGCGGGCGGCCGGGGTCTGGGTGTCGATGTCCTCGGGCGACACGTTGGACTCGACAAGCATCCAGGTGCCCTCGGCGTCGAGGGACTTGTGGACGTGCCGGGCGGCGGAGACCGGGTCGCCCATGTCGTGCAGGGCGTTGAAGAAGGTGACCAGGTCGTAGCCGCTGCCGGGGTAGTCGTCGGCGGAGGCGACGTCGAAGACGACGCGGTCCGAGAGGCCGGCCTCGTCGGCGAGCCGGCGAGCGATGGCGATGGCCTCCTCGGAGTAGTCGAAGCCGTGGACGGTCGCCTGGGGGAAGGCCTTCGCGATGAGCAGGGTGGTGTGGCCGACGCCGCAGCCGACGTCCGCGACGGTGCCGCCGGCGGCCAGCTTCGCGGTGACGCCGGTGAGGGAGGGCAGCCAGTCGGGGACGAGGCGGTGCTCGTAGGTGGGCTGGAAGAAGCTGCCCATGCCGGTGTCGAGCGCCGCGTCGTGCTCGGCCCAGCCGACTCCGTCGCCGCTGCGGTAGGCGTCGACGAGGAGGTCCTCGGTGCCGTAGAGGGCCTTGAGGGCGGTGAAGAAGCCGGCGGCGAAGGTGATGGCGTTCGGGTCGGCCAGCACCGGGACGTGGTCGGCGGGCAGGGTGTAGGTGCCGGCGCTGGGGTGGCGCTCGACGTAGCCGGCGCTGAGCTGGGCGTGCAGCCACTCCTCGGCGTAGCGGGTGTCGATCCCGGTGCGCTCGGCGAGGTCGGCCGGGGTCAGCGGGCCCGCCTCGGCCAGGGCGCGGTAGAGGCCGAGGCGTTCGCCGAGGGCGACGGTGAGGCCGCGTACGGCCGCGCCGGCGTCGCTGATGACGCGCTGGTGGAACTCGTGGGTGGCGCTCATGCCGCTCTCACCTCGGTGGCCGGGAGGTCGCAGGTGAACAGGAAGGACCGCGGGACACGCGGGACGCTGCGCGCGGGGACGGGGTAGGGCCAGCGGCCGAAGTCGGCGCCGTCCTCGCCGGGCTGGCGGACCTCGCGGACGTCCCAGCCGCATTCGGCGAGGAGCTGCTCGGGGGTCTCGGTGCCGAAGAGCCAGGGGTTGCCGTCCTCTTCCAGGCACTTCAGGAAGGGGCGGGAGAGCGGGTTCTCCAGTGCCGACCTGCTGATGACGTCGCCCAGCAGGACCGAGCCGGGCGCGGAGTGTCCGGCCAGGGTGGAGATCAGGTTGCGGACGGCGGCCTCGGGGAGGAAGAACAGGAGGCCCTCGACGACCCACAGCACGGGCTCGTCGGAGCGCCAGCCGGCCTCCTCGAGGGGGCCCGTCCAGTCCTGGGTGAGGTCCACGGGGACGGCGACGCGGGTACGTCCGGCCGGCTGCGGTTCGCCGGCCAGCATCTCGGCCTTGGCCTCCAGGAGGGCGGGGCGGTCGAGTTCGTAGACGCTCACGCCGTCGGGCCAGGGCAGCCGGTAGAAGCGGGTGTCCATGCCGGCGGCGAGGAACACGACCTGGCGGATGCCGTGCTCCTGGACGGTCCGGACGATCTGCCGGTCCAGGTAGGTGGTGCGGATCGCGAGGAACGGCACGGTGCCGGCTCCGGCGTAGCGTTCCAGGAGTTCGAAGCCGACGGTGTCGGCGACGGTGCGCGCGTAGGGATCGGCGAACAGCCGGTCCTCGCGGTCGGTTTCCAGGGCCCGCGCTGCGGCGGTCCACTGGGCGGTGCGGGATACGGCCTCCACGGGAGGACTCCCTTCACTTCGGCGGACGGGGGTGGGGCGGGCGCGGGGCGGGGCGGCCCTCGCCGGCCGGGTCAGGCCAGGGAGGTGACGCGGACGACCGGGTCCTCCGCGGCGCAGGGGTGCGCGGCGGTGCATTCGGCGGGCCGGCGCTGGAAGATGCTGTGCAGGACCATGCTGAAGACGACGTTCCCGTCGGCGTCGGACAGCGTGCACTTGGGCTGGACGACGCCGGTGGCCGGATTGAACGGCGAGGGGCGCGAGCCGAGGACCTCGACACGCGCCGTGAGCACGTCGCCGGGACGGACGGGCCGCAGGTAGCGGATCTCGTCGACGCCCGGCGAGCCGGTACAGGCGCTGTAGGCGAGCAGTCCGTCGACGTAGCGGCGCATGAACATCGAGGCGCTGTGCCAGCCGCTGGCGATGAGGCCGCCGAAGGGGCCCTGTCCCGCGAGCTCCGGGTCGGTGTGGAAGGGCTGCGGGTCGAAGCGCCTGCCGAACTCCAGCACCTCCTCCGTCGTGACGGTGATGGTCCCCAGCTCGTGGACGTCGCCGGGCCTGAAGTCCTCGAAATAGCGCATCACGCGCCCCCCTTGACGTAGAGGAGTGGTTTTCTCTGGCGTGAACCAATCTACGAATCGGGCGCTTATTTTGTCAACCCAAAAGAAGACCGCAGTGCCTGTTCAGCGTCCTGCCAGAGGTCCTCCGGGTCCTCGATCCCGACCGACATCCGCACCAGGCCCGGACCGATCCCGGCGCGCGCCAGCGCGGCCCCGTCGAGCTCCCGGTGGGAGGTACTGGCAGGGTGGGTGACCAGCGTCTCCACCCCGCCCAGGGACAGCGCGAGCCGTGCCAGGCGGACACCCTCGACGAAGGCGCGGCCCGCCTCCCGGCCGCCGTGCAGCTCGAAGGAGAGCAGCCCGCCTCCACCGGAGAGCACCTTGCGGGCCATGGCGTACGAGGGGTGCGTTCCCAGCCACGGCCAGTGGACGGCCGCCACCGCGGGATGGGCCGCCAGCCGCTCCGCGAGCAGGCCCGCGTTGGCGCAGTGCTCGCGCATCCGCAGCGGCAGCGTGGCGATCCCGCGCAGGGTCAGCCAGACCGCGAAGGGGTCGGCGCTGGCGCCGAGTTCGACCGTGCGCGGCCAGATCTCCCGGCGCAGGGCGTCGTCCGCGAAAACGGCCGCGCCACCCAGGACGTCGGAGTGCCCGGCGAGGTACTTGGTGGTGGAGTGGAGCACGATGTCCGCGCCGTGCTCGACGGGCCGGCACAGGACGGGCGAGGCCAGGGAGTTGTCGACGGCGCTGAGCACCCCCAGGCGCCGGGCCGCCGCCAGCAGGCCGGGCAGGTCGGGAACACGGCCGGTGGGGTTGGCGATGGTCTCCAGGACGAGCAGCCGGGTGCGCGGGCCCACGAGCGCCTCGAACTCCGGCACGTCGTCACCGCTGATGTAGTCGACCGTGATGCCGTAGCGCTCCGCCAGGTCGCTCAGCGCCGCGTAGGTGCCCCCGTAGAGGCAGCGCTGGGCCACGACCCGGTCGCCGGGGCGCAGCAGGGCGAGCAGCACCCCGCTGATGGCGCCCATCCCGGAGGCGAAGGCGATGGCCGAGGCCCCGCCCTCCAGGCCGGCGAGGGTGCGTTCCAGGGCGCGCACGGTGGGGTTGCCGCGGCGGCTGTAGACGTAGTCCCCGTCGGGTCCCGCCATGGCCTGCGCCAGTGCGTCGGCCGATTCGAAGGCGAAGGCGGAGGACTGGACGAGCGGCACGGACAGCGGCCGGCTCGCGGGGACTTCAAGCTCGTGGGCCACGTGCACGGCCCGGGTGCGGATGTCCTTCATCGGGGTCTGCTTTCTCGTGCGGGTACGGAAAAGGGGCCGCCCGACGTCCGGGGAGGACGTCGGGCGACCCCTGGGGCGAGCGCGGGGCGTCCCCGTACGTCAGACCCCCGCCGTCTGGTTGCGCGACGCCGGGGCGTCCGCGGCCGGGGCCGCGGCGGCCTTGTCGCCCTTCATGGCGACGAGCGTGATCAGCGCGCCGGCAGCCGCGATGGCGGCGGCGGCGATGAAGGCGGAGCCGAACCCGTCGGTGAGGGCGGGCAGGTTGTCCAGCTCGCCGGCGCCCTGGGTGGTGGCGAGCGCGGTGAGGGCGGCCAGGCCGAGGGCGGAGCCCACGTTGTAGGTGGTGTTGACGATGCCTGAGGCCAGGCCGGCCTGCTCCTGCGGGGCGCCGGACATCGAGGCGATCATCGCCGGGATGTAGGCGAGCGCCATGCCGAGCGCGGCGACGAGCGAGGCGGGCAGGACGTCGACCAGGAAGGTGCCGGTCGGCTCGACCGCGGAGAGCCAGACCAGGCCGAGGGCGAGGGCGAAGAGGCCGCCGACGATCAGCGGCTTCGCCCCGAAGCGGCCCATGAGGCGGGCGGTGATGGCCGTCATGAAGATCATCAGCAGGATGGTCATCGGGAGCAGGGCCGCGCCGGAGGCGAAGGCGCCGTAGCCGAGCACCTGCTGGAGGTACAGGTTGAGGAAGTACCACATCGGGATCCAGGCGGCGCCCAGCAGGGTCATGGCGAGGTTGCCGGAGCCCAGGCGCGGGATCCGCCACACGCTGAGCGGCATGAGCGGCTCGCGGACGGCCTTCTGGATCACGAAGAAGAGGACGAGGAGGACGACGGCGCCGATCAGTTCCAGCACGGTGGCGGTGGAGCCCCAGCCGACCTCGGGGGCGCGGACGACGGCGAAGACGGCGAGCGCGAGCCCGGCGGTGACGGCGATGGCGCCGAGGACGTCCACGGAGCCGCGGCGGGGCTGCACGGCGGGCAGGAGCCTGGTCATGGCGAGGGTGGCCACGCCGATGGGGACGTAGATGACGAAGCACCACGGCCAGCTCACCCACTCGGTGAACACACCGCCGAGGAAGACGCCGGCGGTGCCGCCGGCGGGCGCGGCGGCGCCGTAGAGGGCCATCGCCTTGCCGAGCTCCTTCGGGTTGTGCCCGAAGAGCATCATCAGGAGGGTCATGGCCGAGGGCGCGATCAGCGCGCCGCCGACTCCCTGGACGGCCCGGCCGACGATCTCCACCGAGGCGCTCTGCGCCGCCGCGGCGAGCACCGAGCCCACGATCATGACGACCCAGCCGGTGGCGAAGATCTTGCGCGCCCCGAACAGGTCGGAGAGCCGCCCGCCGAGCAGCAGTAATCCGCCGAAGACGATGACGTAGGCGTTGAAGACCCACTGGAGCTCGCCCTGGGAGAAGCCCAGGTCCTTCTGCATCTCGGGGAGCGCCACCCCGATGATCGAGGTGTCCATGATGACCATGAACTGAGCGGCGGCAAGCACGCCAAGTGCCCACCAGCGCCGGGGATTGACGGTTGACATTGCCCTGGCCCTTCTCTGTCGTATACCCCCAGGGGGTACCTTCGCGATGCAAGTTAGCATACCCATGGGGGGTATGTAAGCCTGCGGCTGGACGCTCGAGCGGGACTCGAAACCGGGGCCGGCGCCCCGTCACCCGCCCGGCCGCACCCCGGGCGCGGGCTCCCGGCGCCGGCCCCGGAGCCGGGATATCAGGGACGGTGAAGGTGAGCGCGCGCACCCGCCGGTCGCCTCCCGGACCTGGGGAGCGCACCCCATGGAGTTCGAGGTCAACGGTGTCCCGCGCACGGCGGACGTGGACGACGACCCGGCGGCCGTGGAAGTGCTGCGGGACCGGCTCGGCCTCACCGGCACCAAGCTGGTCTGCGCCGGCGGGGTCGCGGGGCCTGCACCGTCCAGGTCGACGGCGAGCCCCGGGTCTCCTGCCTGACCCCCGCCGCCCTGCCGGCGGGACGGCGGGTGACCACGGCGGAGGGCCTGGCCGGCCACCCGGTGGCCCGCGCCTTCACCGGCCGCGACGCCCTCCAGTGCGGCTACTGCACCCCGGGGTTCGTCGTCGAGGCGGCGGCGTTCCACGACCGGTGGCGGGCCGGGCACGGGCGCACCCCGCCCGGGCGGGAGCGGATCGCCGAAGCCCTGGCGGGCCAGCTCTGCCGCTGCGGCGCCTCCCTGTTCCGCGACACCGTCCTGGAGGCCCTGGAACGCGCCGCGGGCCGGAGGCCGCGCCCCGGCCGACCCGTCACCGCGCCTCCCCCTCCGGGGCCGTGACCCGTTCCAGGTCGGTCATCAGGGAGTCCAGCCAGGAGACCGCCGCGTAGTAACGGCGGGGGGCACCGGGCGGCTCCGCCGCGAACCCCCGGTACGCCGGGTCCCGCAGCGGTGCCGGCACGGGCGGGGTGTCCCCGCCCGGGTCGAGGTGCGCCGACACCAGCAGCATCCGCCCGGCCACCCGGTCCCCGAGCCCGCTCAGCCCCTCGGCCGGCTCCGGGCCCAGCGCGGGGGCGGCCGGCGGCGGGGCCCCCTCGGGCGGGTTCGTCAGCCGGTCCGAGCCCCACAGGGTGTGGTGCCCGGCCATCAGGGCCGCCTGCCAGTCGGGCCCGGGAGGGCGCGGGGCGGCGGCGCCGAAGCGGGCCGGCTCGCTCTGGTACTGCGCGAACGCGGACTCCGCCATGATCAGCGCGTGCCGCAGCGACCGGTAGCCCCGCCCGGACGCCGCGGCCGCACCGGCGCCGCCCGCGGCGACCGCGGCGCTGGTCGCGACCACGATCTCGGCGGCCCGGCGCAGCAGGCCCGCCGCCGCCCGTCCCAGCTCGTTGTGCGCGCCCCGCGGCCAGGCCAGCAGTCCGAACACGCCGCCGATCAGGCTCCCGATCAGCACGTCCAGCATCCGCACCCCGGCCAGCTTCCAGGTCGCCGACGCCAGCTGGGCGAACACCATCGCCACGAGGACGGTGAACAGCCCCTGCGCCCACCCCACCCCCTTCACCGGCCCCACCGTGAACGCGAAGAGCATCCACACCGGCAGCAGGACGGCGTACACGGCCGTGTGCGGGCCGACCAGCGTGAGCACGACCGCGGTGAACAGGGCGCCGGCGAAGGTGCCGGCCAGGGCCACCCGGATGGTGCTCCAGGTGTCGCCGACGGTGGTCCGGGTCAGGGAGAGCGTCGCCAGCATCGCCCAGAACCCGTGCGGCAGGGTGTCCAGCCCGGCGACCAGCCGGGCGGCCGCCAGCGCGAGTCCGATCCGCACCGCGTTCTGGAAGAACACCGACCGGCGCCCGGCGTGCCCCTGGATCCGGTGCCACCACAGCAGGGGCGCGGGCGTCCGCGCGTACCAGAACCGCCCCGGCTGCACCCGGTCCGCCGCTGCGCGGCCCCGTACGGCGAGCCCGGCGGCCGTGGCCAGGGTCAGCGCGACGTCCGCCACCTCCAGCACGGCCGCGTCCCGCCGCAGCACGGTGGGGACGGCAGGCCGGGCGGGGGCGGCCGCCAGGCGGGCACGGGCCGCGGCGAGGTCCTCGTACGCGCCCCCGGACCCGGAACCGAGCTCGGAACCGGACCCGGAACCGGGCACGGGAGCGGGCCCGGGGGCGGACCCGGGAGCGGAGCCGGGCACGGGGGCGGACCCGGGAGCGGAGCCGGGCACGGGGGCGGACCCGGGAGCGGAGCCGGGCACGGGGGCGGACCCGGGAGCGGAGCCGGGCTCGGGAGCGGAGCCGGTGGCCGTGCGCGGCCGCAGGTCGCCGGCGGTGCGTTCGGCGAGCCTGCCCACCCCGCGCAGGACCTCCCCGGCGCCGCCCGGGGGGCCGGCGAGCACCGCCAGCCGGCCCAGCAGGGCCCGTGCGGCCAGGCCCGTGTGCGTCAGGGCCCGGTCGCGCACCCCCGGGCCCGCCGGCCGGTCGGCCTCGGGCACGTTCAGCGGCCGGAGCGCGGCACTGTCCTCGCGTGCCCGCCGGGCGGCGGAGGAGGAGAGCGCGTGCGGCGGGCCGGCCAGCTCCCGCGCGCACCGCGCGGCGGTGTCGGCGGCACGGGCCGCCAGCTCCCGGTAGGACGGGGTCGCGGGCTCGGGGAAGAGGTACCGCTCGGCCAGGACGAGCAGCGCGAGCCCGACCGTGGTGCCGACCAGCCGCAGCCCGAGCGAGTCCGGATCGTAGGGCGGGAAGGACGGGAGGATGTACAGCAGTTGCAGCCCGGGCCCGGCGCCGGCCGGCCGCGGCCCGCCCACGGCGGCGAAGGTCAGCGCGAAGCCGATGACGAGCATCCCGGCGACCGCGCTCCAGGTGCGCACCGACAGGAAGGTGCCCACCACGACCAGCAGCCAGCACACCGGGACCAGCCGCAGCACCGTGGCGGCCCGCTGCGGCCCCGTGCCGGGGATCCGCGAGAGTCCGGCGAGGGCAACCGCGGAGAACAGCGCGTACGTGGCGGCCACGGACGAGCCGAAGCCGTAGAGGAACAGGTAGAACCCGGAGGCGCCGACCAGCGCCACCCGCACCGCCCGGACCCCCGAGGCCGCGTAGGCCGCCGGTACCCACCGTCTGGGCACACCACCCATCCCCCCAGCATCACCCTCCTCCCGCCCCTCGGCACCACGGACCGGTCGGCGCGCGGCCGGCCCCCACAGTGGAGGACGTGGCGCGCCGGACCGGCCGCGCGCAGGCCGGCCGGCACCAGCGGGCGGCGCCCACCGGCCGGTCCCTGCCTTCACATCAGCGCGTCACCCCGTGGGGCGGCGTCCCAGCGGCAGGAGGTACTGCAGGGGCTGCTCCAGGTCGTCCAGGCCGAGCAGTTCGTGGGCCAGGTCGTCGTGGAAGCCGCCCAGCGCAGTCCCCGCCAGGCCCAGGGCCGTGCCGGTGAGCAGCAGGGTCTGCGCGAGGTGGCCGGTCTCCAGCAGGGCCAGCCGCAGGGCGCGCAGACCGTAGCGGCGCCGCAGCAGGCCCAGGTCCGCGTACAGGGCGAGGACCACCGGCGCGCCGTCGATGCCGATCCAGTGCGGGTCGGTCGGGGGCCGCGACAGGTAGGTCGACAGCGCGGCGATCTCCTCCGCGGCCGGGGCCGGGCCGACGGGCCGCAGCGTCCGGCGCTCGGGCACGCAGTCGTAGGTGCCCGGCGGGACGCCCTCGACGTCGAGCACCAGCAGCCGCACCCGGGCCGTGTACAGGGCGCCCGCACTGGGGTAGGGGCGGTGGGCCGGGGTCTCGGCCGGGGTCTCGGCCGGGCCCTCGGGCAGCGGCCGCTCGTGACCGTCCCGGTCGGTCATGGCGTGCCACAGCAGCGCGCCCAGGCCGGCGGCGTCCAGCGGCCCGCCGAGTGCCCCGCGCACCGAGGCCCTGGCGGCGAGGACGGCGCCCAGCGGCAGCTCGGGCAGCGGGCCGGCGGGCAGCGGGACCTCGGGCGCGGCCGGGGCGTACCGGGGCGGCTCGGGCGGCAGGGTGCGCAGGGCCGTGTCCTGGTTGCGGCCGATCTGGAACTTGCTGCGCTCCAGGTACTGGCGGTCGGGGGCGGTGTGGCCGGGCGGGAAGTAGTCCGCCGGCGCTCCGGTCTCCAGCAGGGTGCGGGCGGCCAGCCGGCACACCGCCCGCTCCTCGTCGGGGGTCACACCGAGCCGGTTGAGCAGCATGTGGAGCTGCGAGCCCCAGATCCACGCCGTCGCGTCCGGCGCCGCCTCCCGTCCCAGCCCGGCCCGGAGCAGGCCGTCGGCCTCGCGGACCCGCTGCTCCCACGCTCCGAGCCAGGGCGCCGCGGTTCCCTGCGCGAGCCGGTCCCACAGGGCGTGCGCCCGCCTCTCCAGCCCGGAACGCTGGGCGGCGTAGACGGAGTTGACGCGGCTGTGCACGGAGGCGCCGGGCAGCAGCGGCACCTCGGTGACCCAGCGCCAGCCCGCCGCGTGCCCGCGCAGCCAGCGGGCCGCGGTGAGCCGGTCCATGCCGAGCGCCTGGACCGTCGTGTGGACCAGGTCCGCCGCGAGCGCCAGGCGGGCCGGCGCCCCGCCCCCGGAGGCGAGCTCCCGCAGGGCCCCGAGCACCACCCGGGAGGAGTCTGCGAAGACCTCCTCGGCGACGGGCAGCGCCCGCGGGCCGCCGTACCGGCCGGTCTCGGGCACGTACGGGACGGCGCGGACCTCGCCGTGGCAGGAGGGCCAGGGGCCCGGCACGGAGGGCACCTGCCGTGCGGCACGGGCCAGTTCGCCCGGGAGCCGCTCGGCGGCGGGCGCGCTCAGTCCGCGCACCCGGACGCGTACCTGGGGGCCGTCCTCCGCGTACCGGATGAAGAACCAGCGGTCGGCCTCTCCGGCCGCCACCAGGCCGTCGAGGAGGGGGGCCGCTCCGTGGAGCAGGAAGGCGTCGGTGTCCTCGGTTCCGGAGTGCAGGAAGACGTGGTGGCTGTGCCAGAGGTCGGTCGTGGTCATCTGCGGTCCTAGAGGGGAGGGAGGGGCGGCGGGTCAGGGGAAGGGGTGCGGGTGGAGCGCGAGGTCCTCGTGACGCAGCGGCCGGGGGGCGCGGCCCAGCAGGTGGGGCACCTCCAGCAGCCGGGGCAGGCCGCGGGTGCGGCGGTTGACGTGCCCGAACGTCATGGGCAGCGAGCCGGGGACGATCACCTTCACGCAGTGCAGGCCGAGCCGGTCGCGCAGTCCCGGTTCGCTCTGGTCGACGGTGACGACCTCCAGGCCGGCGCGCTCCAGCCGGCCGACGGTGGCGGCGAGCAGGTCGCCGAGGTCCGCGACGGGTTCCGGCGCCCCCGGCCAGGCCCGCGCGGCCGGGAGGCACGGGGTGTCGGCGAAGAGGAACTCCAGGCGCGGGGCCGCCTCGGGAAGGGAGTTGAGCCCCACGTGGTCGTCCAGGCCCACCACCAGCTCGGGCCGGTCCAGCATCGGCCGCAGCCGCTCCGGGTCGCGCGGGCCGTCCTCGGCATGCGAACGCCCGGGCGACTCCAGCACGTTGGTGACCACCTCCGCCACGGCGGAGCGGATCGCGGCGCGCGGATCGTGGTGGGCGCCCGCCGCGAGGAACATCCGGGGCGCGTCGGGGTGGGACCCCTCGTAGCGGCAGACCGCCACGACCGCCGGGATGCCGAAGTCGTTGGTCGCGTCGAGCAGCCGGAGCCGGTAGCCGGCCACGGCGGCGCGGTCCGCGAGCAGGGCGGTGTCCGGGTCCTCCGGGGGCGGTTCGACGCGGCGCAGCGGGGTCGCGGCGTACCAGGCCATCAGGAAGGCGTCGCGTTCCGCGATCTCGAACAGGCCGTAGAGCGCGGCCTCTTCGGGGCTGTTGCCCAGTCCGCAGCCGTTGGAGGACTCGTAGACCACGCGCGGCCGCCCGGCGCCGGGCACGTCCCAGTAGGCGGCGTGTTCGGGGACGAGGACCGGGCGCCGCCGGGTCAGCGACCAGCCGCGCACCCAGTCCAGTTCCAGGTCCGGTGTATAGGGGACGGTCGGCGAGGCCGGGTGCCCGTGGTGGGCGGGGTCGGGCAGACCGAGCCGCTCGGGGTCCAGGGCGTGGTCGGGGCCGAGGGCGGCGAAGGGGGCGCGCAGGTCGGTGCGCCGGCCGGTGGGCCGCATGCCCGCGTACCGCTCGACGGCCTCGAAGAGGGCGATGCGCTCGCTGTCGGCGAAGTCGCGGGCGCGTCCGTACCCGCCGTCGTCGACGGGCCGGCCGTCGGCGACGAGTGCGCTGGTCAGGGAGAAGGCGGAGTCCTCGGAGCGGTAGAGGCTGCGCACCGGCCCGAACCGCTCGTCGTACAGCGCCTGCCGCAGGCGCTCGGGGCCGGCGGTGCGGGGGTTGGGCAGGCGCAGGACGTACGGGTCGGGCAGCGGGCGGGGGGCGGAGGGCAGCGGGGCCGGGGCGGTGGCGGAGTCGGCGGGCAGGGGGCGGCAGACGGCGCAGCCTCCGAGGGGGCGCGGGCGGTGGGTGGACCAGGTGCCGCGGCCCTGGTGGACGAGGTGGACGACGGCCGCCCCGGCGTCCTCGGTCCCGTCCTCGGCCTCCCCGTCCAGCAGGTCCCGCACCAGGGCGCCGAGCGAGGCGGTGAGGGCCGGGGAGGGGACACCGGCCAGTTCGAGCCCCGGACTCTGCCAGGGCACCCGGCCGCCCGCCGTGGCCAGCCGCTGCCGTTCGGTGCAGCACAGGCAGGCCGCCGCGCCCGGCGCCAGCAGCGGCCCGACCACGGCCAGCGGGCCGTCGAACCGTACGGGGACCAGGGCGACGGGGTGGGAGAGGGCGTGGCGGCTCAGTTCCTCGGCGAGCCCCAGGGTCCACCGGGTCAGCAGGACCACCGCCCCGCCGGCCGTGGTGGCCAGTGCGGCCTCGGGGCCGAGCACCGGTACGGGCAGGGAGCCCAGGGGGCCGGGGGCGTTCATCGGGCCTCCTCGGGGGCGGCGTGCAGGACGGTGAAGCCGAAGGCCCGCAGACGGACGGCGAGCGCGTGGGCGGGAGCGGAGGCGCAGGCGGGGGCGCCGGCCGTGAGGGCGGCGCCGGTCAGCCGGTGCAGCGCGCTCTGGAGCCGCTCCTCGCGCCGGGCCACGTCCGCCATCCAGCCGTTGGTCCAGCCGGGGTCCTCCCAGGCGGCGATCCGCGCTCCGGCGGTGGCCAGGGGGGCGACGGCCCCGCCCGAGGGCGGGACGGGCAGGACGTCCGCCCCGGCCGGGCGGGCGGATACGGCGGAGACGGCGGCCAGCGCGGCGAAGGCCGCCGCGTCGCCCGGGGTCGCCTCCACGGCCTCGCCGAGCGGCGCGGATCCGGGAGTTCCGGCCCGGCGGACGACCGCGTGGTACGCCTCCCCGCCCGGGGCCGCGCGCCGGACCTCCGGGCGGGCCGCCACTCCGAGGCGGCCGGCCAGCGTCGTCCACCAGTGGCGGGCCTGCGGATGCCCCGACCACTCCCCCTCCGGCACGGCCGGCCCGGCGGCGAGGCGGGCGGCCGCCGCGCGCAGGGCCCTCCCCCGGGCGTGCCCGGGGTTCGCCCCGACGGTGGACCCCCCTGCGCCCAGCAGCAGTTCGGCGGCCCGGCAGAACAGCTCCAGGCGGGCCAGGTCCAGCCGGGGCGCGCCCCCGGTGAGCCGCCTGCCCGGGATGTCGCAGGAGGCGAGGGGCACGGGCAGCTGGCTCAGGCCGGCCGGCTCCGGCCCGGGCAGGACTCCGCAGCGCCCGTCGCCGAGGGCGTCCAGCCGGCGCAGCGCCTCGTCGAGGGTCCGCGCGGGGGCGAGGCCGGTGTACCGGTCCGCGTCGAGCCGCTCGGGGCCGAGCCAGGTGCGGTAGTCGGCGCGCAGCGGGCGGGCGTCGGCGAGGAGCACGGCGGGCAGACCGGTCAGCAGCCGCTCGTCCCCGCCCTCGGCCGCCGGGTCCGGCAGCCCGGCGGCGGCGCACAGCAGCCGGTGCGCCGCCGTGCCGGCCAGCAGCGGGAGGAGCGCGGCGGGAGCGCCGTCCCCGGCCGGGCCGAGCCGGTCCTCCAGGGCCCGCGCGTCGGAGCGGGCCTGGGCCGGGCTGCCGGGTGCGGTGGCGTAGCCGCCCCCGCCGGAACGTCCCGCCGCGACCGCCCGGTCCGGTCCGGCGCCGTGGACGCGCAGCAGGACCCGGCCCGGGGGAAGGTCCGGGTCGGCGGTGTGGGCGACGGGCAGTCCGCCCCGCGCCAGGGCCCGTCCGGCGGCGCGGGCCAGGGGCGCGCCGGGGTCGCAGGCCAGCACCTCGGCCCGGGCGGTGACGAGCGCGGCGGCCGCCGCGCCGGGACGTGCGGCGCTCTCTCCGAGCCACCGGGCCACGGGTTCCCGGTCCGGGTCCGGGGGCTCCGGGTCCGGGGGCCGCTCCTCCGTCACGAGCAGGCCGTGGGCCTCCAGTTGTCCGAGGAGGACGTCCACCGCCCCGCGCAGCGCCGACCCGGGCTCGATGCCGTCGAGCAGGTCTTCCAGCCGGCCGCTGCGCAGCGGCTCCTCCAGCAGCTTCCAGAGGGCGGGGAGCGCCGCGCTGCCCTCCAGGGTGACGTTCCCGCCGCGGCCCCGCAGGTGCAGGCCGGCGCGCAGCGGGGTCACGGCCACCCCGGGACGGAGCCTGCGTACGGTCGCCGGGCGCGCGAGGGTGGTCATACCCGTCCCTCCACCGCGTCGACGGCCGCGCCGATCTCCGTGCGCCAGTCGCTGCCGGTCAGGCCCGGCACGGTGCGGACGACCAGGTGCGCCGCCAGGTAGCGCTCCAGCGGGCGGACGTCGCAGATGGCGAGGAGCCGGTACAGGGCGTTGGTGCAGGCTCGGTACACCAGGTACTCGGGGTCGTGGAACATCGCCCCGTGCGGGTCGGAGCGGCTCAGCAGCCGGTGGAACTCGCTGTACCGGGTGCGGAGGTCGTGGTCGTAGCGCTCCGCCGTGCCGGGGTCTCCGGTGGCCAGGGCCCGCGCCGCGTACGCGGGGGCGGAGCCGTGCAGGTCGGCGCCCGCGTCCAGGCGGGCGCGCGCCAGCCGCCGGGCTCCCGCGGAGAACTCCGCCCAGGTCCGCTCCCAGCCGAGCGCGCCGCCGTCGGCGATCCGCCCGACGAGGGCGGTCACCGCCCCGTCAGCGGCCTCGCCGTGGCGGTCGAAGCGCTCCCGCAGCCGGCCGTCCGGGTCCTCGTGGACGAGGAAGTCCTCCAAATGGGAGACGTACGACCAGTGGCCTCCGGCGAGGCCGCCGGGATGGGCGGCCGCGTGCGCGGCGAGGGCGGTCACCGCGAGCCGGATCCGGGCCTGAGCGCCGTCGCCGTGTTCGCCGAGGAAGCCCGCGCCGGCCCGCAGTGCGCCGAGTCCGGCCCGCAGCAGGTCCTCGCGCAGCTCGGTGCCGTCGGCGCCGAGCAGGGCGCGTACGGAGGAGCGGTCGACGGCCTCGGTGCGGACCGTGTTGTCGGGCTCGATCGGCCCGTAGGGCGGGGGCACGAGTTCGGCGCGCCCGGCTTCGGCGGCCCGCTCCAGCAGCTGTGCCGCGGTGAGGTCCGCGTGCGAGGGGTGCTCGCGGAGCCAGTCGCGGAGCACGGCTGTGGCGGCTCCCGCCGCCTCCTCCACCTGCCGGGCCGAACCCTGGAGCCGCAGCCGCAGGTGGGGGCCGTGCAGCCAGTGCCGTTCCACGTGGGCGGCCAGTCCGCCGGCGGCGGCCTCCTCGGCCAGGGGCAGCAGCGCCCCGCGCAGCAGGGGGGCCTTGTCGGGGTGGTGGTGATAGGCCACCACGTCGAGGGCGTGGTCGTCGGGACGCATCCGCTCCGTACTCCCTTCCTTCGTCGTCCGGGGTCGTTTCATCGCCTCATCGCCGCCGTCCGCTCCGGTAGACCTCCAGAACGAGTTCGACCGCGCGGGCCGGGGCGTCCTGGCCGCCGGGGGCGGGCAGGGCCTCCTCCAGGACGGCGCCACCGCCGTGGCGGGAGAGCCATCTGTGCAGGCAGCGCAGGTGCAGGGCGTTGCCCAGGTCCAGCAGGTGCGGCTTGGGGCGGCCGAGGCGGGTCAGGAAGTCCGCGGCGGCGCGCCCGGTGGGGGCGGTGTCGGCCGGGTGCAGGAAGACCTGCTCGGGGAGGTCCAGGGCGGCGCGCCAGCGGGTGGCGGCCTCCGCCGGGACCTCGCCGCCGGCGGCGAGGTCGGCGCGCAGCCGCTCCAGCGCGTCGGGCGGCAGCAGCCAGCGCCGGCGGCGGAGCACCACGTCGCGGTGGCGCAGCCTGGGCGTGTGCACGACCTGGCCGCCGCCCGGCGCGGGGAGGGCGCCGCGTGGGACGAGCGGGCGGAGGTCGACCACGCCGTGGGGCTGGTCGGCGAGGTGGGCGCCGAGGCGGCGCGGCAGCAGGACGGGCGAGAGGAAGCCGGGGTAGAGCACGTCGAGGAGTTCGCCGGTGCTCCGCAGCCGGATGCGCACCTGGTCGTCGGCCTCGTCGTGGACGAGTTCCAGGTCGGCCTCGCCGAGGGAGGCCCAGCGGCGGTCGGGGCCGATCTCGTCCGGGACGAGGAGGGGGTGGAGGTTGGCGTTGAACCCGCCGACGGGGCGGATCTGGGCGGCGCGGGCGCCGGGGCCCAGGGCGCGCCGGATCTGCCGGGACACCTCGGCGGTGGCGTCCGGATCCAGGCTGTCCAGGAACCGGCTGGTGAAGCGGCCCCAGCCGCCGTAGACGTGGTTGACGCACAGCCGCCCGGTGCGGGGGTCGCGCTGGAGGAAGTAGGCGTAGCTGAGCGGGCGGGCGAGGGCCCAGTCGGGCAGCCGCTCGCCGAGGCCCTTGAGGAGGTCCGGGGGCAGGACGACCTCCTCGGCTCCCGCGGGGTCCGCGTCCAGGGAGTTCCGGACGGCGGCCACCGCCTCGGAGCGCAGGCGCGCCAGCGCGTCCGTCCCTGCGGGGAGTGGCTCGGCGGGGTCGAGGGCGGCGAGCCGTCCGGCGGTCTCCCAGGCGTCGGCGATCTCGGCGCCGAACTCCCACGGGGCCGGGCAGCGGCCTCCGGCACCGTAACGGGCGACGAAGCGGTCGCGGACGACCCGGCGCACGAGGTGGCCGAGGTCGAAGAGCTCCGCCAGCGCCGTGACCTCGCCGAGCGTCTCGTGGTCGCCGGCGTCGAGGAAGCCGTCGAGGTCGAGGGGCCGTGGGGCGACGACGTCCTCGGAGAGGGTGCTGAGGGGTGCGGACACGCCCGGGACGGGGCGTCCGGCGACGGCCAGCGCCTCGCTCCAGCGGTGGGACAGGCCGGCCAGCAGGGCCGGCCGGTCCGCTGCGGGAGTGTCGGCGAAGGAGGCGGTCGTCCGGGCGAGCTCGGCGAGCCGGTCGGCCTGGGCGGCGTCCTCGGCCCGGTCCTCGGGGGTGGCGCCGTCGAGGGAGCGCAGCCACCGGGCGAGGCGGCCCAGCGGGTCGGGGTCCTGTGGCGGGACCGGGTCAACGGGCACCAGCAGGCCGGCCTCCGTGAGCCGGCCGAGGAAACGGGCGGCGGCGGCCCGGCCGTCGCCGCCCCCGCCCGTCAGGGCGGCGGCCAGCAGCCCGGTCAGCTCCTCCAGCGGTACGGGGAGCCCGGCCCGGTCGGTGACCAGGCCCAGCGGACCGGTGGCGGGCAGCTCGGCCTCGTCCTCGCCGGCCACGAGGTAGCGGCCTCCGGCGAAGGAGGTCCGGTCGCGGGAGTAGGCCACCCGCCCGCCGGCGCTCCGGGCGGTGCTGGTGATGCGGTGGGGCAGGGCGGCCCTGCGGTGCGGGGCGTCGAGGAGGGCGAGGGTGAGGGCGGTGGCCAGGGTGCGGCTGGGCTGTACGACCGCGTGCAGGGGGCCCTCGAACAGGGCCTCCCGGCCCCAGGCGGTGACGGTGCGGCCGGGGGCCGCCGACAGGGGGCCCCAGCCGACCGCGGTGAACCAGGAGAGCGGGCTGGTCTTGGTGCTGGCCCTCAGGGCGTAGCGCAGGACGGCGGGCTCCTCCTTGCGGGCCCTGCGGTCCTGGGCGCCGGTGCCCGCCCGCTGCACGGCCCGCAGCAGGTCTGCGCTCGTGAGGGCGACGGCCTTGGCGAGGGCCGGCTCGCGGCACAGGGCGGCCAGGGCACCGCGTTCGGCGGCCAGGGCCCGTCCGGCGGCGGGGGCGAGTTCGGCGAGGAGGGCGGCGCGGCGGGTACGCAGGTCGAGCCAGGAGGCGAGCCGGGGAAGGCGCTGCGGGAGGTCGCCGAGGCGTTCCAGCAGGGCGGGGCGTGGTTCGCGCCCGTTGTGCAGGGCGCGGCGCAGCGGGAGGACCACGTCGCGGTGGAGCGTGTCGGGGTGGCCGCCACGGCTGGCGTACAGGTCGTCGCAGAGGAGTGCGGCGGTCCGCATCAGCTGCCGGTCGATCCGGTGGAGCCGGGCGAGCAGGGCACGGAAGCCGGCGGCGTCGGCCGTCTGGGCGGGGTGGGTCAGCACGGTGGCGCGGACCAGCGCGTACGGCGCGGACCACACCCGGTGGGCGTCGGCTCCGGCCCCGGCGGGCGTGCCGTGTGGCTGCTGCATGCTGGTGTCCCCGTCCTGTGGGTGGTGGCGCGGGCTTCCCGCCGCGCTCGGGGCGCGGCGGGAAGCGGGTCTGCGTCGTGGGCGGTCCGTGGTTACACGGGGGTCGGGCTGGTCGGCTGCGCGCAGGACGACGAGCCCTGGCACGAGCACGAGCCCCAGGACGCGCCGCCCTCGGGCAGCGCGACCGTGTCCCGCATGGCGGTGACGGTCAGGTCGCCGAGGTCCAGGTCGAGGTCCTCGAAGCCGAATCCGGGCGTGTGGTTTCCGGGTGTCATGGATGTCTCCTCTGGTGGAAGGCCGATGGTCCGGGTGCCGGCGGTGCGGGTCGTCAGCCGATGAACGGCGAGTCCATGACCGGCGGCTTGTTGCAGGAGGAGGAGGCCTGGCAGGAGCAGGAACCCGACGAGGCGCCGCCCTCGGGCAGCGCGACCGTGTCCCGCATGGCGGTGACGGTCAGGTCGCCGAGGTCCAGGTCGAGGTCCTCGAAGCCGAATTCGGGGGTGCGCGCGGTGTCGGACATGTGTGTCTCCCTCAGTTGGAAGCGAAAGCCGAAAGGTGCACGGGGCGGAATTCCGCAGGCCTGCGCAACGGCGCGGGCGGCGGAAGGGAATGCCGGATTTCGTCGGGTTGCGGTCCGGCCGGATATCGCTCACATCCGGCCACTGGTGCGGCCGACCCGGTTCTCAGGATCACCCAGGGCGCGAAGGGCCGCTAGAGCCGGGATCCGGCCGCGCTTCCGAAGCCGTGCGGGGTTTGGCTCGAACACAAGGGAAATCCCGCCGCTCCTGGACGCGATTCCACGTCATCCGGCCACGGCGGCCTGATTCCTTCCGCCCATGGCCGGTCCGGGCAGGGAAAAGCCCCCGGCCACCAGGGGTGGACGGGGGCGGAAACGAGCGGGATGTCAGTCAGAAATCAGCCTTTCCTCACCACGCCGGACTTCAGCTGCATGGAGCCGAACCCTTCGATCCTGCAATCGATGTCGTGGCCGTCGACGCCGTCGACGAGGCGGATGTTGCGCACCTTGGTGCCGGCCTTGATGCCGGTCGGGTGGCCCTTGACCTTCAGCCCCTTGACGACGGTCACGGTGTCGCCGTCGGCGAGCACGTTGCCGACCGCGTCCTTGATCACCCGCTCCTGCGGGGCGTCGGCCTCGGCCGCGGCGAGCGGCCACTCGTGCCCGCATTCGGGACAGACGAGGAGGGCGCCCATCTCGTAGGCGTACGCGCTGGAGCATTCGGGGCAGGGGGGAAGTGCGGTGTCGGTCACTTGACCATCCTAGGGAACGGATGAAAACGGATGAAACGGAGCGGTGCCCCGTCGGCCGAAGTCGACGGGGCACCGGAGCGCACGCTCTCCCGGGGGACGGTCAGGCGACCGGGACCGGGTAGGTCGGGTACTCGACGCCGGACACGTGCTGGACCACACGGATGACCTGGCAGGAGTAGCCGAACTCGTTGTCGTACCAGAGGTACAGGATCGCGTTGTCGCCGTCGACCTTGGTGGCGCCGGCGTCCACGATCGAGGCGTGGCGCGAGCCGACGAAGTCCATGGAGACGGCGTCGGGGGCGGTGGTGAAGTCGATCTGACGCTTCAGCGGCGAGTGCAGCGAGACGCCGCGGAGGTACTCGAGGACCTCGTCACGGGTGGTCTCGCGGCCCAGCCGCAGGCTGAGGATGGCGATCGAGACGTCCGGGACGGGGACGCGGATCGAGCTGCCGGTGATCGGCGCCTTGAGGTCGGGCAGCGCCTTCGCGACGGCGGAGGCGGCGCCGGTCTCGGTGATGACCATGTTCAGCGGCGCGGAGCGGCCGCGGCGGTCGGCCTTGTGGTAGTTGTCCAGGAGGTTCTGGTCGTTGGTGAACGAGTGGACGGTCTCCACGTGGCCGCGCAGCACGCCGTACTCGTCGTCCATGGCCTTGAGCGGCGGGACGATCGCGTTGGTGGTGCAGGAGGCGCAGGAGAGGATCTGCTCGTCCGGCTTGATCGTGTCGTGGTTGACGCCGTGCACGATGTTCGGGACGTCGCCCTTGCCCGGGGCGGTCAGGACGACCTTGTCGATACCGGGGCGCAGGTGCTTGGAGAGGCCCTCGCGGTCGCGCCACTTGCCGGTGTTGTCGATGAGGATGGCGTCCTTGATGCCGTACGCCGTGTAGTCGACCTCGGAGGGGTCGTTCGCGTAGATCACGCGGATCGCGTTGCCGTTGGCGATGATCGTGCTGTTCGCCTCGTCGACCGTGATCGTGCCCTGGAACTGGCCGTGGATCGAGTCGCGGCGCAGCAGCGAGGCGCGCTTGACCAGGTCCGCCTCGCCGCCACCGCGGACGACGATGGCGCGCAGGCGCAGGCCGTTGCCGGAGCCGGCCTTCTCGATGAGCAGACGGGCGACGAGGCGGCCGATGCGGCCGAAGCCGTAGAGGACGACGTCGCGGCCGGAGGAGCCCTCCAGCTTGTTCTCGCCGGTGGCGCCGGCGACGGCCTCGGCGGTGAAGTCGGCCACGGACAGGCCGCGGTCGTCGCTGTTGTAGTTCGCGGCGAGCATGCCGATGTCGATCTGCGACGGACCGAGATCGAGCGCGGCGAGAGCCTGCAGGAACGGCATGGTCTCGGTGACCGAGAGCTCCTCGCCGTCGATCTGCCGGGCGAACCGGTGGGTCTTGAGGATGCTGACCACCGACTTGTTCACCAGGGAGCGGCTGTGCAGCAGGATCGTTACATCCCGCTCGCGGTGCAGCTTCCCGATGATCGGGATCATCGACTCCGCGATCTCCTCGCGGGTCTTCCAGTTGCTGAACGAGTCCTCGTTGACAGTCACAGAGTTATCTTTCGAGCTAGGCGGCGCTCATATGCTAACCCGACCGGGCCCGGCGTCCTCTGCGGGGGTGGCGGGGCAACCGCCCGCGATCAGGGGCGCACAGCGCGTGAGCGCGCGGCGGGGGTGCGGGGGCGGAGGCGAGGCGGCGGCGGAGGTCAGCCGAGGGTCGGGTGGGCTTCCGGGTGGGCGTCCCACCATGTCCGGTGGAAGGCGTTGTTGTCCACGTTCGCCAGGTACGCCTCCACGGCCGCCCGGTGGAGCAGCTCCGCCTGGTGCGCGGAGACCGACGACCGGTTCCAGGCCAGCCGGATCCGGCCGGTGACCGGGGTGCCGGCCAGGGGCCGCATGACCGTGCCCGGTACGGCGGGGGCGGTGGGCTGGCTCAGCGAGATCGCCCGGCCCGCCGCGATCAGGTCGTGCTGCATCTTGCGGTCGGTGATCCGGTAGCGCAGCGAGGGGGTGAAGCCCGCCCTGGCGCAGGCCTCGATCAGGGCCTCGGGGCCGCCGTCGTCGTCCTGGACGAGGGTCATCCACTGCTCGCCGGCCAGGTCGGCCAGGTCGAGCCGGGTGCGGCCGGCCAGGGGGTGGCGCGCGGACATCCGGATGCAGAACGGCTCCCGGGGCACGACGGTGCGGGCCTGGACTCCGCCGGGCAGGGGGACCTCGTAGTCGTTGACCTCCCCGTAGACGACGGCGTCGTACCGGCCGGCGCCGAGCATCCGCACGAGGGCCGTCACCGAGGTCTCCAGGTCCACCGCCACCTCCCGCCCGGACAGGGCCAGGTCGGTGCGGGCGAGCAGGCCGTCCAGGAGGACGAGCAGGATGCAGCCGAGCCGCAGGGGCGCGTCCGCCGACAGGGCGCGGGCCTCGGCCCCCAGGGCGTCCATCTCCCCCAGCACGCGGCGGGCCTTGGCGAGGACGAAGTGGCCCAGCGGGGTGGGCTCCACCCCGCTGCGGCCGCGGACGAAGAGCTCGCCGCCCGTGACCCGCTCGATCCTGCGCAACTGGGCGGAGAGCGCAGGCTGGGAGACCCCGAGCCGGCGCGCGGCCGCGCCCAGACTGCCTGCTTCCGCTATCCGGCAGACGGCTTGCAGGTGCCTCAACTCCAGCTGCATCCAGGCAGCTTACGAAGCGTCACCGCGCGGCACCATAACCCGGGCCCTATGCCCGCAGGGATGTCCCAATCTCGCCATGTCCACGCTCATACTCGGCGACGGCGCAAGCCAGACACCCCCCACACACGATCGGAGTGGACTCGTGCAGCCCACCAGATGGACGGCGTCCGTGGCGGCCTTCGCGCTGACCGCGAGCCTCGCCGGAGCGCTGGCCGGCACCGCGTCGGCCGCGCAGCAGCCGGATCCCGTACCGCCCCGGCCCTCGCGGGCCGACCGGGCCGTGGCCGCCGCGGACGCGGCCGTCCGCAGCGGCCTCGACAGCCTGGTCAACCAGCCGCAGCAGCAGTACGACCGCCGCCTGGTCACCCCCTGGGTGCAGGACCTGTTCTCCGTCGCGTACGAGCGCAGCTACCGCGGCCTGCCGGTCGTCGGCGGCGACGCGGTCGTCCTCGCGGACGGGGAGGGCAGGGTCCGCGCCCTCCAGTCGGCCTCCTCGACCGTGATCGACGTCGCGACCACCCCGACCGTCACCGCCAAGGCGGCCGAGTCCTCGTCCCGGGCCGAACTGGCCCGGGTGGACCGGGTGGAGAGCAGCCGGCTGGTCGTCCGGCTCAAGGACGACAGGCCGGTGCTGGCCTGGGAGACCGTCCTGACCGGGTCGACGAAGTCGGCGCCCAGCCGGCTGCACGTTTTCGTGGACGCCCGTACCGGCAAGGTCGTCGACCGCTGGGACGAGGTCGTCGCGGGCAGCGGCAGCAGCGAGTGGAACGGTCCCGGCCCGCTGACGATCGACACCACCGCCTCCGGCGGCACCTACTCCCTGCGCGACCCGAACCGCCCGGGTCTGAGCTGCGCGGACTACAGCAGCGGCACCGTCTTCTCGAAGTCCTCGGACTCCTGGGGCACCGGCAACCCGACCTCCAAGGAGACCGGGTGCACGGACCTCATGTTCGCCGCGCAGAAGCAGTGGGACATGCTGCGCCAGTGGCTCGGCCGCAACGGCGTCGACGGCAACGGCCGCAGCTTCCCGGGCAAGGTCGGCCTGAGCGACCTCAACGCGTACTGGGACGGCAGCTCGGTCACCATCGGCCACAACAGCGCCAACGAGTGGATCGCCGGCATCGACGTGGTGGGCCACGAGTACGGGCACGCCATCGACACCAACACCCCCGGCGGCGCCAGCGGCCAGGAGGCCGGGCTGGGCGAGGGCACCGGCGACATCTTCGGCGCGCTGACCGAGGCGTACGCCAACGAGCCCGCCCCGTACGACACCCCCGACTACACCGTCGGCGAGATGATCAACCTCCAGGGCCGGGGCCCGATCCGGAACATGTACAACCCCTCCGCGGTCAACAACGACCCGTCCTGCTACAGCTCCGCGATACCGGGCACCGAGGTCCACGCGGCCGCGGGCCCCCTCAACCACTGGTTCTACCTGCTGGCCGAGGGCAGCAACCCCGGCGGCGGCAAGCCGGGCAGCAGCACCTGCAACCAGTCCACGGTCACCGGCGTGGGCGTGCAGAACGCCGGCAAGATCTTCTACGGCGGCATGCTGCTCAAGACCAGCAGCATGTCCTACAAGAAGTACCGGACGGCGACGCTGAGTTCCGCGAAGACCCTCGACGCCTCCTGCGACCTGTTCACCAGGACGAAGGCGGCCTGGGACGCCATCAGCGTGCCGGCCCAGTCCGGCGACCCCACCTGCACCCCCAGCGGCCAGGGCGACTTCTCGCTCACCCTCGCCCCCGCGTCGGGCAGCGTGCAGCAGGGCGCCTCGGTGACCACCACCGTGGCCACCAGCACCACCACCGGCCAGGCCCAGCAGGTCACCCTCACCGCGAGCGGCCTGCCCGCCGGGGTCACCGCCTCCTTCAACCCGGCCACCGTGCAGTCCGGCCAGTCCTCCACCCTGACCCTGTCCGCGAGCTCCGCCACGGCCGCCGGGCCGGCCACGGTCACCGTCAAGGGCCAGGGCGCCTCCCTCGCGCACACCGCCGACTACGCCCTGACCGTCGGCGGCGGCCAGCCCGACCCCGCCACCCCGCCGGACATCAGCGCGGCCAACATCCAGGCGCACCTGAACCAGCTGGGCACCATCGCCACGCAGAACGGCGGCAACCGCCGCGCCGGCAGCGGCGGCCACACCCAGTCCCTCGCCTACATCAAGGGCAGGCTCCAGGCCGTCGGCTACACCGTCGCCGAGCAGACCTGCACCTCCTGCACCTACCCGTCGAACAACCTGATCGCCGACTGGCCCGGCGGCCCCGACGACCAGACCGTGATGTTCGGCGCCCACCTCGACAGCGTCTCCGCCGGCCCGGGCATCAACGACAACGGCTCCGGCTCGGCCACCCTGCTGGAGAACGCCCTGGTGCTGGCCCAGAAGAACCCCACCATGACCAAGCACGTGCGCTTCGCCTGGTGGACCGACGAGGAGCAGGGCCTCAACGGCTCCGAGTTCTACGTGGGCGGGCTGAGCAGCGCCCAGCGCGCCGCCATCAAGGGCTACTACAACTTCGACATGGTCGGCTCGCCCAACGGCGGCTACTTCATCAACAACGTCAACTCCACCACGGCCGCCCCCCTCAAGGCGTACTGGACCTCGCTGAACCTCGCCCCCGAGGAGAACACCGAGGGCCAGGGCCGCAGTGACGACTACTCCTTCCAGCAGGCCGGCATCCCCACCTCCGGCTACGCGGCCGGCGCCAGCGCCCGCAAGACCTCCGCGCAGGCCGCGAAGTGGGGCGGCACCGCGAACGCCGCGTACGACTCCTGCTACCACAGCTCCTGCGACACCCCCGGCAACATCAACGCCACGGTCCTGGACCGCAGCGCCGACGGGGTCGCCTACGCCATCTGGAAGCAGGCCGTCGGCGGCACCGCCCCGGCCTCCGACTTCTCCCTCTCCACCTCCCCCGCCGCGGGTACCGCCTCGCCGGGCGGCAGCGTCACCTCGACGGTGAACACCGCCACCGTCAGCGGCAGCCCGCAGAACGTCGCACTGACGGTCTCGGGCGCCCCGGCCGGCGTCACCGCCACCCTCAGCCCGTCCTCCGTGCAGTCCGGCCAGTCCTCCACCCTCACCGTCCAGGTGGCCGCCGGCACCGCCCCCGGGACGGCGACCCTGACCGTGACCGGCACCGGCTCCACCACCCACAGCACCACGTACACGCTGGCCATCGGCGGGGGCGGCGGCAGCTGCACCCCGGCCCAGGTCGTGGCCAACGGCGGCTTCGAGAACGGCGCCGCCCCCTGGAGCGCCACCTCCGGCGTCATCACCAACCAGGCCGGCGAGACCCCGCACGGCGGCGCCTTCATGGCGTGGCTCAACGGCTGGGGCTCCCCGCGCACCGACAGCGCCTCGCAGTCGCTGACCCTCCCGGCCGGCTGCTCCTCGGCCCGCCTCGCCTTCTCCCTCCACATCGACACCGACGAGACCGAGAACACCGTCTACGACACGTTCACCGTATCGGTGGGCGGCCAGACCCTGGAGACCCTGTCCAACGTGGACGCGGGACCCGGCTACGTGCTCAGGAGCTACGACGTCTCCCAGTTCGCCGGGCAGACCGTCACCCTGCGGTTCCAGGGGGTGGAGGACCAGTCCCTCCAGACCTCCTTCGTGGTCGACGACGTCACCCTCCGGGTGAGCTGACCGACCCGCGGCACCGTCCAGGAGCCCGGCCCGGCGACCCGCCGGACCGGGCTCCACCGCGTCCGCCCCTGTCCACGGCGTCAGGACGGCGGCCCGGCTTTGGACACGGCGGCGCATCACGGGCCGCCGGGCGCTCCGGCATGATCGGTTCCCGAGCCCCGATCCCAGGAGATCCCAGACATGTCCGACATCTTGGTCCGTGCCGCCCAGCCCGGGGACTTCGCCCAGTGGCGCGCCCTGTACCGGGGCTACGCCGACTTCTACGGGGTGGAGCAGACCGAGGAGGCCGCGGGGACCGTCTGGGCCTGGATCAACGACCCCGCGCACGAGGTCGGCGCCCTGGTGGCCGAGGACGCCGAGGGCCGGCTCGTCGGCCTCGCCCACTACCGCCCCTTCGCCCGCCCGCTGTCCGCGACGACCGGCTGCTTCCTGGACGACCTGTTCGTCGCCCCCGGACACCGCGGCTGCGGCGCGGCCGACCTGCTGCTCGGCGCCCTGCGCGAGCGCGCGGCGGAGCGCGGCTGGAGCGTCGTCCGGTGGATCACCGCCGACGACAACCACCGGGCCCGGTCCAAGTACGACCAGGTGGCCACCCGCACCATGTGGGTCACGTACGACATGGCCCCGGGCCGCTGACCCCCCTGCGCCCGCCCTACCCTGCGGCGTCCGCGCAGGCGGGACAGACCCGGTCCGCGTACTCCTGCGGGTACCAGGGCGCACCGGGCTCCCCGGAGGGCTGCCGGGGGGCCGTCTCCATGGCGAAGGTGTCCCTGCCGCAGAGCGTCCGGGGGCCGCGTACGGAGCTGCGGCCCGGGGCGGCGGGCGCCGCGTGCACGCGCAGGACGGACCCCTCGCCGCCCGGCCGGTCGTACTCGTACACGACCACGGTCTCGCTCATACCTCGACGATAGGCGGACCGGCCGGCCCCCGCGCGCCCGCGCCGGGGCCGGGTCAGCGGCAGGCGCCGGCCGCCAGCTCCAGCTCGTCCGCCCACACCGCCGCGTCCCGCGGTCCGGCGTGCGGCGCGGCCAGGGAGCGGACGCGGAAGGGGTTGCGCGGGGTGGTCTCGTCCGCCTCACGGATCATCAGGTCCTGGAGCGCGAGCGGGATCGAGTGGTCCCGGGTGAAGCGCAGGAACGTGCGCTTCACCCGCCCCCACGTCTCCGGGAGCCCCCGGGAGTCGGCGTTCCCGATCGCCGTCGACTCGTCCGGCTCCAGGGTGGCGATCAGCGCCCGCACGGCGTCGTCGGGCCAGTCGGCGGCGAGCGCGTCCTTGGCCGCCGCGAAGAAGGCGGGGTCGCCGGAACGCCAGTTGACCCGGTTGACGCCCAGCTCAGGCGGGGTCCTGACGGGCTCCAGCCGGAACAGGGCGCTGGTGGAGGCCTCAGGGGTGGACATCAGGTGCGTGGCGGAGGTGTGCCGCGTCGCGCAGAACGCGGAGGCGTACACCAGGTGGGAGATCAGCTCGGGGATCCGGTTGGCGACCGCGTTGAGGGTCGCCCCGCCCATGCTCTGGCCGACCAGGACCACGGAACCGAGGCGGGAGGCACGCCGTACGACGCCCACGACGTGCTCGGCGAAGTCGTCCAGGGTCACCTTCCCGAGGGGCGAGGGCTCGGTGCGCAGCGCCTCCAGGTTCTGCGGGGTCTGGTAGGAGGCGGGGTAGTACGCCCCGCGCCCGTGCCCGGGCAGGTCGACGGCGACCGCCTTGTGCCCCCGCAGCCCCAGCTCGGCGAGGACGGGGGCCCAGCCGTAGGAATTGCTGCCGGCCCCGTGCACGAGGACGAACACGGGCGCCGTGCAGCGCCGCTCATCGGCGTGCCCGACGCCCCCGCCGCCCCCGACACCGGCCACCGCCCCCGCCCCCACGACGGCCGCCTTCAGCACCCCGCGCCGGGAGTGCGCTCCGAAACCCCTGCTGTCGTTCGATTCGCTCATGCGGCCGACTCTAGGAGCCGGGCCGTGCCGTCTCGCCGTATACCGGCCACGCCACGGCCGCGCCGCGTCAATCGGGCTGGCTCGAAACCGTCGGTGCGGGGGCTCTCGCCGACGGGCCGGTTCCCCTTGGCCTCCTCCAGGAGTTCCACCCCTGAGCGTCCGCCGGGATCCGACGGCCCATCAGGTCAAGCGTCCCGGACTCTTGACTCCTTACGCGCCAGTAGCGATTCTCATGCCCTCTGTTGTGCGGGGCATGACAAATCATGCCTTGATTCGACCGCGCTCTCCGCCGACCGAAGGCATGAGTGATCACCTTGACCCCTCACCCTCCCCCACGCCCGCGCCACCGGCGCCGGCGTCCCTTCGCGCTCCTCTCGCTCCTGATCGCCGCGTTCGCGATGGTGCTCGGGCCCGCGCCCGCCTCCCTCGCCGACTCCGCGGCCGATCCCGGCTGGTGGAACCCCACCGCCCGGCCGCAGCCGGACTCCGACATCAACGTGTCCGGGGAACCCTTCAAGGGCACCGACGCCCAGGGCAAGGTCCGCGGCTTCGTCGACGCCCACGACCACCTGATGTCCAACGAGGGCTTCGGCGGCCGGCTGATCTGCGGCAAGCCCTTCTCCGAGATGGGCGTCGCCGACGCCCTCAAGGACTGCCCCGAGCACTACCCCGACGGCACCCTCGCCGTCTTCGACTTCATCACCAAGGGCGGGGACGGCAAGCACGACCCCAACGGCTGGCCCACCTTCAAGGACTGGCCCGCCCACGACTCGCTGACGCACCAGCAGAACTACTACGCCTGGGTCGAACGGGCCTGGCGCGGCGGCCAGCGGGTCCTCGTCAACGACCTCGTCACCAACGGGGTGATCTGCTCGGTCTACTTCTTCAAGGACCGCGGCTGCGACGAGATGACCGCCATCCGCCTGGAGGCGCAGAAGACGTACGACATGCAGGCGTTCATCGACAAGATGTACGGCGGCCCCGGAAAGGGCTGGTTCCGGATCGTCACCGGCTCCGACCAGGCCCGCGAGGTGATCAAGCAGGGCAAGCTGGCCGTCGTCATGGGCGTGGAGACCTCCGAGCCCTTTGGCTGCAAGCAGATCCTCGACGTCGCGCAGTGCTCCAAGGAGGACATCGACCGGGGCCTGGACGAGCTGTACAAGCTGGGCGTGCGCAGCATGTTCCTGTGCCACAAGTTCGACAACGCCCTGTGCGGCGTGCGGTTCGACGAGGGCGCCCTGGGCACCGCGATCAACGTCGGCCAGTTCCTGTCGACCGGGACCTTCTGGAAGACCGAGGAGTGCACCGGCCCGCAGAAGGACAACCCGATCGGCCTGGCCCCCGCTCCCGCGGCGCAGAAGGAGCTCCCGGCGGGCGTGGCGGTGCCCACGTACGCCGCCGGCGCCCGGTGCAACACCCGTGGGCTCACCGAACTCGGCGAGTACGCCGTGCGCGGCATGATGAAGCGCAAGATGATGCTCGAGGTCGACCACATGAGCGTCAAGGCCGCGGGCCGGGCCTTCGACATCCTGGAGTCGGAGTCGTACCCGGGCGTGATCTCCTCGCACAGCTGGATGGACCTCGGCTGGACCGAGCGCCTCTACAAGCTCGGCGGTTTCGCCGCCCAGTACATGAGCGGCTCCGAGGCGTTCAGCGCGGAGGCCAAGCGCACGGACGCGCTCCGCGAGAAGTACCACGTCGGCTACGGCTACGGCACCGACATGAACGGCGTCGGCGGCTGGCCCGGCCCCCGGGGCGCGAACACCCCGAACCCGGTGAAGTACCCCTTCCGCAGCACCGACGGCGGCTCGGTCATCGACCGGCAGACCGCCGGGCAACGCACCTGGGACCTCAACACCGACGGCGCCGCCCACTACGGGCTGGTCCCCGACTGGATCGAGGACATCCGGCTGGTCGGCGGCCAGGACGTGGTCGACGACCTGTTCAAGGGCGCCGAGTCCTACCTCACCACCTGGGGCGCGTCCGAGAAGCACCAGGGCAGCGTCAACCTCGCCACCGGCGCGTCCGCCTCGGCGTCCACCTCGGAGTGGTGGAACCCCTTCGTGGACTACTCCCCCGCCCGGGCCGTGGACGGCGACTCCGGCACCCGCTGGGCCAGCGAGTGGAACGACAACCAGTGGCTGCGCATCGACCTCGGCTCCGCGCACCGCATCGGACGCGTCACCCTGGACTGGGAGCGCGCGTACGGGAAGGCGTACCGGATCGAGGCGTCCACCGACGGCTCGGACTGGCAGACCGTCTGGTCCACGACCGACAGCGACGGTGGCCTGGACACGGCCCGGTTCGACGGCGTGACGGCACGCTACCTCCGCGTCCAGGGGGTCCAGCGCGCCACCCAGTGGGGCTACTCCCTGCACGAGGTCGGCGTCTTCAGCAGCTGAGGCGCGGGGGCCGGCCGGACCGGCCGGCCCCCGCTCCGGCCTCGTGAACGAGAGGGGTTCCCGGTCCCATGGCCCGGATGCCGTCCGCGGAGCGGCGCACACAGCTGACCGAGGCCGCGATCCGCGCCATGACCCGTGACGGCGTCGCCCGCACCACGACCCGGTCGATCGCCGCCGAGGCCGGGGTGTCGCTCAGCGTCTTCCACTACTGCTTCGACTCCAAGCAGGCCCTCCTCGAAGCCGTCATCGAGACGATCACCGCCCACTACATCACGGTGGTCAGGGAGGCGATCCGCCCGAAGCCCACCCTGCGCGAGACGATCCGGGCGGGCTTCCAGGCGTACTGGGACCACGTGTGCGCCCAGCCCGGCGAGCACATGCTGACGTACGAGCTCACCCAGTACGCCCTGCGCCAGCCGGGGTTCGAGCACCTGGCGCGCCGCCAGTACACCCTGTACCGCGACACGTACGAGGAGCTGATCCGGCAGCTGGGCCGCGACACCGGCCTGCGGCCCCGGGTCCCGGTCGGCGTGCTGGCCGGCTACCTGGCCGCGATGACGGACGGGCTGACCCTCGCCCTGCTGGTCCTCGGCGACGAGAAGGCGGCTGCGGGGCTCCTGGACATGATCACCGACCATGTCCAGGGCCTCATGGAGGCGTGACGCTCAGGCCGGATCCGCCGCCTGCCACACGGTGGTGATGTTGCAGAACTCCCGGATGCCGTGCCCGGACAGCTCCCGCCCGTAACCGGACCGCTTGACGCCGCCGAAGGGCAGGGCGGGGTGGGAGGCCGTCATGCCGTTGACGAAGATACCGCCGGCCTCCAGCTCGTGGACGAACCGCTCCAGGTCGTCGCCGTCCCGGGTCCAGACGTTCGAACTCAGGCCGAACGGCGTGTGGTTGGCCCGCTCCACGGCCTCGTCGAGGCTGCCCACCCGGTAGAGGGTGGCGACGGGCCCGAAGGTCTCCTCCAGGTCGATCCGCATCGCCGGGGTGACGTCGGCCAGCACGGTGGGCTCGTAGAACCAGCCGTCCGGGTGCCCGGGCGGGCGCCGGCCCCCGCACAGGACCGTGGCCCCGTGCCGGACGGCGTCGTCGACCAGCTCCTCCACGTCCGCGCGGCCGCCCTCGGTGGCCAGCGGGCCCACGTCCGTGGACTCCTGCATCGGGTCGCCGACGGTCAGTCCCGCCATGCCCTCGGTGAAGAGCCGGGCGAACTCCTCGTAGACGTCGGTGTGCACGATGAACCGCTTGGCGGCGATGCAGGACTGGCCGTTGTTCTGCACCCGCGCCGTCACGGCCGTCTTCGCGGCGCGGGCGATGTCGGCGGAGGGCATCACGATGTACGGGTCGCTGCCGCCGAGTTCCAGGACGGTCTTCTTGACCTCGTCCCCGGCGACCGAGGCCACCGCCCGCCCGGCCGGTTCACTGCCGGTCAGGGTGGCCGCGGCCACCCTGGGGTCGCGCAGGATGCCCTCGACGGGGCCCGACCCGATCAGCAGGGTCTGGAAGCAGCCCCGCGGGAAGCCGGCCCGCTCGAAGAGGCCGCCCAGGTAGAGCGCCGTCTGGGGGACGTTGGAGGAGTGCTTCAGCAGGCCCACGTTCCCGGCCATGAGGGCGGGCGCCGCGAACCGCACGACCTGCCAGAGCGGGAAGTTCCACGGCATGACGGCGAGCACCACCCCGAGGGGCCGGTAGCGCACCCGGACGGACGAGGCCCCCGCGTCGCGGACGTCGGAGTCGGCGGGGTGCTCGTCGGCGAGGAGGCCTTCGGCGTGGGCGGCGTACCAGCGCATCGCCTTGACGCACTTGGCCGCCTCGGCGCGGGCGGCGGCCAGCGGCTTGCCCATCTCGATGGTCATGGTGCGGGCGACGTCCTCGGCCTCGGCCTCCAGGAGGCCGGCCGCGCGGTTCAGCAGCGCGGAGCGTTCGGCGAAGGTGGTCCGCCGGTAGGAGGCGGCCGTGCGCGCGGCCTCGTCCAGGCAGCGCTCGATGCCGTCGGCGTCGAGCGCGTCGAAGGTGCGCAGGGTCTGGCCTGTCGTGGGGTTGACGGTGGCGATGGGCATGGTCCGACCTTCCTGCGGGGGAGTCGCCCCACCGACCCTGCCCGCCCGCTCCCGGCCGCGCAACGCGAGGACCGGCCGCCTGCCGGGACGTTTCCGCGCGGGTCCGCCGCGGCCGCACAATGGGACCAGGAGACCCGGAGGAGCCGGGCGGGAGGCGCACGGACAGTGGACGAGCGGGCACAGGACGAGCCGGAGCGCCGCCGGGAGTGGGCCCGGGACCTGGTGGCGGGTCTCACCGCCGCCGAGGAGGTCGACCGGGCCCTGGCCGCCGCGCTCGACCCGCACCCCGATCTGCAGGCGGAGAACGACGACCGCCGCGCCCGCGCCGTGCACGCGGCCGCGATGGGGCTGGGCCCGGCGGGCTGCGCCGCGGCAGCCGGGATCCCGGAGGCGCTGCTCGCCGGGTGGCGGGGCCAGGACCCCGCCTTCGAGGCCGCACTCGCGGCGGCGACGGCCCTGGCCGCGGCGCACCGGGGGCCGGCGCGGGGGCGGATCGGCGCGCTGGGCCTGCGGCTGTTCCTGCAGTCCGTGGCCCGGGGCGGGCACGTCGGCGCGGCCGCCGCGATCGTCGGCCTGCGCTCCGACCAGCTGCTGCGGCTGCGCCGGGCGAACCCGCTGGTGGCCGCGCTCGTGGACGCGGCCGTCCGGCAGGCGCGGGGGCTGCGCGGCGGCGAGCGCCGGCCGAAGCGCGCTCCCGCCTACCGGCTGGTCACCCTCCGCGAACCGGCGTCCCTCGGGGAGCCGGGCGGTCCGGCGCCGGAAGGCCCGGCCCGGCCGCCGGCGCCGTAGGCTACGGGCGGCGGCGGGGTTTGCCGCGTTTGGGGGCGGCCGCGCCGCCGCGGGTCGGCTTGCCGCCGGACTTCGCCGCCGGCTTCCCGGCTGTCCGGGGCTTGCCGCCCGTCTTCTTCGCCGGGGCGGCCTTGCGCTCCTGCCTGGGCTGCGGGGGCGTGGCCTGGCGGCCGCGCGAACTGTTCACCGTCCGGCCCCGGACGATCCCGATGAAGTCCTCGACCATGTCGGTGGTCTTCTCCTCCGGCCAGGACAGCGCCACCCGGGAGGCGGGCGCGTCCGTCACCGTCCGGTAGGTGAGGTCCTTGCGGTGGTGCAGGCGGGCGAGGGACTGCGGGACGACGAGGACGCCGATGCCGGCGGCCACCAGTTCGATCGCGTCCCCCGTGGTGGCGGGCCGTTCGAACGCCGGCTTGCCGGGCGGGGTCTCCCAGCCCAGGACGTCGTCCAGGGGGTGCAGCACGATCTCGTCGGCCAGGTCCTCGGTGGACACCTCGTCCACGGCGGCCACCACGTGGTCCTTGGGGACCACGACGACGGTGGTCTCGGTGTAGAGCGGGATCGCGCTGAGGTCCGGACCGTCCACGGGCAGCCGGACGAACCCGGCGTCGGCGTCACCGCCGCGCAGCGCGGCGAACGCCTCGCCGGCGGTCACGCCGACCAGGGTCAGCGGGATGTCGGGCAGCCGCTCGTTCCAGATCCGCACCCACTTGGTGGGTGTGACTCCCGGGACGTAGGCGAGCCGGAAGGAAGGGGATGCATCCGAGCCTGTCACCCCGCAAGGTTACCGGGCGTGGTCGGAGACCGCGCACATGCTCGATACCCTTGGAGCATGACGTCGCACCAGAGCACCCAGACGATGAAGCCCGCGACCGCGGCGAAGAAGCTGGGTGTGTACCTCGAGGCCACCCCCGCAGAGTTCCAGGAGGGCGTGGTCTCGCGCGCCGAGCTGAACGCACTCCAGGCCGAGCCGCCCGCCTGGCTGGTGGAGCTGCGGCGCAACGGACCGCACCCGCGCCCGGTGGTCGCCTCGAAGCTGGGCGTCTCCATCGCCGGCCTCGCGCGCGGCGGGATCACGGAGGCGCTCACCACCGAGCAGATCGAGGCCCTGAAGCAGGACAACCCGGAGTGGCTGCAGAAGGAGCGCGCCACCCAGGCAGAGGTCCGCAAGGAGGCCGTGCGCATCAAGGAGAAGCGGGCGGAGAAGGCGGAGAAGGACGCGCAGAAGCGTTCCTGATTTCCTCCCCGCGCGTACGACGGCCGGGCCGGGTCCCCGAGGGACCCGGCCCGGCCGTCTTCGCGTCCGCGGGGACCGTCAGCCGGCGTGGGCGTGGGGGCGGCGGCCCGAAGACCGGATGGCCGACGGTCCTCCGCCCGGCAGACTCGCCCCATGACCGGACCTGATCCCAAAGAAGACCTGCGGGTGTACCTCCAGGACGCCCGCGAGGCCCTCCTGTGGAAGCTCGAAGGGCTCGGCGAGTACGACGTGCGCCGCCCCCTGACCCCCACCGGCACCAACCTGCTGGGCCTGGTCAAGCACCTGCCGAGTGCCGAGGTCCTCTACTTCGGCGCGACCTTCGGCAGGCCGTTCGAGGCGCCGGGGCTGTGGATCACGGGAGCCGCCGATCCCAACGCGGACCTGTGGGCCAACCCCGGAGGAGTCACGCGAGCAGATCACGGGGCTCTACCGCACCGTGTGGGCCCACTCCGACCGGACGATCGAGTCGCTGGACCTCGGCTCCGTCGGCCGGGTGGCGTGGGGGACCCGGAACGAGACCACCCTGCACCGGAGCCTGGTGCACATGATCGCCGAGACCGGGCGGCACGCCGGGCACGCCGACATCGTCCGCGAACTCGTGGACGCCGCCACGGGGCTGCGCGTCGACGGCGCGTGCACACCCCCCGGCGACACGGCCTGGTGGCGGGAGCACCGCGACCGGGTGGAGTGGGCGGCCCGGGAGGCCGGCCGCGCCGACGGCTCCGCGCCCTGAGCCCGGGCCCCTCCGGCCCAGGCCCGCTCGGCCCGCTCGGCCCGCTCAGCCTGCCGGGGAGACCAGCCCCATCTCGTACGCCGTGATCACCAGCTGGACCCGGTCGCGGGCGCCCAGCTTGGCGAACAGCCGTGCCACATGGGCCTTGGCGGTGGCGACGGAGATGAACAGCTCCTCGGCGATCTCCTGGTTCGACCGGCCCCTGCCGACCAGCGTGAGGACCTCGCGTTCCCGGTCGGTGATGCCCGCCCCCGCCCAAGGGGCCCGTCCCGGCGTGCGCTCCGCACCGGGGCCGGGGCCGCGGACGAAGTCCGCGATCAGGCGGCGGGTGACGCCCGGGGCGATCAGTGCGTCCCCGGCGGCGACCACGCGGATCGCCGCGAGGATGTCCTCCAAAGCCATGTCCTTGACCGCGAAGCCGCTCGCGCCCGCGCGCAGCGCCCCGTAGACGTGTTCGTCCTCGTCGAAGGTGGTCAGCACCAGCACCCGGGGCGCGGCCGGTCCGCCGGTGATCCGGCGGGTGGCCTCGATGCCGTCCATGCCGGGCATCCGGATGTCCATCACCACCACGTCGGGTCCGTGCGCGGCGGCCCGTTCGACGGCCTCCTCGCCCGTGCCGGCCTCGGCCACCACCTCCAGGTCGGCGGTCTCGCCGATGAGCACCCGCAGCCCGGAGCGGACCAGCGGCTGGTCGTCGACGAGCAGGACGCGGACCGGCGCCGGCGTCACGGCCCCTCCAGCGGGTCGGCGGCGGGCAGCGGGAGTTCCGCCGCGACCCGGAATCCGCCCTCGGGGCGGGGGCCGGCGCTGAAGCGGCCGTGGAGCAGGCCGACCCTCTCGTACATGCCGGTGATCCCGAAGCCGGGCCGGCCGGGGCGCACGGCCGCTCCCCCGCCGTCGTCGACGACCTCCACACGCAGCTCCTCCTCCCCGAAGTCCACGGTCACCCGGGCCCGGGCGCGGCCGCCCGCGTGCCGGACGACGTTGGTGAGGGCCTCCTGCACGATGCGGTGGACGGCCAGGTCGATGTCCGGGGGCAGCCGGCGCGGCTCGCCGGTCCGGCACACGTCCACGGTGACGCCCGAGCCGGTGAGGGAGGCCGCGAGGGCGTCGAGGTCGGCGACTCCGGGCGCGGGCCCCGTCGGGGCGGGGCCCGCGTCCTGCTCGGGCTCGGCCCGGCGCAGGGCGACCAGGGTCCGGCGCAGGCCCGCGAGGGTCTCCCGGCTGGTGCTCTCGATGGCGCCGAGCGCGCTGCGCGCCTCCTCGGGCCGGGTCCCGATGACCCGGCTGCCCACCCCCGCCTGGATGGCGATGACCCCGATGCTGTGGGCGACCATGTCGTGCAGCTCGCGGGCGATGCGCAGGCGTTCGGCGGTCACCGCCTCGGTCACCGCCCTGGCCCGCAGTTCCCCGGCGTGGACGCGCCGCTGGCGCACCAGCAGGCCGGCCATGCAGCAGGTGCAGAGGGCCAGGACCGAGATCAGCAGCGCGCCGACGAGGGTGGAACCGGGCGCGAGCAGTCCGACGGCCAGGACCTGCACCACCGCGACGGCGGTGCCGGCGGCGATCGCCTGCCGTCGGGGGCGCGCGGCCACGACGAGGCCGAGGACGAGGTCCACGGGGAGGTAGACGAGCAGCCGGTCCGGTCCGTGGGGCCCCACGGACCCGAAGGCGACGAGCGTGCCGGCGAGGACGGTCAGGGCCAGCGCCGCCAGGGTCCGGCGCCGGAGCAGCCCGGCCAGCAGGCTCAGCGCGAGCAGGAGCACGGCCGCCGCCACCGGCCCGGTGTTCTGGGGGCCGGAGCCGAGGAGCAGTCCGGCGGTGAGGAGGTGGAGGACGGCTCCGCCCCCGTCGATGAGGGCGGTCCGCGCCCGCCCTCCCGTGTCCGTTCCATGTGGCGCTCGCAGCGCTGTCGTGTTCATGCCTTGACCGTAACGACCGCGCTCCGTACGGACATCGGCCCGCGGGCTTACGCCCCCGGGCGGGTCCGCAGCGGGCCGCAGCAGCTGAAACCCGTTCGGCCGCGGGGCGTTAGAAGGGCGGACCGGCTCGTGCGCCCGCGCCGCGCGCCGGTCCGCCGGACGCCGGTCCGGGCGGTACGCGCGAGCACGAGTACGAGGAGCGAGATGACGGACACCACACAGGCCGGGTCCGGCCGCAGGAGACTTGCAGCCCGCTGCCGGGGGATCACCGAGGCCCCCTCGTTCGGCATGGGCGTGTTCATCGTGATCCTGGTCAACGCGGGACTGATGGGGGCGGAGACGTACAGCGGCCTGGCCGCTTCGCAGGGCCGGCTGCTGCAACTGGCGGAGGACGGCTGCCTCGTCCTGTTCACCCTGGAGATGGTGCTGCGCCTGGGCTCCTACGCCGACCGGCCGAAAGCATTCTTCCGGGACCCCTGGAACATCTTCGACCTGCTGATCGTGGCCTCGGCCTTCCTGCCGTTCCTGCGCTCGAACACCACCGTGCTGCGGCTGCTGCGCCTGGCCCGCGTGCTGCGCACCGCCCGCTTCCTCCCGCACCTGCGCATCCTGCTGCTCGCGGTGGGGCGCAGCCTGCCGGGCACGGCGAGCTTCCTGTTCGTCGGCGCACTGGTGGTGTACGTGTACGCGATGGTCGGCTGGGTCTGCTTCGCCCACTCCGACCCGCAGCACTACGGCTCGATCGGCCGGGCCGCGCTCACCCTGTTCCTGCTGACCACCCTGGACGGGCTGACGGACGCCGTCCGGGCCGGGCTGGAGATCTCCCGGTTCAGCATCCTCTACTACGCCTCGTACGCGCTGCTCGCCTCGTTCGTGCTGGTCAACGTACTGATCGGGGTGGTCCTCAACTCCCTCGACGAGGCCCGGGAGATGGAGGAGGCCGACGCCAGGGCGCGCGAGCGGGCGCAGCGGGACACGGACGCCGCCGACGAGGTCCGGGACCGGATCGCCGCGGCCCGCCTGGCCCTGGACGACCTGGAGGCCAGCCTCGACCTCGTGCGGTCCGCTCCCCCGGCCGCACCCGGGCCGCGGGACCCGCAGGAGCGCGAGCCCGGGCGCCGGCTGGAGTCCGCCGTATAGCGCGCGGCGCCCCGGGTCCCCGCCCCTCCTCGGGCGGGGGCCCGGCCGGCGTCCGCGTCAGCCGCCGCCGCGGACCGCGACGATGCCGTTGGACACGCCGACGTACGCCGTTCCGTCGGGTCCGAGGGTGATCGGCGCCCAGTCGGATTCATGAAGGCGCAACAGTCGGTCAACCGCGGGCGATGTCGCTCCAGTGCACCGTGCGGTCGCACCAGCGGCCGAGCAGCACCGGATCGTGCCCGACGGCCAGCAGGCCAGCTCCGCTCTCCCTCCGGTACTCCTCGACCACGCCGACCAGCGCGGCCGTGGTGGAGGCGTCGAGCATCGCCGTCATCTCGTCGCAGACCAGCCAGCGCGGCCGCAGCACCAGCGCCCGCGCCAGACAGGCGCGCTGGAGCTGGCCGTCGCTGACCTCGTGGGGGTGACGGCCGAGGAGGTCCGCCCCGAGGCCGACCCGTTCGGCCAGGGCGTCCACCGCCGCGGCCGCCTCCGCGCGCCGGCCCGTGGCGCGGAGCGGTTCCGCGACGAGGTCGCGCAGCCTGAGGCGGGGGTCCGCCGAGAGCCGGGGCTGCCGGAAGACGACGCCGACGGCGGTGCGCAGCGAGCGCGGGGCCCGGTGCCGGAAGCCGGGCACCGCGCGGCCGTCGAGGACCACCGTCCCGCGGTCGGGCCGGTGCAGCAGGGCGGCGACGCGGGCCAGGGTGGACTTGCCGCAGCCGCTGGGCCCGAGCAGGCCGAGGGCCTCGCCGGGGCGCAGGACGAGGTGGGCGTCGCGGACGACGGGGCCGCGGCGGTCGTAGCCGGTGGTGATGCCCCTCAGCTCAAGCACGGTGGCAGGCCGCCCCTTCGGTGAGCGTCGGCCGGACGGTCCGGCAGGTGGCGTCGGCGAGGGCGCAGCGGGCGGCGAAGGCGCAGCCGGGCGGCAGGTCGCCGAGCTCGGGCGGGGCACCCGGGATCGGGGTGAAGGAGCGTTCGGGCAAGGCGTCGAGCAGCCCGCGGGAGTAGGGGTGGCGGGGGCCGGGTCCGTCGAAGAAGGCTGCGGCGGGGGCGAGTTCGACGATCCGGCCGGCGTACATGACGGCGACCGTGTCCGCGACGCGCCGGGCGGCGGCCAGGTCGTGGGTGATCATCAGCAGGGCGCGGCCGGCGTCCCGGGTGTGGGCGCGCAGCTGGTCGGCGGTGCGCTCGACGAGGTCCCGGTCGAGGCCGGTGGTCGGCTCGTCGGCGAGCAGCAGGGGGGCGTCCCCGACGAGGGCGAGGGCGGTGGCGGCGCGCTGGGCGAGGCCGCCGGAGAGCTGGTGGGGGTGGCGGTCGAGGTGGTCGGCGGGGAAGGCGGTCCGGGCTGCGGCGGCTTCGGCCGCCTCCGCGACTCCGCGCCGGGAGCGGATGCCGGTGAGTTCCCGGACGGTCTCCTCCAGCTGGGAGCGGACGGTGCGGACGGGGGTGAGGTGCGCGGCGGGGCTCTGCGGGACCAGGCCCACGCGCCGGCCCCGTACCGTGCGGGCCAGGGTGTCCTCGTCGGCGGCGAGCAGGTCGAGTCCGTCGGCGAGGAAGGCGGAGCCGGTGGTCTCGGCGTTGCCGGGCAGCAGCCCGAGCAGGGCGGAGGCCAGCACGGACTTCCCGCAGCCGCTCTCGCCGACGAGCACGAGGCACTCCCCCGCCCCCAGCCGGAAGCCGGCGTCGGTGACGGCTTCCACGTACCGGCCCCCGGCCGTGCGGAACCGCACGGAGAGCCCGTCGACGCGCAGCACGCACGCCTCGTCGGCCTCGGGCGCGCGGGGCGGTGCGGGGTCGCGGCGGGTCACAGGGTCGCCTCCGTGCTTCGGCGGGGGTTGAGGCGGTCGCGCCAGGCGCCCGCGAGACCGGCGACGGCGAGGGTGGGGAGGATCAGCAGCAGGCCCGGGAAGAGCGTGGGCCACCAGTCGCCGGCCAGGAGCGAGCCGCGGCCGCCCTGCACGAGGGTGCCGAGGCTGGCCTGGTGGGCGGGCAGGCCGAGGCCGAGGAAGGACAGGGCGGACTCGTGCCACATGGCGTGCGGGACCATCAGCACCGCCGCCAGCCCGGCCTGCGGCAGCACTCCGGGCAGCAGGTGCCGGACGGCGACCCGCCACCGCGAGGCCCCGCCGGAGACGGCCGCGTCCACGTACGGCCGGCCGCGCAGGGAGAGGATCTCGGCGCGCACGATCCGGGCGGTGGACAGCCAGTGGGTGACCGCCACCGAGGCCACCACCGGCCAGACGCCGGGCCGGAAGAGGGCGACGACGAACACGCCGAGCAGCAGGTGCGGGACGGACGAGAGGGTGTCGACGGCCCGCATCAGGAGCCGGTCGGTCCAGCCGCCCAGGGCCCCGGCGGCCGCGCCGACGGCCGTGCCGATCACGGTGGCGGTGAGCGCGGCGACCAGGCCGACCAGCAGCGAGACGCGCAGCCCGTAGACGCAGCGCAGCAGCAGGTCCCGGCCCACGTCGTCGGTCCCGAAGGGGTGTGCCCAGGAGGGCGGCAGCAGTTTCGCGGAGAAGTCGACGGCCTGCTGGTCGAGCAGGACCAGCGGGGGCACCACCAGCACGGCCAGGGCCGTCGGCAGCGCCACGGCGGCCGAGGCGCGTACCCGCAGGGCGCGGGTGGAGCGGCGGCCGGGACCGTGCGTCCGCCAGACCACCGGGGTTCCGGGGTCAGCCATCGAATCCCACCCTCGGGTCCGCGAGCCCGTACAGCAGGTCGGACAGCAGGTTGCCGGCCAGGACCGCGGCCGTGGCCAGGACGGTCAGCGCGGCCAGCAGCGGGAAGTCCACCGAGGTGGCGGCCTGCACGGTGGCGGCGGCGATGCCGGGCCAGCTGAAGACGGTCTCCACGAGGAGGGCGCCGGTGATCAGCTCGGGCACCCGGGAGCCGATGAGGGTCAGCATCGGGAGCATCCCGGAGCGCAGGGCGTGCCCGAGCAGGACCCGGCGCTGTGACAGTCCCCGCGCGCGGGCCCCGCGTACGGGGTCCTCGTCCAGGGCGTCGGCGACCCCCTGGCGCACGTAGAGGAAGAACCAGGGCAGCTGGGAGGTCCCGAGCACCAGCGCGGGCAGCACCAGGTGGGAGGCGACCTGGCCGGGGGTGACCGTGTCGGCGGCCGCGTCGGTGAGTCCGCCGGAGGGCAGCACGCCCAGCCGTACGGAGAACAGCCAGACGGCCAGGAGCCCGAGCCAGTAGGCCGGGGCCGCCTCCAGGGTGTACGCGAGGCCGCTCACGGTCCGGTCCAGCGGTCCGCCCCGGCGGCGGGCGGCGAGTACACCGAGGCCCGTGCCGACGAGGACGGCCACGGCGAAGGCGCAGCCGGCGAGCAGCGCGGACCAGCCGAGGCGCTCGGCGATGGCGTCGGCGACGGGCCGGCGCAAGGCGGCGGAGTCGCCGAGATCGCCGGTGAGCGCGGAGGTGAGCCACTCCCACCAGCGGGCGAGGAGCGGGCGGTCGACGCCCAGGTTGGCGCGCAGCCGGTCGAGTTCGGCCCCGGAGGCGGTGAGTCCGGCGGTGCCGGCGTAGGCCTTGACGGGGTCGAAGGGGGAGAGTCCGGCGACGGTGAAGACGCCGAGGGTGACGGCGAGCAGGACCGGGACGGCGGCCAGCAGCCGCCGCCCGGCCATGCGCCCCATGGGCCCCCACGGCAGGTTCGGGAGGCGGGGGGTCACTTCTGCTTCGGCTTCCAGGTCTCCACGTTCCACCACGGGCCGGAGCCGAGGCCGTGGTCGTGCGGCTCGACCTGGGTGGACGGGCCCTCCCACCGGTCGCCCAGGACGTAGAGGTGGTCGATGTGGGTGAGGAAGACGTAGCCGGGGTCCCGGGCGAGCTCGCGCTGCACGGTGTCGTAGGCGGCCTTGCGGGCGGCCGGGTCGCCGCCGGTGCGGCCGTCGGCGACGGCGCGGTCGACGGCCGGGTTGTCGTACCGGGCCATGTTGTTGAAGCCGTCGCCGGCGAGGGAGGAGGTCAGCAGCTGGTACTGGTCGAAGTCGGGGTCGGCCGGGGAGCCGCCGCCCGCGAGGACGGCGGCGGTCTTCATCCGGGGCTCGATGACCTCCCAGGTCCCGGCCTCGGTCCTGACCTCGATGCCCGCCTTCTTCGCGTCGGAGGCGAAGGCGAGCGCGTGGTGCTGGCGGATCTTGTCGCCGGAGGTGTACCAGAGCGGGAAGGAGGCGCGGACCCCGTCCTTGGCGCGGATGCCGTCCTCGCCGGTCTTCCAGCCGGCCTCGTCGAGGATCCGCCCGGCGCGGCCGGGGTCGTACGGGCGCTCGGTGCCGGGGGCGAACCAGGGGCTGTCGGTGGGGACCGGGCCGTAGGCGGCCTTGCCGGCGCCGTCCAGCAGGGTGTCGACCATGGCCCTGCGGTCGACGGCGAGGTCGAGCGCCCGGCGGACCGCCACGTCTCCGGTGACCGGGTGGTGGGTCGGGAGGGTGACGTTGCGGTAGTCGAAGCTCCTGGCCGTGTGGATCCTCCTGGTGCGGTCCTTCTCGAAGCCGCGGGCGAGGTTGGGGGGGCAGGACGGCCCCGTCGAGCTCGCCGGAGCGCAGCCGGGTGGCGCGGACGTCGTCGTCCTTGACGACGGCCATGGTGAGCTTCTTCACGGCGGGCTCGCCGCCCCAGTAGCCGGGGTTGGCCTTGAAGCTGAGCTTCTCGCCCCGGGACCAGCCGGTGAGGACGTAGGGGCCGGTGCCCACCGGCCTGGTGGTGAACTCGCCGCTGTTGACGTCCTGCGGGCCCGCGACGTGCTCGGGGGCGATGGGCAGGACGGTCCGCTCGGCGAAGGGGGCGTAGGGGTACTTGAGGGTGAAGACCACCCGGTCCGCCCCCTGGGCCGCGACGCTCTCGATCGCGTCCAGCTCGGTCCTGGAGGGGTTGTTGGTCTTCGGGTCGAGGATGGTGCGGTAGGTGAACTCGACGTCCTCGGCGGAGAAGGGCTCTCCGTCGCTGAACTTCACGCCCCGGCGCAGGCTGTAGGTGTAGGTGCGGCCGTCGGCGGAGACCTGCGGCAGTGCCTCGGCGAGCGCGGGCCTGAGCTTCATGTCCGCGTCGTGGGCGAGGAGTCCGTCGAAGACCTTGGAGTTGCCGTCCTTGCCGTAGCCGAGCAGCGGGCTGAGGGTCTCCGGTTCGGTGGCGATGGCGACGACGGCGGTGTCGGCCGGGGCGGGGGCCGAGGGGTTCGAGCAGGCCGTCACGCCCGCGATGAGTGCGGCGGTGAACGCCGCGCCCGCGGCTCCCCGTACGGTCCGGGCCGTCACGCTGTGCACATCCCTGTTCAAGATCATCCGTTATTGCAAACTGATCGCAATAATGCCAGACGAGATCAGAAAGTGACGAACCCGGCCATACGGACGCCGATTCCCGGCCACCGGGGGCTTGTCCGGCCGCCCCACCCGTGCCATACATGTCTGGACCTTTACGAGAGCACGTACGAGGAAGGCACCCCGTGCGACCCATCACGGCCCCGCGCCGCGCCGGGACGGCCCGCGCCGGCCTCGCCCTCTGCCTGGCCGCCGCGCTGACGGCGTGCGGCGCCGACGGGGACACCCGTCCTCCGCACGCCCCCGGCGGGCTCACCGCCCAGGCGGGCAGCGCCACTTCGGTCCACGTGATGTGGGGGACGGCCCCGCCCGCCGACGGGGTCACCGGCTACCAGGTCTTCCAGAGCGGCCGGCTCGTCCGGGAACTCCCCGCCGAGAAGACCATGGTGGACGTCACCGGCCTCGCCCCGCAGACCGCCTACGCGTTCACGGTCCGGGCCAGGGACGCCGCCGGGAACCGCTCCGCCCCGAGCGCCGCCGCGCGGGTCACCACCCCCGCCGCCCGGGCCGAGGACCACCTGCCGCCCACCGCGCCGCCCACCACCGCCGCCCGCCCCGAGGGCCCCCGGGCGGTCCGCCTGGAGTGGACCCCCGCGACGGACGACACGGGCGTGACGGCGTACGACGTCTACCAGGGCGGGGTCCGGATCCACACGACCGGCGGCTCCGAGGGCTCCACCACCCTCACCGGGCTCCAGCCGGGCACCGCCTACTCCTTCACCGTCCGGGCCCGCGACGGCTCCGACAACAGCTCCCCCGACGGGCCGGCGGTGGCCGTGACCACCCCCGGTGATCCCGCCCGGGGCCCCGGAACCGCGCCCGGCGGCTTCACGGCCACCGCCTCCCCCGGCACCGTCGACCTGGGCTGGAGCGCCCCGGACACGGGCCGTGAGACGGCCGAGTACCAGCTCTACGTCAACGACCGGCCCGTCACGGTCATCCAGTTCGGCGCCGGAGCCGTACCGCGGGGACGGGCCTCCTACCGGCTCACCACCACCGAGCCGGCCGGGACCGCCTGGACCCTGAAACTCCGCGCCCGCCTGCCCGACGGCACCTGGGGGGCCTTCTCCGAGGAACGCCGGATCACCCTCCCCGGCTGACGGCCGCCGGCCGGCCCGCCGGCACCGATCCGGGCCGAACGGCACGCCCCGCAAAGAAGATCGCGCACAATACATCCGTGTTCGGTGAGTACTCGGTCAACCACGGTCAGGCAGGTGCCGCCGACGGCGGCGATACGTCAGAATCTGGCGCCGTGCCGGGAAACCTACCGCCGGAAACGGCGAGCTTCTTCGGCCGCGAGGCCGAACTCGACCGCCTCGACGGCCTGCTGGACCAGCGAAGACTGGTCACCCTGACCGGGGTCGGCGGAGTCGGCAAGTCCCGGCTCGCCCTGCGGGCCGCCGCCCGCCCCGGCCGGTTCCGGCCCGACGGGGTCTGGTGGGTGGAGCTCTCCCCGCTGCGCGACCCCGGACTCCTGACCACCACCCTCGCCCACGCCCTCGGCCTGGCCATCGGCGCCGCTCCCCACGCCGCGCAGTCCCTCGACGAGGAGCTGTGCGCGTGGATGGCCGACAAGACGCTGCTCATCGTCCTCGACACCTGCGAGCACCTGGTCACCCCCGTCCGGCACCTGGTGGGTGAACTCCTGCAGTCCGCACCCGGACTGACGGTGCTGGTCACCTCCCGCGAGCGGCTGGGCTCCCCCGGCGAGACCGTCCTGGAGGTCCGCCCGCTGCCCTGCGAGGGCCCCGACAGCGACGCCCTCGCCCTCTTCCGGGCCCGCGCCCTGGCCGCCGCCCCGCAGGCCGCCGCCGCCCTCGCCGACCCCGTCCGTGCGGCCCTCGCGGCCGAGGTCTGCCGCCGCCTCGACGGCATCCCGCTCGCGCTGGAGCTGGCCGGGGCCCGGCTGCGGCTGTGGACGCTGGAGCGGATGGCCCAGCTGCTGGGCGCACGCTTCGAGGTGCTCTCGGACACCACCGGCGCCGCCCTGCCGGCCCGGCACCGGACCCTGCGGACCGCGATCGGCTGGAGCCACGAGCTGTGCGAGCCGCTGGAACGGCTGCTGTGGGCCCGGCTGTCGGTGTTCGCCGGGGACTTCGACGCGGCCGCCGCCCGGACGGTGTGCGCCGGCGGACCGCTGCCCGCGGCGCGGGTGGAACGGCTGCTGGAGGGGCTGGTCGCGAAGTCCGTCGTGCGCCGGTCCCGGGAGCGGGGGGCGGGGGCCCGCTACCGGATGCTGGACACCATCCGCGAGTTCGGCCACGACTGGCTGGAGGAGCTGGACGAGGTGGGGGCCGTCGCCGACCGTCACGCCCACTGGTACGCCGCCCTCGCCCGGGCCGCCGAACAGGGGTGGATGGGGCCGGGGCAGGTGGACTGGTACCGCAGGATGAGCTCCGAGCACGCACAACTGCGCACCGCGCTGGAACACCTCCTGGGGACCGACCCCGACGCGGCCCTGGAGATGGCCGGGGCCCTGTGGTTCTTCTGGTTCTCCTGCGGCCACCTCCAGGAGGGCCGGGGCTTCCTGGAGCGGGCCCTGGCCCAGGTCCCGCCGACGGGGGCCGCGCACGCCCAGGCGCTGTGGGCGCTCGGGCTGACGATGCTGCTCCAGGGCGACCTGGGGGCGGCCCGGCTGACGGGCCTCGCCTGCGTGCGGGCCGCGGACGGGCTCGGCGATCCGGAGGGGCGCCAGCGCGCCGCCTACCTGCGGTCGGTGTCCCTCCTGATGCCGGGCGACCCGGCGCGGGCGCTCGCGCTGGCGGGACCCCGGGCGCGGGCGGGCCGCGGCGGGACCGGAGGCGGCGCGGGGCGGCTGCTGTGCCAGCTGGTGAGCTCGTACGCCCTGTGCGACCTGGGGCGCTTCGAGGAGGCCGCCGAGGAGGCCCGTGGGCTGCGCGAGGCCTGCGTGGAGCTGGGCGAGCGCTGGCTGCGGGCGTACGCGGACTACGTGCTGGCCTTCGCGGCGCTCGGGCTCGGCCAGCACGGGGAGGCCGCCCGGCACGTACGGGCGATGCTCTCGGGAAAGCGGCTGCTGAACGACCGCTTCGGCATCGCGATCGGGCTGGACATGCTGGCGGCGGCGGTGGCGGCCCTGGGCGACGGGGAACTGGCCGCGCGGCTGCTGGGCACGGGGCACGCCTGGTGGCGGACGGTGGGGCGGCCGCAGATGGGCTCGCCCTCCCTGACGGCCCTGAGGGACCAGGGGGAACGGCAGGCCAGGGCGGCGATCGGCGACGCGGCGTACGAGACCGCGTTCCGGGGCGGCGCGGGGGCGCCCACCGGCTGAGAGGCGGCCGGTGGACGCCGTAAGGCGAGGGCTCCCGTCAGTACGGGAGGGGTCTGCCCGACGGTGTGCGCAGGTCCAGGTCTCGGGGGGCGGGCTTGGGGACGGGCTTGCGGATCAGCTGCTGGCGCATGCTGCCTCCTCGCTCAGACCAGGGCCGGGCGACGGGGTTCCACCGTCCGGCCTTCGGGGAGCAGTTCCCCGGTGTCGTCGAAGACCACCACGCCGTTGCAGAGCAGGCTCCAGCCCTGTTCGGGATGGAAGGCCACGGTGCGGGCAGCGTCACGGTCGGCGCTGTCGGCGGGCGGGCAGGGGGGCTGGTGGGAGCACATGGCGCACCTCCTCGCAGTGTGGGGCGGGAGGGCCGGTGGTCACCCGGTCGATTCCGCGATCCACGGTGGCGGCGAGTATTACCGATCGCCACCGCCGGACGGAACCCGTTTTCGAGGTCGAGTTCAAGGTGTGTATGCCCGCTCACCATGCGCTCATGCCGGCCGTCGGGATCTTCTCGTGCGCACGCGGAGCCCACCGCCCCGCAATCCCGCGGCCCATGCCCCCGGCAAACCAGGACGATCAACGCAACCCATCCACCCCCCGAGCCCCGGGAGTGGCCAGGATCACACGGGCCGCGGCCGCCTCGCCCGGCCCTTCCGGAGGGGCAGGGCGAGGATTCCCGCGAGCGGGCCCCTCACGTCCTGCGGCTAGCGGATCGGCATCCCCGAGAGGGTGCGGGCGATCACCAGGCGCTGGATCTCGCTCGTCCCTTCGAAGATCGTGTAGATGGCCGCGTCGCGGTGCATCCGCTCCACCGGGTACTCCCGGGTGAAGCCGTTGCCGCCGAGTATCTGCACCGCCTGGGCGGTGACCTTCTTGGCCACCTCGCTCGCGTAGAGCTTCGACATGGAGCCCTCCGCCGCGGTGAAGGGCTTCCCCGCGACCGCCATCCACGAGGCCCGCCACACCAGCAGCCGGGCCGCGTCGATCTGCGTGCGCATGTCCGCGAGCTGGAAGGCCACGCCCTGGTTGTCGATGATCGGCCGCCCGAACTGGGTGCGGGTCTTCGCGTAGTCGAGGGCGACCTCGTACGCGGCGCGGGCCGTGCCGACCGCCATCGCGCCGACCGCGGGCCGGGAGGCCTCGAAGGTGGCCATGGCGGCGTTCTTCACCCGCTCGCCGCCCGCCTTCGCCTTCTCGCGGGCCCGCGCGAGCCGCTCGTCGAGCTTCTCCTTGCCGCCGAGCAGGCAGGAGCCGGGGACGCGCACGTCCTCCAGCACCACCTCGGCCGTGTGGGAGGCGCGGATGCCGTGCTTCTTGAACTTCTGGCCCTGCGAGAGGCCCGGGGTGCCCGGCGGGACGATGAAGGAGGCGTGGCCCTTGGTGCCGAGCCCGGGGTCGACCACGGCGACGACGATGTGGACGTTGGCGATGCCGCCGTTGGTGGCCCAGGTCTTGGTGCCGTTGAGCACCCACTCGTCCTTGGCCTGGTCGTAGACGGCCCGGGTGCGCATCGCGCCGACGTCGGAGCCGGCGTCCGGCTCCGAGGAGCAGAAAGCGGCAACCTTCACGTCGTCGGGAGTTCCGTACATCTGCGGGATCCAGGTGCCGATCTGCTCCTCGGTGCCGTTCGCGAGGACGCCGATGGCCGCGAGTCCGGTGCCCACGATCGACAGGGCGATGCCGGCGTCGCCCCAGAAGAGCTCCTCCATGGCCATCGGGACGCCCAGGCCGGTCGGGTCGAAGAACTGCTGGGCGTAGAAGTCCAGCGAGTAGATGCCGACCTTGGCGGCCTCCTGGATGACGGGCCAGGGGGTCTCCTCGCGCTCGTCCCACTCCGCCGCCGCGGGGCGGATCACGTCGGCGGCGAAGCCGTGGATCCAGTCGCGGACCTGCTTCTGGTCGTCGCTGAGCTCCATGGTGAACTCCGCCATGTCCCCTCCAGCTGATGCACACGGCCTCACGGCCCCGCCCGGTAGCCCCGCCCCGCGAGTTACTGCCGGTAACCTGAACGATGGCCACAGTCTGTTACCGGCCGGTAAGCACTGTCAAGCGCCGCCGGTTCGATCGCCAGGGTGTGCGGGGTGTTACGTTGCGTGGGCGTCACGCACATCGCAAGGGCGGGGAGAGAAACACGTCATGCAGACCACCCAGGAGGCCGGAGCCGGGGAGCCGGGAGCCGGCGAGCGCCGCCGGCGCGAACTGCTCGAGGCGGCGGACCGCGTCGTCCTCAGGGACGGCCCCAAGGCCTCCATGAACGCCATCGCGGCGGAGGCGGGCATCACCAAGCCCATCCTCTACCGTCACTTCGGCGACAAGGCGGGGCTCTACCAGGCCCTGGCCGTCCGGCACACCGACGCGCTGCTCGACTCGCTGCGGGCCGCGCTCGACGCCCCGGCCGAGCGGCGCAGCCGGGTGGAGGCCACCCTCGACACCTACCTCGCCGCCATCGAGGCCCGCCCCCAGGTGTACCGGTTCCTGATGCATCCCGCCGAGGACTCGCAGAGCTCCGAGCGCGGCTTCGACGTCGGCCTGCACTCCGCCCCGCTGCTGCGCCGGCTCGGCGAGGAGCTGGCGAAGGTGGTGGGCGAGCGCGTCGACCTCGGCCCGGGCGGCGAACAGCTCGCGCGGATCTGGGGGCACGGCATCGTCGGCATGATGCACGCCGCCGGCGACTGGTGGCTCGGCGAACGCCCGTGCACCCGGGCCGATCTGGTGGCGGGGCTCACCGACCTGCTCTGGGGCCGCCTGGCCACCGCCGGCAACCGCGAGGACGGCCCGGGCTTCTGACCGGGCCGGCCCCGCCGGCGGCCGGCCCGGCCGGGCTACTTCTGTCCGGCCGCCCGGCCCCAGGCCGTCTTGCGGATGGCCCGGCGCAGCAGGCGGGCGCGCAGACCGGTCACCCGGTCCGCGTAGACGGTGCCGTCGAGGTGGTCGCACTCGTGCTGGAGGCAGCGGGCGAAGAACCCGGTGCCCTCGATCCGCACCGGCGTCCCGTCGGAGGCCACCCCCTCGACGACCGCGCGGTCGAAGCGGGCGGTGCCCGCCTCCAGGCCGGGCAGCGACAGGCAGCCCTCGGGGCCGACGAACTCGTCCCCGTCCGCCTCGACCAGGCGGGGGTTGACGACGTGTCCCACATGGCGGACGTCGTCGTCGTCGGGGCAGTCGTAGACGAAGACGCGCTGCCCGGTGCCGATCTGGTTCGCGGCGAGTCCGACGCCCTGGGCGGCGTACATCGTGGCGAACATGTCCTCGATGAGGCGGTCGAGTTCGGGGCCGAAGTCGGTGACCTCGGCGCAGGCGGAGTGGAGCACCGGATCACCCAGCAGGCTCATGGTGCGGACGAGTCCGGTGGTACCGGGGATGGGGCGCTGTCGCATGGCCGTAAGGGTACGACGGACGAATATATGAGGAGATCCGCGGCTGACCGGGGGCGCCGCGGTCAAGGCTCCGGCCTGTACTGGATAGGCTGGGGCGACCGACGCTAGGAGGACAAAGGACGATGGCAGGCAACACGGAGCCGCTTTCGCCGCGGGCCAAGCTGGCCGTGACGGCGGGCAAGGCCGCGGCGGCGGTGTCGCGGGCCGCGGGACGCGGAAGCGGATCGGTGATCGGTGGCAAGGTCGCGCTCAGGCTGGACCCCGATCTCCTCGGCGCGCTGGCGCAGCATCTCGATGTCGTCCTCGTCTCCGCGACGAACGGCAAGACCACGACGACCCGTCTGATCGCGGAGGCCCTGCGGGCCAGCGGTCCGGTCGTCTCGAACGCGCTGGGCGCGAACATGCCTGCGGGCATCACCTCCGCCCTGGCCGGCGGTTCGGACGCCAAGTACGGCGTCATCGAGGTGGACGAGAAGTACCTGGCCGGGGTGGCCCGGGACGTCACCCCGAAGGTGATCGCCCTGCTGAACCTCTCCCGCGACCAGCTGGACCGCGCGGCGGAGACCCGCATGCTCGCCGAGAAGTGGCGCGAGGGGCTCCAGGGCTCCAAGGCGGTCATCGTCGCGAACTGCGACGACCCCCTGATCGTCTGGTCGGCGTCCTCGTCGCAGACCGTCGTGTGGGTCGCGGCCGGCCAGGAGTGGAAGGACGACGCCTGGTCGTGCCCCTCCTGCGGCGGCGTCATGCAGCGCCCGGGCGACGACTGGTTCTGCGGCGAGTGCGGCTTCCGCCGCCCGACCCCGACCTGGGTGCTCTCCGGCGACCACGTGCTGGACCCGCACGGCAGCGCCTGGCCGATCCACCTCCAGCTGCCGGGCCGCGCGAACAAGGCGAACGCCGCCACCTCGGCCGCCGTGGCCGCCGTGTTCGGTGTGCCGCCGCAGGTCGCGCTGGAGCGCATGTACCAGGTCCAGGCCGTCGCCGGCCGCTACGACGTGGTCGGCTTCCAGGGCCGCGAGCTGCGTCTGCTGCTCGCGAAGAACCCGGCCGGCTGGCTCGAAACGTTTTCGCTGATCGACGGCCCGCCGGCGCCGGTGATCCTGTCCGTGAACGCCCGCGGCGCGGACGGCACCGACACCTCGTGGCTGTGGGACGTGGACTACCCGCGGCTCGCCGGCCACCCGATCTTCGTGATCGGCGACCGCAAGCTGGACCTGGCCGTCCGCCTGGAGGTCGCCGGCCTGGACTTCCGGGTCTGCGAGACCCTCGACGAGGCCGTGCAGCTGGCGCCGCCCGGGCAGATCGAGCTGATCGCCAACTACACCGCCTTCCAGGACGTGCGCCGCCGCGTCGGCAACTAGTCACCCATAGAGGACAAGAGCATGAGCGACAACAGCCTGCGTCTGGTGTGGGTCTACCCCGACCTGCTCAGCACGTACGGAGACCAGGGCAACGCCCTCGTGGTGGAGCGCCGGGCGCGCCAGCGCGGCCTGGACGTGCAGCGCGTGGACGTGCGCAGCGACCAGCCGATCCCCACCTCGGGCGACATCTACCTGATCGGCGGCGGCGAGGACCGGCCGCAGCGGCTGGCCGCGGAGCGGCTGCTGCGCGACGGCGGCCTGGAGCGCGCCGTCTCGAACGGGGCGATCGTCTTCTCCGTCTGCGCCGGGTACCAGATCCTCGGCAAGGAGTTCGTCAACGACATGGGCCAGCGCCAGGAGGGGCTGGGCCTGCTGGACGTCGTGACCGTGCGCGGCGAGGGCGAGCGGTGCGTCGGCGACGTGCTCGCCGACATCGACCCGCGGCTGAACCTGCCGCCGCTGACGGGCTTCGAGAACCACCAGGGCGTCACGCACCTGGGCCCGACGGCCAAGCCCTTCGCCCGGACCCGGCTCGGCCGGGGCAACGGCACCGGCGACGGCACCGAGGGCGCGTACAACGACACCGTCTTCGGTACGTACATGCACGGTCCTGTCATGGCCCGCAACCCGCTGATCGCGGACCTGCTGCTGAAGCTGGCCCTCGACGTGAACGCGCTGCCGGCCATAGACGACCGCTGGTACGAGGCGCTGCGCGAGGAGCGCATCGCGGCGGCCACGCAGCCCGCGTAGCGCGCGGCGGCACCGAGCCGTACGCCTCAGGCCCGGACCCCCTCGGGGGTCCGGGCCGACGTGCTTTCGTACGATCTTCCGTTTCGTAGGTCCTCGATGTGGACGATGGTTCAGCCCAGTGGGAATCCGCTTGTAGGGTGACGGTTAGTTCCAACCGGACGACGTGGTCCGGTCGTCGGCCCACGTTGCAAAGGTTCTCTGTGCCATGCGCATTGGTGTGCTCACTTCCGGTGGCGACTGCCCCGGCCTCAATGCCGTCATCCGCTCCGTCGTGCACCGCGCCGTCGTCGACCACGGGGACGAGGTCATCGGCTTCCACGACGGCTGGCGCGGCCTGCTGGAGTGCGACTACCGCAAGCTCGACCTGGACTCGGTGGCCGGCATCCTGGCCCGCGGCGGCACCATCCTCGGCTCCTCCCGCGTCCAGCCCGCCCACCTGCGCGACGGCGTGGAGCGGGCCCGGGGCCACGTGGCGGACCTCGGCCTGGACGCGATCATCCCGATCGGCGGCGAGGGCACGCTGAAGGCCGCCAACCTGCTCGCGCAGGGCGGCCTGCCGATCGTCGGCGTACCGAAGACGATCGACAACGACATCTCCTCCACCGACGTGACCTTCGGCTTCGACACCGCCGTCGGAGTGGCCACGGAGGCCCTGGACCGGCTGAAGACCACCGCCGAGTCCCACCAGCGCGTGATGGTCGTCGAGGTCATGGGCCGCCACACCGGCTGGATCGCCCTGCACTCGGGCATGGCGGCCGGCGCCCACGCCATCGTGGTGCCGGAGCGCCCCTTCGACATCGAGGAGCTGACGGCGATCGTCGGCGAGCGCTTCTCGGCCGGCAAGCGGTTCGCCATCGTCGTGGTCGCCGAGGGTGCCAAGCCGCGTTCCGGTTCGATGGACTACGAGCAGGGGGGCACGGACCAGTACGGCCACGAGCGCTTCGCCGGCATCGGCAACATCCTCGCCGTGGAGCTGGAGCGGCGCCTGGGCAAGGAGGCCCGTCCGGTCATCCTGGGCCACGTCCAGCGCGGCGGCACGCCCACCGCCTACGACCGGGTCCTGGCCACCCGCTTCGGCTGGCACGCGGTCGAGGCGGCACACCGGGGCGAGTTCGGCATGCTGACGGCCCTGCGCGGCACCGACATCGTGATGGTCCCGCTCTCCGAGGCCACCTCGACCCTCAAGACCGTCCCGGACGCACGGTACGACGAGGCGCAGACGGTTCTGTGATGTTCCACCCGTTCTGACCCCTGGTGCCGCCCCCGGACGCGATCGCGTCCGGGGGCGGCACTACTGTGGTGGGGCGCCACAGTCAAGGGAGTGAACAGATGGACCACAGCGGTCACGGCATGGACATGAACATGGATATGGACATGAACATGGACCTGCCGCCGTTCACCCTCGGGCGCGGCCTGGAGTTCTCCTTCGACGGGTTCTTCCTGTTCGGCTCCCTGATCGGGCTCGCCCTGTACGGATGGGGCGTGCTGCGGCTGCGCCGGCGCGGGGACGCCTGGCCGCCGGGCCGGACGCTCTCGTTCGTGGCCGGCGTGCTGACGGTGGTGCTGGTGATGTGCACCAAGCTGAACGACTACGGCATGGTCATGTTCAGCGTGCACATGGTCCAGCACATGGTGATCAGCATGATCACCCCGATCCTGCTGCTCCTCGGGGCCCCGGTGACGCTGGCCCTGCGCGCCCTGCCGCCGGCGGCCCGCGGCAGCAAGGGCCCGCGCGAGCTGCTCCTGATGCTGCTGCACAGCCGTTACATGCGGATCATCACGCACCCGGCCTTCACCATCCCGATGTTCATCGCCAGCCTCTACGCCCTGTACTTCACCCCGCTCTTCGACTTCCTGATGCAGAGCAGGGCCGGGCACATCGGCATGATGGTCCACTTCCTCGCGGTCGGCCTGATCTTCTTCTGGCCGATCATGGGCGTGGACCCGGGCCCGCACCGCCCCGGCTACGTGATGCGGATGCTGGAGCTCTTCGCGGGCATGCCCTTCCACGCCTTCTTCGGCATCGCCCTGATGATGGCCAGCGAGCCGATGATCAAGACGTACGCGAACCCCGCGGCCTCCCTGGGCATCGACGCCCTGGACGACCAGCACTGGGGCGGCGGCATCGCCTGGGCCTTCAGCGAGATCCCCTCCGTGCTGGTGCTGATCGCGCTGGTCTACCAGTGGTACCACTCGGAGCAGCGGGCGGCGAGGCGCTCGGACCGGGCCGCGGACCGCGACGGCGACAAGGAGCTGGCGGAGTACAACGCCTATCTCGCCTCGCTGCGAGGGCGCGGCCAGTAGCGCCGGAGCCCGTCGGCGCGCCACCATGGGGCATGAACGGATCCGTTAAGGCGATGGCCGTCACGACCTTCGCCGCCCTGGTGGCCGTCTCCACGTACTCCGTGGCCCTCGGCAGCAACGGCTGGCTGTGGTTCGGCTGGGTGGTGCTGGGGCTGCTGACCCTCGCCCTGGCCGCCTCCCGCAGCACCTGAGACCGGGCCCGGGCCCGCACGGCCCGCTCCTCGCCACCGCATGGCTGATCCGTCCGTGGTCCGACCGTCGGGTGAAGGGAAGCGCCGGGTGTTCTACCACCTGCTCAAGCACGTCCTGCTCGGGCCGCTGCTGCGGCTGCTGTTCCGGCCGCGGATCGAGGGCCTGGAGAACATCCCCGCGGAGGGTGCCGCGATCATCGCCGGCAACCACCTGTCCTTCTCCGACCACTTCCTGATGCCGGCGATCCTGAGGCGCCGGATCACCTTCCTGGCGAAGGCCGAGTACTTCACCGGCCCCGGGCTCAAGGGCCGGCTGACCGCGGCCTTCTTCCGCAGCGCCGGGCAGATCCCGGTGGACCGCTCCGGCAAGGACGCCGGGCAGGCGGCGCTGCGCGAGGGGCTCGGGGTGCTGGCGAAGGGCGAGCTGCTGGGCATCTACCCGGAGGGGACCCGCTCGCACGACGGGCGGCTCTACAAGGGCAAGGTCGGGGTGGCGGCGATGGCGCTGGGGGCCGGGGTGCCCGTCGTCCCGTGCGCGATGCTCGGCACCTTCGAGATCCAGCCTCCCGGCCAGACCCTCCCGAAGATCCGGCGCGTCACGATCCGCTTCGGCACCCCACTGGAGTTCTCCCGGTACGCGGGGATGGAGGGCGAGCGGGCCGTGCTGCGCGCCGTCACCGACGAGATCATGTACGCGATCCTGAACCTCTCCGGCCAGGAGTACGTCGACCGGTACGCGGCCGAGGTCAAGGCAGAGGAAGAGGAGGAGCGGAAGAAGGCCCGGCGCACGAAGCGCTGAGCCTCCTCCCGCTCATCGGGGTTCCCGGGGTCCTAGCGGACGGCCGGGAGCTCCTCGCGCTTCGCGAGCTCCGAGGCCGGGGCCTGGGCGAGCGACTTCGCGGCGGCCGGGGCCGGCGGCACCGGAGTGGCGTGCGAGCCGCACTTCACGTCCTCGGCGTCGACCTTGCCGGCCAGCAGGTAGGACTCCACCCGCGTGTTGATGCAGGGGTTCACCAGGCTGGTGACGCCGTGCGAGCCGGCGTTCTGCTCGGTGATCAGGCGCGAGCCCGCCAGGCGGCGGTGCAGCTCGACACCGCCCTGGTACGGGGTGGCGGCGTCACGCTCGGACTGGACGATCAGGACCGGGGCGATGTGCTTCGCGCCGACCTCGATCGGGGTGCTCTGCTTGGACTTCCAGGTCGCGCAGGGAAGGTTCATCCAGGCGTTCGACCAGGTCAGGAACGGGTACTTCTTGTGCAGCTCGCTGTTGTCCCGGTCCCACTTGGCCCAGCTGGTCGGCCACTTGGCGTCGGCGCACTCCACCGCGGTGTAGACGGCGTTGCTGTTCTCGGACGCGGCGTTGCCCTTGGTGTCCGACATGTCCGGGGCGATGGCGTCGATCAGCGGCTTCTCGTCGCCGGCGGCCCAGGCGCTGAAGGCCTGCGCGACCGGGACCCACGAGGAGTCGTAGTACGGGGCGCCCTGGAAGAAGCCGATGAGCTCGGCCGGACCGACGACCCCGCCGAGCGGGTGGGCCTTGGCCTGGGCGCGCAGCTCCTGGTACTTGGCCTCGACCTTGGCGCGGGTGTCGCCGAGATGGAAGGTGGAGTCGTACTTGGCGACCCAGTCCTGCCAGTCGTTCCAGCGCGTCTGGAAGGCGACGTCCTGCTCCAGGTTGGCCTGGTACCAGATGTTGTCCGTGTCCGGGTTGACCACGGAGTCGACGATCATGCGGCGCACGTGGCCCGGGAACAGGGTCGCGTAGACCCCGCCCAGGTAGGTGCCGTAGGAGACGCCGAGGTAGTTCAGCTTCTTCTCACCGAGGGCGGCCCGGATGACGTCCAGGTCGCGCGCGGTGTTGGTGGTGGTCATGTGCGGCAGCATCTCGCCGCTGCGCTCCTTGCAGCCGTCCGCGTACTCGGCGGCGAGCTTGCGCTGGGCGCGCTTGTCGGCCTCGCTGGAGGGGACCGGGTCGGCCTTGGGGGCCTTGACGAACTCCTGCGGGTCGATGCAGGAGATCGGCGCGGAGTGGCCGACGCCGCGGGGGTCGAAGCCCACGAAGTCGTACGCCTTGGAGGTGTTGACCCACAGCGGGCTCTTGGTGGTGACCCGGCGCGGGAAGCGCATGCCGGAACCGCCCGGGCCGCCCGGGTTGTAGACGAGGGCGCCCTGGCGCTCCTCCTTGGTGCCCGTGCTGACCGTGCGGTCGACCGCGATGTCGATGGTCTTGCCGAAGGGCTTCGTGTAGTCGAGCGGGACCTTCACCCAGCCGCACTGGATCGGCTTCTCCAAGCCCCAGTCGGCCGGGCAGTCCTTCCAGTCGACGCCGGTGCGCGCGGCGCGGGCGGCGGCGATCTGGGCGCCGACCGCCTCCGCGGCGCCGTTGTCCTTGCCGGCCGAGGCGGCCGAGGCGGACGGCGCGAGCAGCAGGCCCGCGGCCAGTGCGCCGGTGATGAGAGTGGCGGCGCTCCCCAGCGTCGCGTTGCGTATCACGTGGATGATCCCCCTGGTCATGTGCCGCGCGAGGCGGCCGGGTTGGGTCAGGTGGATCCTTTCGTCTGACAGGTACCCGGCAACAGACCGAGGTCGAGTTCTTTGCCAACCCGATAACCGGAAACGGGTGTACCGCTGAGCGGTGTCCCATTCGCCCTGGATCCGCCCGCCCGTCACCCACCGGACACCCGCCGCCGGTACGGCCCTCACCTGCCGTAGGTCCGGGCCGCCTCCTCCAGCAGCTCGCGCAGCCGCAGCGCGTCCGGGGCCAGCGCCGTCACCAGGACGGCCGGGCCGGCCAGCGGGGTGGCCGCCGCGAACTCCCCCAGCACCGCGGCCCGCGGCGGGTCCTGCTCGAACCGCGGGTCCACGACGAGGAGCTGGCCGAGCGCCCGGTGCCCGGCGATGCCGGCCGGGCCGTCCCAGCCGCCCGGGGCGCCGGGCCCGCAGGACAGGTCCTGGTCCAGCAGCGGGCGGCCGCCCCGGATCACCGTGAGACGGCTGCGCAGCAGGCCGGGGGCCTCCCCGGCGCGTCCCAGCACCTGTTCCTCGCGCAGCACCAGCCGGGCGGAGGGGGCCAGTTCGGCGCGGGTGGTGACCCGCAGGTCGCTGCCGCGCACCGAGACGAGCGGCTCCGGCAGCCAGCGCACCAGCGACTCCGCGGCCAGCGCCAGCCGTACGTCGTACCGCGCGCGCTCTCCGCTGCGGCCGGGCAGGGCCAGGGTGGCGGCCGCCGAGCGCAGGGCGAGCCGGGCGCCCGGTCCCGCGTCCGCCTCCACCGTGAGGTGGTCGCCGCCGAGGGGCGCGCTCATCGCGCCGACCAGCATCACACCCGCCTCGGCGCCCTCGCCCCGGACCCGGCGCAGGGCGAGCGGCCCTTCCCCGGCCAGCACGGGCAGGACGGTGCCACCGCGCCCGTCGGCGGCCGCGGCGATGCGGGCCGTGGCCCGCAGTCCGGCCGGCGGCGGGGCGGCGGGGGGTGTGAGTGCCGGCGGCGGGGCGGCGACGGGTGCGGCGGTCACCGCACGGCCCAGGCCGCGAGCCGCTCGCGTACCCAGCCGGCCACCGGGGCCACTCCCTCGTCCCCGCGCAGGGACTGGAAGGCGACGGGCAGGTCCCCGCGCTGTTGGGCGGCGTCGCGGGCCATCCGCTCCAGGTCGGACCCGACGTAGGGGGCGAGGTCGGTCTTGTTGACGACGAGCAGGTCGGCGGTGGTGACCCCGGGGCCGCCCTTGCGCGGGATGTCGTCGCCCCCGGCCACGTCGATGACGAAGATCTGGGCGTCGACCAGGCCCCGGGAGAAGGTGGCGGTCAGGTTGTCGCCGCCGGACTCGACGAGGATCAGGTCGAGGGGGGCGGTCCCCAGGTGGGCCTCCTCCAGTTCCTCCACGGCCTCCAGGTTGGCGGAGATGTCGTCGCGGATGGCGGTGTGCGGGCAGGCTCCGGTCTCGACCGCGCTGATCCGCTCGGGGGGCAGGACCGCCTCGCGGAGCAGGAACTCGGCGTCCTCCCGGGTGTAGATGTCGTTGGTGACGACGGCCATGGACAGTTCGGCGCGCAGGGCCCGGCAGAGCGCGGCGACGGTCGCGGTCTTCCCGGATCCGACGGGTCCGCCGAGTCCGATGCGCAGGGCGCGGCGGCTGCCGTCCGCGCGCAGGGGTGCGGCACTGTGGGTGTACCGGTGGGGGTACGTCACGTCGTGGTCGAGGTGCACGGCAGGTCTCCTTGGGGATGGTCTGGTGGCGGGAGTGCCCGCGCTCAGGAGGCGAAGAGGCGTACCGCCCAGTCGGCATGGGCCTCCGCGGCGATCTCCAGCAGCGGTGAGGAGGCCGCGGGCAGCGCGTCCGTGCCCTCGGTGCGCGCGAGCAGCGCGGCCTCGGCGGCCCGGGCGGCCACGGCGTCGAGCTCGGGGGCCAGGCCGGCCAGGACGGCGCTCGCCTCGAAGGGGTCGAGGCCCAGCAGCCGGACGGTGGCCGTGGCCGGCCCGCTGACACTCTCGTACGCCGCCACGTGCGCGGCGTCCAGGGCGCCGAGCCCCGCGGCCCGGGCGGTGACACCGAGCACCACGGGCTGGTGCGCCCCGCGCGGGAAGGCGGCGGCCAGTGCGTCGAGTTCGGCGGCGGGCCAGGTGGCGCGGGCGGCCCGCATCAGCTGCCGTCCGAGCCGGCGGGCGGCGGCGCGCAGTGCGGGCGAGGGGGTGCGGGCGTCGGCGGCGGCGTCGAGGTCCGCCGGGTCGAGGCCGAGGGCGGCCGCCGCGGCGAGGGCTGCGGCGGTCAGCCCGGCGGTGTGCAGCCGGCCCCGGCAGAACTGGGCCAGGGTGGCGGCATCGTGGATCCGGCCCGCCTTGCAGGCGGCCTCCGCCCCGCCGGAGTGGGCGTGCCCTCCGGCGGGGAAGCGGCCGTCCGCCAGGACGAGCAGCGCGGCGAGGCTCATCGGCCGGGGCCCCTCGGCATGCGGTGCTTCATCAGGAGCGGTCCTTCGTCGTTCGTCAGAAGAGGAAGTAGCGCTGTGCCATGGGCAGCTCCGCGGCGGGGGCCGGTTCCACGACCTCGCCGTCGATGCTGACCGTGAAGGTGTCGGCGTCGACCTCGACCCTCGGCATGGCGTCGTTGTTGCGCATGTCCGTCTTGCTCGTCCTGCGGGTGCTCTCGATGGCCGTGAACTGCTTGGCGAGGCCCAGCCGTTCGGGCAGGTGGTCGTCGAGGGCGGCCTGTGAGGTGAAGTTGAGCGAGTTCAGGCCGGGCGCGCGTCCGACGGCTCCGTACATGGGCCGGGGCAGGACGGGCTGGGGGGTGGGGATGGAGGCGTTGGCGTCGCCCATCTGCGCGTACGCGATCTGGCCGCCCTTGACGACGACCTCGGGCCTGACGCCGAAGAAGGCCGGGTTCCACAGCACCAGGTCGGCGAGCTTGCCCACCTCGACCGAGCCGATCTCGCGGGCGAGGCCCTGGGCCACGGCGGGGTTGATCGTGTACTTGGCGACGTAGCGGCGGGCCCGGTGGTTGTCGGCGGGGCCGTCACCGGGGAGGAAGCCGCGCCGCTTCTTCATCACGTGGGCGGTCTGCCAGGTGCGCAGCACGACCTCGCCGACCCGGCCCATGGCCTGGGAGTCGGAGGAGATGATGGAGATGGCGCCGAGGTCGTGGAGGACGTCCTCCGCGGCGATGGTGGAGGGCCGGATCCGGGACTCGGCGAAGGCGAGGTCCTCGGGGACGGCCGGGTTGAGGTGGTGGCAGACCATCAGCATGTCGAGGTGCTCCTCGACGGTGTTGACGGTGTGCGGCCGCGTGGGGTTCGTGGAGCTGGGCAGGATGTTCGGCTCGGATACCACGGTGATGATGTCGGGGGCGTGGCCGCCGCCCGCCCCCTCCGTGTGGTACGAGTGGATGGTCCGCCCGGCGATGGCCGCGAGGGTGTCGCCCACGAAACCAGCCTCGTTGAGGGTGTCGGTGTGGATGGCGACCTGGGTGCCGGTCTCGTCGGCGACGCTCAGGCAGGCGTCGATGACGGCGGGGGTGGCCCCCCAGTCCTCGTGGATCTTGAAGCCGAGGGCGCCGCCGCGCAGCTGGGAGTACATGCCCTCGCGGGACATGGTGTTGCCCTTGCCGAGCAGGCCGATGTTGACGGGGTAGGCCTCCAGCGCGGCGAACATCCGGGCCAGGTGCCAGGGGCCGGGGGTGACGGTGGTGGCCTTGGAGCCCTCGGCGGGTCCGGTGCCGCCGCCGACGAGGGTGGTGATGCCGGAGGCGAGGGCCTCGTCGACGACGGTCGGTGCGATGAAGTGGATGTGGGTGTCGATGGCGCCGGCCGTGACGATCTTCCCGTTGCCCGCGATGATCTCGGTCTCGGGCCCGATGACCAGGGCGGGGTCCACACCGTCCATGGTGTCGGGGTTGCCGGCCTTGCCGATGCCGCAGATGCGGCCGTCGCGGATGCCGACGTCGGCCTTGACGATGCCCCAGTGGTCGAGGACGACCACGCCGGTGATCACCGTGTCGGGGGCGCCTTCGGCACGGGTGGTGCGGGCCTGCCCCATGGACTCGCGGATGACCTTGCCGCCGCCGAAGACGGCCTCGTCGCCGGAGTTGCCGGGTCCCCCGCTGAGGTCCTGCTCGATCTCGACGAAGAGGTCGGTGTCGGCGAGCCGGATCCGGTCGCCCGCGGTGGGGCCGAACAGGTCGGCGTAGGCCTGGCGCGAGATCTCAGCCATCGAGGGGTCCTCCGGTCTCCCCGCGCAGCCCGGGTACGGTGCGCAGTCCGCCGAGCGGTACGAGTTCCACCGCGACCGGGATGCCCGGCTCGAAGCGGACGGCGGTGCCGGCGGCGATGTTCAGGCGCAGGCCGTGCGCGGCCCGCCGGTCGAAGTCGAGGCCGGGGTTGGCTTCGGCGAAGTGGTAGTGGGAGCCGACCTGGACGGGCCGGTCGGCGGCGTTGAGCACGGTGAGGCGGGTGACGGGACGGCCTTCGTTGAGGCGCACGGGACCGTCCCCGTAGACGATTTCGCCGGGGATCACGGGGATCGCGCCCTTCAGATGATCGGGTCGTGGACGGTGACGAGCTTGGTGCCGTCGGGGAAGGTCGCCTCGACCTGGACGTCGTGGATCATCTCGGGGATCCCCTCCATGACCTCCGCCCGGGTGAGCACCTCGCGGCCCGACTTCATCAGCTCGGCGACGGTCCGGCCGTCCCGGGCCCCTTCGAGGAGGTGGGAGGTGATCAGGGCGATGGCCTCGGGGTGGTTGAGCAGGACCCCGCGCGCCCTGCGCTTCTCGGCCACGTCGGCGGCCACGTGGATCAGCAGTCTCTCTTGTTCGTGTGGTGTCAACTGCACCTGTATCACCAAGCTTCCGGGACATGATCGTCATCGCGCCGTGGCGACCGTATCGGCCGTCAACACTTTGTTGACCTGCGCATATCCATGCCAAGCATGTCTTGCCCAACGCAGAGCGAGGCTTTCCGTCCCGATCACCGGTGCTTTACCGGCCCATGGGAGGCCATTGGGGCAAGCCCGCGGGCCACACCCTAGAGCCGGTACTTTTCCGCCGGGTTAACCCACGTTTCCGGCAGGTGCCCGGTTCATCCCGCCGGGGGCCGCGCCCCCGTCTTCGTATACGGCCGCCGGCCCCGCCGGTTCAGCGGCCGCGCGCCGCCCCGGCGGGCGCGCCGGCCGGCCAGGGCAGGGAGATCCAGACGGTCTTGCCGCCGTCCTCGGTGGGGCTGACCGACAGCCGGCCGCCCGCCTCCGCCGCCAGCCAGCGGATGATGACCATGCCCCGGCCGTTGTCCTGCTGGACCGCGGCGGGGAGCCGACGGGGCCAGCGCGGGTGGCTGTCGGTCACGCCGACGCGCAGCCACTCCTCGCGCTCCAGGCGCAGGTCGACGGTGAAGGTGGGCGACTGCCCGAAGGTGTGCTGGACCGAGTTGGTCGCGAGCTCGGAGACCACCACGCGCACGGTGTCGGCGGTGTCGGCGTCCTCGGGGAGTCCCCAGTCGCTCAGGACCTGCGCGGCGTAGCGGCGGGCGGCGGCCACCGAGACCGGGTCGCTCGGCAGGGTGACGGATGCTTCCAGCTGATCTGCCATGGCGACGTCCCTTTCCCACCGGGACGGAGCCGCCCCGGTTCTGCGCTGAGCGCCAGAGTGCCATCCATCGTCCCGCTGTTTCCTGTGTTCCCCCAAGATATGCATATATCTGTCGCCCAATGCGGTGAACTCTGCTACGGAAGAGCGTATTTGGACGGCAGACTGGTGCGATCTGTGCCGGTGGAAGGAGAGCGGGTATGCAGCACGGTCCCGCGGTGCGTCGGCGCAAGCTCGGCGAGGAACTGCGCGCACTGCGCGACCGCACCGGGCTCACGAGCGGCGAGGTGGCCCGCATCGTCGGATGGCACCAGTCGAAGGTCAGTCGGATCGAGACGGGCCGCAGTGGCGTGAAGACGCAGGACATCCGGCTGCTCCTGGACGCCTACGGGGACGTGGTGAGCCCCCAGCAGCGCGCCCTGCTGGAGGCGCTGGGCGCTTCGGCGGCGGGGCCCGCGGCGGGCGGCGAGGAGGCGCGCGGCCGCCAGTGGTGGCACGACTACCGCGGCCTGCTCCCGCAGGAGTACCGGGACTTCATCAGCCTGGAGGCGGGGGCCCGCTCGGCGCGGACGGTGGAACTCTCGGTGGTGCCGGGCCTGTTGCAGACCCCGGAGTACGCGCGGGCCGTGACCCGGGCCGCGCTGGGCGGGCTTCCGGAGCCGAAGGTGGACGCGCTGGTCGACGTACGGCTGGCCCGGCAGGCGGTGCTGCGGGCGGATCCCCCACTGGAGCTGAGCGCCGTGCTCGACGAGGCGGTGCTGCGCCGGCAGATCGGCGGGCCGGGGGTGATGCGGGAGCAGCTGCGGCACCTCGCGGAGGTGGCACGCCTGCCCCAAGTGCACCTCCAGGTGCTGCCGTTCACCGTGGGGGGCCATCTCGGCCTGACCGGACCGTTCGTCATTTTCTCATTTCCGAACATCGCCGATCTGGATGTGGTGGTGCTCGACCATTTGACGAGTAGCCTCTATCTGGAGCGGAAGGAAGACCTAGAGGCGTACAGCGCCGCGTTCCGCACCATCCAGGCGCACGCCCTCCCGCCCCGTGACTCGTCGGATCTCATCAGCTCACTCGCTGACGACGCGTAAGGAGGCACCCCCGTGTCCGCAACCCCCTTATCCACCAGCGGACTTCTGAACAGCGCGCGGTGGCGGCGGAGCAGCCGCAGCACCGGAATGAACAACTGCGTGGAAGCGGCCGCCCTGAGCGGCGGCCTGCTGGCCGTCCGCGACTCCAAGCGGAAGGACGGCCCGGCCGTGTTCTTCACCGGGCCGGCCTGGGACGGCTTCCTCGCCTCCGTACGGACGGACGTGCGCGCGTGACGTCCTACCGCTGAACCGGTTCCGTGGCCCCGGCCGGAGCGGTCCGCAGGACCGTGGCGACGGCACGGCCGATCTCCTCCCCCGTGAGATCCGCCCGGGCCGTCAGCCGCAGCCGGGAGATGCCGTCCGGCACCGACGGCGGACGGAAGCACCCCACGGACAGTCCCTCCTCGCGGCAGTCGGCGGCCCAGCGCAGTGCCGCCGCGGCCGACGGGGCCCGCACCGACACCACGGCCGCGTCCGGCCTGGCCGCGGTCAGGCCGGACGCGGTGAGCCTGCCGTACAGCTCGGCGGCCACCTCCCGGACCCGGTCCGCGCGCTGCGGCTCCCGCCCCAGCAGGCGCAGGCCTGCCAGCGCCGCGCCCGCGGCGGCCGGGGCCAGCCCGGTGTCGAAGATGAACGCGCGGGCGGTGTTGACCAGGTGCCGGATCACCTTGGCCGGCCCCAGGACCGCTCCGCCCTGGCTGCCCAGCGACTTGGAGAGGGTCATCGTCGCGACCACGCCGGGCACGCCCGCGAGCCCGGCCGCGTGCAGGGCGCCCCGGCCCCCCTCGCCCAGGACCCCGAGCCCGTGCGCGTCGTCCACGAGCAGGGCGGCGCCCGCCTCCCGGCAGGCAGCGGCGTACGCGGCGAGCGGGGAGGCGTCCCCGTCGACCGAGAACACCGAGTCGGTCACCAGCAGGGCGCGGCCCCCGCGCCCGGCGAGGACCTTGCGGACCTGTTCCGCGTCCCCGTGCGGGGTCACCTCCACCTCCGCCCGCGAGAGCCGGCAGCCGTCGACGATCGAGGCGTGGTTCCCCGCGTCGGAGACCACCAGGGTCCCCCGGCCGCTCAGCGCGGTCACCGCAGCGAGGTTCGCGGCATATCCGGACGAAAGAACCAGGGCCGCCTCGAAACCGGCGAAAGCGGCCAACTCCCGCTCCAGTTCGGTGTGCAGCTCGGTCGTCCCGGTGACCAGGCGCGATCCGGTGGCCCCCGCACCCCAGCGCTCAGCCGCCGCACAGGCGCCGCGCACGGTCTCGGGGTGCCGCGAAAGGCCGAGGTAGTCGTTGCTCGCGAGGTCCAGGAGGGGCGAGTCGGCGGGGCGCGGGCGCAGGGTCCGCACCAGCCCCGCCTCCTCGCGCCGGCGCTCCGCGCCGTCGATCCAGGCGAAGACGTCCTCGGGTTCCGGGGTGGGCTGGGTCATCGGCGGTCCTCGCGTCGCGTCTCGCGATGTGTCTCGCGTTTTGTCGGCAGTCGACAGATCTGCTCGACCCTATCCGCCCGTGACCCAAGGGGCCGGTGTGGCGATCCACACACTCCCTTCCGGCCATGTTGTCCGTTCTCTCCTTGGCCGGGAGTGGTCGCGTGGGACAGGATCGGGCGCATGGACCTGCTGAACACCCTGGTGGAAAAGGGACTGCGGCGCGAGCTGCCGACCCGCGAGGAGGCGCTCGCCGTTCTGGCGACCTCCGACGACGAACTGCTCGACGTGGTGGCCGCTGCCGGCAAGGTGCGCCGCCAGTGGTTCGGGCGTCGCGTCAAGCTGAACTACCTGGTCAACCTGAAGTCGGGGCTCTGCCCCGAGGACTGCTCGTACTGCTCCCAGCGCCTGGGGTCGAAGGCCGAGATCCTCAAGTACACCTGGCTGAAGCCGGACGAGGCCTCCCAGGCCGCCGCGGCCGGCGTCGCCGGCGGCGCCAAGCGGGTCTGCCTCGTGGCGAGCGGCCGCGGCCCGACCGACCGCGACGTGGCCCGCGTCGGCGAGACGATCGCCGCCATCAAGGAGCAGAACGAGGGCGTGGAGGTCTGCGCCTGTCTGGGCCTGCTCTCCGACGGCCAGGCCGAGAAGCTGCGCGACGCGGGTGCGGATGCCTACAACCACAACCTCAACACCTCCGAGGCCACCTACGGGCAGATCACCAAGACGCACACCTACGCGGACCGCGTCGACACCGTGCAGAAGGCGCACGCGGCGGGCCTGTCGGCCTGCTCCGGCCTGATCGCCGGCATGGGCGAGAGCGACGAGGACCTGGTCGACGTCGTCTTCTCGCTGCGCGAGCTGGACTCGGACTCCGTGCCGGTCAACTTCCTGATCCCCTTCGAGGGCACCCCGCTGGCCAAGGAGTGGAACCTCACCCCGCAGCGCTGCCTGCGGATCCTGGCGATGGTCCGGTTCGTCTGCCCCGACGTCGAGGTACGGATCGCCGGCGGCCGCGAGGTGCACCTGCGCTCGATGCAGCCGCTCGCGCTGCACGTGGCCAACTCCATCTTCCTCGGCGACTACCTCACCAGTGAGGGCCAGGCCGGCCAGGCCGACCTCGACATGATCGCGGACGCCGGCTTCGAGGTGGAGGGCGCCGGCACCACCACCCTGCCCGCGCACCGCGCGGACGCCGCCGCGGCCGCGGCCGCGGCCCACGCAGGCGGCGTGTGCGGCTCCGCGGCGGGCTCCGGCGGCTGCGGGCCGGCGGCCGACGCGGAGGCCCCCGGCTGCGGTTCGGCCTGCGGCGGCTGCGCCGGGCACACCGCCGGGGCTCCGGCCGAGGCCCCCGCGCAGGCCGAACCGGGCGAGGTGCGTCCGGACCTGGTGGCGGTGCGCCGCCGCGGAGCGGGGACGGATCTCGCCCCCAATGCGTGACCCGTACCCCCTGCACGACCCGCTCGACCCCGCTTCCGCCACGGCCGGTCTGCTGGCCCTGGACCGGCAGCACGTCTGGCACCCGTACGGCCCGATGCCCGGGCGGCAGGAGACCCTCGTGGTCTCCTCCGCCTCGGGGGTCCGGCTGCGCCTCGCCGCCCCGGCACAGGGGCGGGAGGAGCTGGTCGACGGCATGTCCTCCTGGTGGTCGGCCATCCACGGCTACAACCACCCGGTGCTGAACGAGGCGGCCTCCGCCCAGCTGGGCCGGATGTCGCACGTGATGTTCGGCGGTCTCACCCACGAGCCCGCCGTCCGGCTGGCCTCCCGGCTCGTCGAGATCACCCCGCCCGGGCTGGAGCACGTCTTCCTCGCCGACTCCGGGTCGGTCTCCGTCGAGGTCGCCGTCAAGATGTGCCTGCAGTACTGGCGTTCGCTGGGCCGGACGGGCAAGACCCGGCTGCTGACCTGGCGCGGCGGCTACCACGGGGACACCTGGCAGCCGATGGCCGTCTGCGACCCCGAGGGCGGCATGCACGAGCTGTGGCAGGGCCACCTGCCCCGGCAGGTCTTCGCGGACGCTCCGCCCGGCGACTTCGACACCCCCGTGGACCCGGCGTACGCCGCCCACCTGCGCGCGCTGGTCGCCGCGCACGCGGACGAGCTGGCCGCGGTGATCGTCGAGCCGGTGGTGCAGGGCGCCGGCGGGATGCGCTTCCACAACCCGGGCTACCTGCGGGTGCTGCGCGAGCTGTGCGACGAGTACGGGGTGCTGCTGGTCCTGGACGAGATCGCGACGGGCTTCGGCCGTACGGGCGCGCTGTTCGCGGCCGACCACGCGGGCGTGACCCCGGACGTGATGTGCCTCGGCAAGTCCCTGACCGGCGGCTACCTCACGCTCGCCGCCACCCTGTGCACGGAGCGGGTCGCCGAGGGGATCTCGCAGGGCGAGGTCCCGGTGCTCGCGCACGGGCCGACCTTCATGGGCAACCCCCTCGCCACGGCCGTGGCCCTGGCCTCCGTCGACCTGCTGCTCGGCCAGGACTGGGCGGGCGAGGTCGAGCGGATCGGGACGGGCCTGCGAAAGGGCCTGGCGGAGGCCTCCGGGCAGCCGGGGGTCAAGGACGTACGGGTGCTGGGCGCGATCGGCGTGATCCAGCTCGACCGCCCGGTCGACGTCTGGGCCGCCACCCGGGCCGCGGTCCGCGAGGGCGTGTGGCTGCGCCCGTTCCGCGACCTGATCTACACCATGCCGCCGTTCGTCACCGGCGACGCCGACGTCGCCCGTATCTGCCGCGCGGCCGTCGCCGCGGCCCGGGAAGGCTGAGATGTCCGTGATCGTCGTGTCCGGTACGGGCACGGAAATCGGCAAGACGGTGGTCACCTCGGCCATCGCGGCGGCGGCCGTGGCCGCCGGCCGGTCGGTGGCGGTGCTCAAGCCCGCGCAGACCGGCGTGGGACCGGACGAGCCGGGGGACGCTGCCGAGGTCGTCCGCCTGGCCGGTCCGGCCGTGACCGCGCTGGAACTGGCCCGCTATCCCGAGCCGCTGGCCCCGGACACCGCCGCGCGGCGCTCCGGGCTGCCGGCGCTCGCCCCGGCGCGGATCGCCGAGGCGGCCGCCGGTCTGGCGGCGACGCACGACCTGGTGCTGGTGGAGGGCGCGGGCGGGCTGCTGGTCCGCTTCGACGAGGAGGGCCACACCCTGGCCGACGCGGCACGGCTGCTGGCGGCGCCGGTACTGGTGGTGGCCCCGGCGGGCCTGGGCACCCTCAACTCCACGGCCCTGACGGCCGAGGCCCTGACCGCGCGGGGGCTGCGCGGGCTAGGCGTGGTGGTGGGCAGCTGGCCGGCCTCCCCCGACCTGGCCTCCCGCTGCAACCTGGCGGACCTGCCGAAGGCCTCCGGCCTCCCGCTGCTGGGCGCCGTCCCCGAGGGCTCCGCCGCCCTGGCGCCGCCCGCCTTCCGCGAGGCCGCCCCGGACTGGCTGGCCCCGCGGCTGGACGGCACGTGGTCGGCGGAGTCCTTCCTGGCCGCCTGGCCGGCCTGACCCGGAGGCCGACCGCTTGAACAAACCGACCCGGGGTCCGCGGGGCCGGTTCGGCACCGGACCGGTTTCGCGGCGGAGCGGGGCGGGGAACAGGCCCCGGTGGGCACACGCGCTCCCGTGTGCCCGCGTGCCAGCCCCCGATCCGCGCCCGGAGGCCGTCTATGCCCGCCCACGCCCCCGATCCCGTCCACCACCCCTGCTTCGCCCGGTTCTACGCCCGCGCCAGTACCGCCGCCGAGACCCGTGCCGGGATCGGGGCGCTGCGCGAGGAGCTCCTGCGGGGGGTGTCGGGCCGCGTCATCGAGATCGGAGCCGGCAACGGCCTGAACTTCGCGCACTACCCGCGCTCCGTCTCCGAGGTCGTCGCCGTCGAACCGGAGCGCACCCTGCGCCGGCTCGCGGCGGCCGCCGCCCTGCGTGCCGAGGTGCCGGTGGACCTCGTACCGGGTGTCGCCGAGGCCCTCCCGGTCAAGAGCGAGGCCTTCGACGCCGCCGTCGCCTCGCTCGTGCTGTGCACCGTGCGGAACCTGCCGCGCGCCCTCGGCGAGCTGCACCGGGTGCTGCGTCCCGGTGCCGAACTGCGGTTCCTGGAGCACGGGATCGCCCCCGGTCCGGGGATGGCCTCCGTTCAGCGGGCGCTCGACCGGACGGTCTGGCCGCGCCTGTTCGGCGGCTGCCACACCGCCCGCGACCCGCTCGCGTCGATCGAGGCGGCCGGCTTCCGGATCGTCTCCCACCGCTCCTTCCGCCTGCCCGAGCGCGGCCCGTCGCTCCCCACCTCGTACTGCGTCATCGGCTCGGCCCGCCGCTCCTACGACTAGAGGGCCTGGCCGGTGGTGCCCCGGGAGGCGTGCGACGCGCCTCCCCGGGACGGGGTGGGATCGGGCGGCCGCGAGGCTGATCCGGTCGTTGGGGACGACCCGCTTCTGGCCCCGGTCCGCGGAGTCGCACGGCTTCGGGGAGACGTTCGGGGTGTGCCCCAGGCGTTGGCAAGGCAGTACCGGCCGGGGGCGGTGGCCTGCCGCACGGCGCTCGCCGCCCCCGCCCCGCCGGCCCGGGCCAATACTCTCGGGGCAGACGCTCGGCATGTGGTGAACGGCCGGAAGGGCCATATCCGGCGGCGAGCGGCCGACCCGGCGGGTCCGGATCCCCTCGGGGTGGCATCCGGCCGCGCCCCACGCGCCCACTCGGCCACAAGGGCGAGCCATCGGCTTTGCCTTTCCTTTACCATGTGCTCAGAGGTCCTCCCGGACCCCTCGGAAACCCTCCGAGCCCTCCCGACCCGAAAGGTGTGAGCGTCCGCCCATGGGCGAGCCTCCCGGTCCCCGGCATCCCCGCGCGCGACACCGCGCGGCACCCCCCGTCCTGGCCGATCATGGGACGGAGGTGATCGACCGATGACCGAAGTGCTCCTGCTCGTCGTGGCGCTGCTGCTCTGCCTTGCCTGCGGGGTCTTCGTCGCCGCCGAGTTCTCGCTGACCACCGTCGAGCGCAGTGAGCTCGAGCGGGCCGTGGAGCGCGGCGAGCGCGGCGCGGACAGCGCTCTGGCCGCCGTCCGCAGCCTGACCTTCCAGCTCTCCGGCGCGCAGCTCGGCATCACCGTGACCGGCCTGGTCATCGGCATGATCTCCAAGCCGTCGATCGCCGCCCTGATCTCGGGTCCCCTCGAGGCCGTGGGTCTGTCCGCGTCGGCCGCCTCCTCCACCGCCCTGGTGCTCGGCACGGCCGTGTCGACCGTGGTGCTGATGGTGGTCGGCGAGCTGGTCCCCAAGAACTGGGCGATCTCCTCCCCCCTGGCCGTCGCCAAGCGCGTGGCGACGATGCAACGGGTCTTCAGCCGTACCTTCAGGCCGCTGATCAGTCACCTCAACACCACCGCCAACCACCTCGTCCGCCGGTTCGGGCTGGAACCCGCCGAGGAGCTGGCCTCCGCGCGCAGCCCCGAGGAGCTGGTGGCGCTCGCCCGGCACTCCGCCAAGGCGGGCGCGCTGGAGAAGGACACGGCGGAGCTGTTCGTGCGGACCCTGAACCTGGCCGACCTCACCGCCGAGAACGTGATGACCCCGCGCGTGCAGGTCACGGCCCTCGACGTGCAGACCACCGCCGAGGACGTGGCCAACGCGACGATGGCCACCGGCCTGTCGCGCTTCCCCGTCTACCGGGGCAGCCTCGACACGGTCGTCGGGACCGTCCACATCAAGGACGTCCTGGCCCTTCCCGCCGAGGAGCGCCGCGGCCACCCGGTGTCGCAGCTGCTGCGCGAGCCCCTCCTCGTACCGGAGTCGCTGACCGTCGACCGGCTGCTGGACCGGCTGTCCGGGAAACAGACGATGGCCGTGGTGATCGACGAGTACGGCGGTACGGCCGGCGTGGCCACCCTCGAGGACATCGTCGAGGAGGTCGTCGGCGAGGTCCGCGACGAGCACGACCCGCACGAGACCGCCGACCTGGCACCGGCCGGCACGGACGAGTACGGCCGGACCCTGTACTCCGCCGACGGCGCCGCGCGCACCGACCAGCTCCGGCGGATCGGGCTGCGCGTCCCGGAAGGCCCGTACGAGACCCTGGCCGGGCTGATAGCCGCCGAACTGGGCCGGATCCCGGCCGTCGGAGACCGGCTGGAGCTGGACGGCTGGCGTCTGGACGTGGTCGACGCGAGCGGCCGGCGCGCCGCCCGCGTGCTGCTGCACATGCCGACCGAGGTGCCCGGCGACGAGGGCCCGGAGGGGGACCGATGACCGCGATCCAGCTGCTGATCGGCCTGGCGACCCTGGTCGTCAACGCCTTCTTCGTCGGCGCCGAGTTCGCGCTGATCTCGGTCCGGCGCAGCCAGATCGAACCGTACGCCGAGCAGGGCGACCGACGGGCCCGCGCGGTCGTGTGGGGCCTGGAGCACGTGTCCGCCCTGATGGCGGCGGCCCAGCTGGGCATCACCCTGTGCACCCTGGTGCTGGGCGTGGTGGCCGAGCCGGCCATCGCGCACCTGCTGAGCCCGCTCCTCGACGCCGCCGGGGTGCCCGCCGGAGTGACGCACGCGATCTCCTTCGTGATCGCGCTGGCGCTGGCCACCTACCTGCACATGCTGTTCGGCGAGATGGTGCCCAAGAACGTGGCGCTGGCCGAGCCGGTGCGGACCGCGCTGCTGCTGGGGCCGCCGCTGGTGGCGATGACCCATGCGCTCAAGCCGGTGATCTTCGCGATCAACGCCTTCGCCAACGCCCTGCTGAAACTGCTGCGGGTGGACGCGAAGGACGAGGTCGCGGCCACCTTCTCGGACGACGAGCTGGCCAGGATGGTCAAGGACTCCAGCGACGCCGGACTGATCGACGGCCGGGCGAGCGAGCGGCTGCACGACGCCCTGGAACTGGGGCGGCGGCCCGTCGCCGACGTGGTGCTGCCCGTGGACCGGGTGGTCACGGCCCGGCAGGGCATCACCGCCGCCGCGCTGGAGCGGCTGTCGGCCGAGTCGGGCTACTCCCGCTTCCCCGTGGTCGACGGGCAGCGGCGGATCCTCGGCTACCTGCACGTCAAGGACGCCCTGGACGCGCTGGAGCGCGACGAGCCCTTCCCGGTGTCGGAGCTGCGCCCGATCGCCCAGGTGCGGGCGGAGACCCCGCTGGACGACGTGCTGACCGCCATGCGGGCCAGCCGTACGCACCTGGCGGCGGTCCTCGGCGCGGACGGGGCCATGACGGGGCTGGTGACGATGGAGGACGTCCTGCGCGAGCTCTTCGGCAGGCCGGCCTCGGCGTAGCCCTTCTCCCGGTCGCGGTGTCCCGGCTCCGCGGCGCCGGGATACCGCGCGGTAGCATCGCTGCGCCATGGGGATGAATGCGTCTTACACCAGTTTCGTCGCGGTCGGCGACTCCTTCACCGAGGGAATGTCCGACCTGCTCCCGGACGGCTCCTACCGGGGCTGGGCCGACCTCCTCGCCGCCCGGCTGGCGGCGCGCGAGCCGGACTTCCGCTACGCGAACCTCGCGGTGCGCGGGAAGCTGATCGGGCAGATCGCCGAGGACCAGGCACCGGCCGCGGCGGCGATGCGCGCGGACGTGGTGACCCTGGTGGGCGGACTGAACGACGCCCTGCGCCCCAAGGTGGACATGGGGCGCGTCCGGGGCCATCTGGAGGCCGCGGTGGAACTGCTGGCCCCCTCCTGCGGGCGCCTGGTCCTGATGCGCTCGCCGGGCCGGCACGGTCCGGTGATGGAGCGCTTCCGGCCGCGCATGGAGGAGCTCTTCGGCATCCTGGAGGAGCTCGCCGCGCGCCACGGCGCACTGCTGGTGGACCTGTACGGGGCTCCGGTGCTCGGGGACCCACGCCTGTGGGACACCGACCGGCTGCACCTGACGGCCGAGGGGCACCGGCGGGTGGCCGAAGCCGTCTGGCAGGCCCTGGGCCTGCCCGCCGAGGACGACTGGGCGGCGTCCCTGCCGCCGGCCTCCACCCCGGGATGGGGCGTACGGCGCGGCGAGGACCTGCGTTTCGCGAAGCGGCACCTGCTGCCCTGGATCGGCCGCCGGCTGACGGGCCGCTCCTCGGGCGACGGCCGCCCCCCGAAGCGGCCGGAGCTTCTGCCATACGGAACCCCGCCCCTCTTGTAGCAAGCCACAATTGCGGGTGGTGCCCCCACCTGCGTAAACGCACAGCTCCGGCCCCAGTAGAATCCCTACACGTGACAGCCAAGCCCCGCATCCCCAATGTCCTGGCCGGCCGCTACGCCTCCGCGGAGCTCGCCGTCCTGTGGTCCCCCGAGTACAAGGTGACGCTGGAGCGGCGGCTGTGGCTCGCCGTCCTGCGCGCCCAGAAGGACCTCGGCATCGAGGTCCCCGACGCCGCTCTCGCCGACTACGAGCGCGTCCTGGAGACCGTCGACCTCGCCTCCATCGCCGAGCGCGAGAAGGTCACCCGGCACGACGTGAAGGCCCGGATCGAGGAGTTCAACGCCCTCGCCGGCCACGAGCACGTCCACAAGGGCATGACCTCCCGCGACCTCACCGAGAACGTCGAGCAGCTGCAGATCCGGCTCTCGCTGGAGCTCGCCCGCGACCGCACGGTCGCCGTGATGGCCCGCCTCGGCAAGCTCGCGGGCGAGCACGCCGAGCTGGTCATGGCCGGCCGCTCCCACAACGTCGCCGCGCAGGCGACCACCCTGGGCAAGCGCTTCGCGACCGCCGCCGACGAACTGCTGGTCGCCTACGACCGCCTGGAGAACCTGCTGGAGCGCTACCCGCTGCGCGGGATCAAGGGCCCGGTCGGCACCGCCCAGGACATGCTCGACCTGCTGGGCGGCGACGCCGCCAAGCTGGCCGACCTGGAGCAGCGCATCGCCGCCCACCTCGGCTTCTCCCAGGCCTTCACCTCGGTCGGCCAGGTCTACCCCCGCTCCCTCGACTACGACGTGGTCACCGCGCTGGTGCAGCTGGCCGCCGCCCCGTCGTCGATCGCGAAGACGATCCGCCTCATGGCCGGCCACGAGCTGGTCACCGAGGGCTTCAAGCCCGGCCAGGTCGGCTCCTCCGCGATGCCGCACAAGATGAACACCCGCTCCTGCGAGCGCGTGAACGGCCTGATGGTCATCCTGCGCGGCTACGCCTCGATGACCGGGGAGCTGGCCGGCGACCAGTGGAACGAGGGTGACGTCTCCTGCTCCGTGGTCCGCCGGGTGGCCCTGCCGGACGCCTTCTTCGCCTTCGACGGCCTGCTGGAGACCTTCCTGACGGTCCTCGACGAGTTCGGCGCCTTCCCGGCCGTCGTGGCCCGCGAGCTGGACCGCTACCTGCCGTTCCTCGCGACCACCAAGGTGCTGATGGGCGCGGTGCGCGCCGGCGTGGGCCGCGAGGCCGCGCACGAGGTCATCAAGGAGCACGCCGTCGCCTCCGCCCTCGCCATGCGCGAGCAGGGCGCCGAGCGCAACGAGCTCCTCGACAAGCTCGCGTCCGACGACCGGATGCCGCTGGACCGCGCGCAGCTGGACGCCCTGATGGCCGACAAGCTGTCCTTCACGGGCGCCGCGGGCGACCAGGTAGCGAGCGTGGTCTCCCGTATCGAGGCCATCGCCAAGAAGCACCCGGAAGCCGCCGGCTACGCCCCCGGGTCGATCCTCTGACCCCCGAAGAGCTCGAAGCCGCCCGCGACCGCGTCCTCCCGGACGTGGTCGCGGGCGGTCTGCGTGTGCTGTTCTGCGGTATCAACCCCGGCCTCCTCTCAGCCGCGACGGGCCACCACTTCGCCCGCCCCGGCAACCGCTTCTGGCCGGTCCTGCACCTGTCCGGCTTCACCCCCCGCCTGCTGGCCCCCGCCGAACAGCAGGAGCTGCTCTCCTACCGCCTCGGCATCACCAACGTCGTCGCCCGGGCCACCGCCCGCGCCGACGAGCTGAGCGCCGAGGAGTTCCGGGAGGGCGGGCGGATCCTGACGGCGAAGGTGGAACGGCTGCGACCCCAGTGGCTGGCCGTGGTAGGGATCACCGCCTACCGCACCGCGCTCGGCGAGCCGAAGGCCGTCATCGGCCCCCAGGAGCGCACCATCGGCACCACCCGGATCTGGGCCCTGCCCAACCCGAGCGGTCTCAACGCCCACTGGACCGCCGCCTCCATGGCCGAGGAGTTCGCCCGCCTCCGCGAGGCCGCGAAGGGCCGCTAGGGCGGGTCGGTCACGGTGATCCCCGCCGTCAGCAGGTAGGGGAACTCCTTGTCCCACTGGGCGACGTACACAGCCAGCCACCGCTCCCCGACCCGCCACAGGTGCACGTGGTCGGTGGTGTTGCAGACCTCGTCCCAGGGCTCCGGTATCTCCTCCCCGGCCAACTGCCGGTCCAGCAGGGAGCCCACGGCGAAGACCTGCGGCTCACCCCACCGGTCGGTCAGGAGCTGGACCAGCGCCCCGTACTCGGCGTCGATCTGGTCGGCGGCCTCCTCACGGCCGGACCCGTCGTCGTCCCAGAACTCCCGGGTCCGGCTGAGCGTGACCAGGAAATGCCCCGGGCCACCGCCTTGCCCCGGGCCCCCCTCCGGCACGGTCGGGAAGGCCGTGGCCCGGAGCCTGTCGATCGTGTCGAGGTGCTCTGCCGTGGTCATGGCGTCAGTATCGCGGCGGCCACTGACAACTGGCCGTGTGTCAGGCCGCCCTGCGCCGCACCGCCACCCAGCCTCCGGCCAGGGCCGCCCCGGCCCACACGGCCAGGACTCCCAGTCCGCTCCACGGCCCGAGCCGCCCGTCCGTGGCGCTGTGCATCACCAGCTGTCCGGCCCGGTCCGGCAGGAACTCGGCCACTCCGCCGGTGGCCGCGCCGACGATGAAGGACACCATCAGCACGAAGGGTATGAGCAGGCTCAGCACGAGCGCTCCGCTGCGGAGCAGGGCGGTCAGTCCGGCCGCGAACAGGGCGATCAGAGTGAGGTAGAGGCCGCTGCCGACGATCGCGCGACAGGTGCCGGGATCACCGAGGCGGATGGCGTGCGAGCCCGTGAAGGCCTGGCCGGCGACGAAGGTGAGGAGGCCGGTGACCTGGCCCACGGCGAGGGCGAGTCCGCCGATCACCGCCATCTTCGAGAGGTAGAAGCGGGTGCGGCTCGGCACGGCCGCCAGCGAGGTGCGCAGGGCGCCGTTGTGGAACTCGGCCGACAGGGCGGTCGTGCCGAAGGCCATGGCGGCGACCTGGCCCCAGACGATGCCGTAGTAGGAGGCGAAGAGGGGGTCGTCCCCCAAGGCACCTCCGTCGGCATCGGCCGTCGCGGCGGCGGCCAGCGTCTGGATGCCGACGGATATGGCCAGGATCATGATCAGCGCCGCCAGGCTGCCGCGAAGGGACCGTATCTTGATCCATTCCGAGTGCAGGACGGGGCGGGTGGGCAGAGCGGTGCTCATGGCGGTGCCTCCTTCGGTACGAGGGGTCAGTGGGTGGCGGCGAACTGGGCGTGTTCGGCGGTCAGATCGAGGTAGGCCTGCTCCAGCGAGGCCCGCTCGTCGGCGAGTTCCAGCACGGGTATGCCCTCCGCGGCCGCGAGCCGGCCGAGGCGCTCGGCCTGTATGCCCTCGACCGTCCAGCGCCCGCCTTCGGCCCCGGCCAGTTCGAACCCCTCCCGGGCCAGCGCCTCCCGGAGCCGGGCCGGCTCGGAGGTACGCAACCGCACCCGCGGGGTGCTGCGGGCGTCGATGAACTCCTCCATCGACGTGTCGGCCAGCAGCCGGCCGCGCCCGAGGACGACGAGGTGGTCGGCGAAGGCGGCGGTCTCCGACATCAGGTGGCTGGAGACCAGGACCGTGCGGCCGTCATCGGCCATCTCGCGCAGCAGCTGGCGGATCCAGACGATCCCCTCGGGGTCGAGGCCGTTGGTGGGCTCGTCGAGGAGCAGGACCTCCGGGTCGCCCAGCAGCGCCGAGGCGATGCCCAGGCGCTGGCGCATGCCGAGGGAGAAGGACTTGATCCGCCGGCCGGCCACCGAGGCGATGCCGGCCTGCTCCATCACCGCCCCCACCCGGCTCGCCGGGATGCGGGCGGCCGCCGCCAGCATGCGCAGGTGGTCCCGCGCGGTCCGTCCTCCGTGCGCCGCCTGGGCGTCGAGGAGCGCCCCGACCCGGCGGAGCGGGTCCCGGAGGTCGTGGTAACGCTCTCCGCCGATGGTGGCCGTGCCCGAGGTCGGGCGGTCCAGGCCGAGCAGCAGGCGCATCGTGGTGGACTTCCCGGCGCCGTTGGGTCCGAGGAAGCCGGTGACCCGTCCGGGTACGACGTCGAAGGTGAGGTGGTCCACCGCCGGGGAAGGACCGTATGCCTTGGTCAGTTCTCGGAACTCGATGCTGTTCATGGCTTCAAGACTCCTCGCCGGCCGCTCCCCCTCCCTCCCCCGTGCGGGGGTCCCGTCTCCCCCGTACGGGGGAGACGCCCGCTGATCGGGCGCTGCGACCATGAGGGCATGTACCGACGACTCCTGCGCGCTCTGCTCCGACCGGTGACCTACTCGCGCTGGTTGCACCTGTGCGTACCCGTGCTGCTGCTGGCCATATGGCTGTTCATAGCGCCCGGGATGCCGTGGATGCCGCTGCTGATCGTCGTGCCGTTCGGCTTCGTGCCCTGGGTCCGGACGGCAGAGGGGCTCCAGGCGCAGTTCCTGCTCGCCCCGTACGAGCGCGACAGCCCCGACGGCACGATAGGCACGGAGCCGTCCGCGCGCTGGGGCGACCGCTGGCGGACGCTGCTGTGGCTGGAGACCAGGATGCTCTTCGCCTCGGCCGCCGTCTTCGTCACGGTCTGGCTGCCGGTCACCACCGTCGACCTCATCGGGTTCGCCCTCGGACGCGGACCGAACGAGGACCTGCACTGGCTGCTGCCGTCCCCGCTCCCCGCGTGGGCCGCGGTACTGCTGGCGCCCCTGCCACTGGTCCTGCTCATGGTGATCGTGGTGCTGCTCGGCGAGCTGATCACCCTGGTGGCCGGCCGGCTGCTGGGCCCGTCGGCGGCCGAGCGGCTCACCGCGCTGGAGGCGCGCACGGAGCAGCTGTTGGAGCGGACCCGGATCGCGCGGGAGCTGCACGACTCCATCGGGCACGCCCTGACCGTGGCGGTGGTCCAGGCCGGGGCCGCGCGGGCCGCCGGCGACCCCGAGTTCACCGCCCGCGCGCTCAGTGCGATCGAGGAGACGGGCCGGGCCGCGCTGGAGGACCTGGAGCGGGTGCTGCTGGTACTGCGGGAGTCGCCGCAGCCGGCGTCGCAGCGGCCGACCCTGGCGGAGGCGGACCGGCTGCTGGAGTCGGCCCGCGTCTCCGGGGCCGCGGTGGACGCCGAACTGACGGGACCGTTGGAGAAGTTGCCCGGCCCCGTCACCCGTGAGGGGTACCGGATCCTGCAGGAGGCGCTCACGAACGTGCTGCGGCACTGCGGTCCCGTTCCGGTCCGTGTCCGGATCGCGATGGCCGACGGCCGGCTGGAGCTGGAGGTGACGAACCCGCTGCCGGAGCGCCCCTCCGTCAGCACGGGCGCGGGAAGCGGCCTGCGCGGGATGCGGGAGCGGGCCTCGCTGCTCGGCGGCGAGGCCGAAACCGGTCCCCACGACGGCGGTTGGCGGGTGCGCGCGCGGCTTCCGCTGGAGCGAATACGCTGACCGGATGCCGGTTACCGTACTGCTCGTCGACGACGAACCCCTGGTGCGCGCGGGTCTGCGCGCGGTCCTGGACTCCCAGCCCGACATCGAGGTGGTGGGCGAGGCCGCCGACGGAGCCTCCGTCATCCCCCTGGTCCGCCAACTCCGCCCGGATGTGGTGGCGATGGACGTGCGGATGCCCCTGCTCGACGGGATCGAGGCGACCCGGGCCGTCCTGCGGTCGGTGGACTCGCCGCCGAAGATCATCGTGGTCACGACCTTCGAGAACGACGAGTACGTCTACCAGGCGCTGCGCGCGGGGGCGGACGGGTTCCTGCTGAAGCGGGCCCGGCCAGCGGAGATCGTGCACGCGGTACGGCTGGTGGCGGAGGGGGAGACGCTGTTGTTCCCCTCCGCCGTGAGGTCCCTCGCCGCCGAGTACGGGAACCGGCGGGCGCGCGCCGTCCTGGCGCATGCCGCGCTGACCGAGCGGGAGGAGGCGGTGCTGCGGCTCATGGCGCGCGGGCTGACCAACGTGGAGATCGCCCGCGAGCTGATCGTCGGAACGGAGACGGTCAAGTCGCACGTCAGCGCGATCCTGGGCAAGCTGGGGGCGCGTGACCGGACCCAGGCGGTCATCACCGCGTACGAGTCCGGGTTCGTCTCGCCGGGCTGAGGGGACTGCTTCTCGCCGCCACGCCGGTGGCGCAGTACGATCCGGCTGACAGGGCCGCTAGCTGGGAGGACACACGTTGGGGCAGCTGACCGGCGGGGATCCCTCTCTGCTCAGGCGGATCAATTCGGCCGTGGTGCTGCGCGCGTTGCGCGCGGCCGAGTCGCCGACGCTCACCGACCTCACCCGGGTGACCGGGCTCTCCCGGCCGACGGTCGAAGGGGTGGTGGAGGGCCTGATGGGCGCGGGCCTGGTGGTCGAGGCCGACGCGGAGGAGGGGGCACGGCGGCAGGGCAGGCCGGCGAGGCGGTTCCGCTTCCGGGCCGAGGCCGGCCACCTGCTGGGTGTCGAGATCGGCTCGCACCGGATCGCGGTGCTGCTGTCCGGGCTGGACGGCCGGGTGATCGGGGCCGGGACGAAGGACGTGGCCGAGACCGCGTCGGCCGACGAGCGGCTGGAGCGCGTCAGGGCGGCGGTGGCCGATCTGCTGCGACGGGCCGGTATCCCGCGCGACTCGCTGCGGGCGGTCGGGGTCGGCAGTCCCGGCATCGTGGAGGCCGACGGAACGGTCCGCCTCGGGACGGCCCTGCCCGGCTGGACCGGCCTGCCCCTCGGGGAGCGGCTGCGGCGCTCGTTCCGCTGCCCGGTACGGGTGGAGAACGACGCCAACGCGGCTGCCGTCGCCGAGCACTGGAAGGGGGCGGCGCGGGACACCGACGACATGGTGTTCGTGATGGCCGGTCTCAGCCCGGGTGCGGGCTCCCTGATCGGCGGTCGGCTGCACCGCGGCTTCGGCGGCGCGGCGGGCGAGATCGGCGCGCTGCACCTGCTGGGCCGGGAGGCCACCCCGGAGCGGCTGCTGTCGACGACGGGCGAACCGCTGCATCCGCTGGACGAGCCGGCGGTCGCCGAGGTCTTCGCGATGGCCAGGCGGGGCGACGAGCGGGCGGTGGCCGCCGTGGAGCGGTTCCTCCAGCGGCTGGTGCACGACGTGGCGGCGCTGGTGCTGGCGATGGATCCGGAGCTGGTCGTGGTCGGCGGGTGGGCGGCCGGCCTGGACGGGGTGCTCGATCCGCTGCGGCGGGAGCTGGAGCGGTACTGTCTGCGGCCGCCGAGGGTGGCGCTGTCCCTGCTGGGGGAGGCCGCCGTGGCCACGGGGGCGTTGCGGCTCGCCCTGGACCACGTGGAAGAGGAGCTGTTCGCGGTGGAGAAGACCGTCACCGCCCGGTGACCCCCTCCGGTTCGGCGGTGGCCCCGTCCGGCGGGGCGGCCGCGCCCGCGCTGCGCGGAGCGGTCCACCCGCCCCGGCTCCGTTTCCGCTTCGGACGCGGGTGGGGCGGTGAGCGTCTCCGCCGGTCAGGAGGCGGCGCGGGTCTCCGTGATCTCCACGCCCGTGTCGCCGAAGGTGAGGCGGCAGGTGTCGGCGCGGTAGGTGGCCACCGAGACCGCGGCCGTGCCCTCGGCGGTGAAGTAGCGGGTGGTGACCAGGAGCACCGGGGCGCCCGGCAGGCGGTCCAGTTCCTTGGCGTCGTCGGCGCGGGCGGAGCCCAGCTCGACCGAACGGTCCTGCCCGTCCAGCTCCAGCCGCTGGAGTTCCCGCAGGACGGCGCGCGCCCGCGCGGGCCCGGCGGGGGCGTCGATGGCGGAGAGCCCGGGCACGGAGGCGGCGGGTACGTAGAGCAGCTCGGCCGCGACGGCCTGGCCCTGGGTGACGCGGGTCCGGCGGACGGTGTGGACGGGCTGGTCGGCGGCGGTGCCCAGCAGCGCGAGGACCGCGCCCGCGGGAACGGCGTCGACGGCGTCCACGGCCTCCCAGCCGTCGGCGCTCTCGCCGGGCCAGCTGTGCCCGGCGCTGCCGACGGCGACGCCCACGCGCGGCGGGGCGACGGTCGTGCCGACGCCGCGGCGGCGCTGCAGGCGGCCTTCGAGTTCGAGCTGCTCCAGGGCCTGCCGCAGGGTGGCGCGGGCGACTCCGAAGCGGGCGGCGAGCTCACGCTCGTTCGGCAGGACCTCACCGACCGCGAAGTCCCGGTCCAGCGCCTCGCTGAGCACGGTCTTGAGGTGCCAGTACTTCGGCTCCGGTACCGATTCGAGCTGCGTGGTCCCCACCCTGACTCCTCCTGCAATCGCCGCCGTCACCGTGTCGGGCGGCAGTTCCAGCGGCAGTTCCGCGCCGCAGTTCCGCGCCTTTGTTTATTAAAGGTTCCTGCACTATCCCTGCGACCATAGGACGGCACCCCCCCTTGGTCAAGACCAATCCTGGCCACCCGGCCGGGCAGATCGGGCATATGTAGCAAGACGTTCACAGGATGTTCGTGCTCGACGCACGTTTCCCGAAGGCTCCGCCCAGCCGGCTACCGGACGGTAATGATGAGGGCGGTCCCTCCGACGGCCCGTCCCACTCGCGTCCACCCGATGAGGAGCAGCATGACCGCCACCGTCTCCTTCCCGATCGATTCGCCGCTCGGCCCCCGCACCGCCACCGTCGCCTACGAGCGCAAGGGCGCGGGCGAGCCCCTCCTCCTGCTGCACGGCATAGGCCACCACCTCCAGGCCTGGCACCCGGTCTCCGACGTCCTGGCGGCCGAGTACGACGTGATCGCCGTCGACCTGCCCGGCTTCGGCGCCTCCGAGCCCCTGCCGCCGGGGGTCCCGTACGACCTCGCGACCGTCGCCACGGCCCTCGGGGCGCTCTGTGCCGCGCTCGGCGTCGAGCGCCCCCACCTCGCGGGGAACTCCCTCGGCGGGCTGCTCGCCCTGGAGATGGGGCGCCTCGGCACCGCCCGCTCCGTCACCGCCCTCTCCCCCGCCGGGTTCTGGTCGGAGGCCGAGCGGGTCTACGTCTTCACCGCCCTGCTCGCGCTGCGCGCCGGCGCCCGGGCCCTGCCCCGCCAGGCCCTGGAGCGGCTCGCGCGCACCACCGCGGGCCGCGCCGCGCTCACCGGCGCCATCTACGCCCGCCCCGGCCGGCGCGCCCCGGAGGCCGTGGTCGCCGAGACCCTCGCCCTGCGCGGGGCCACGGGCTTCCGGGGGACGCTGGCCGCCGGCGGATCCGTACGGTTCGACCACGACCTGCCCGGACTGCCCGTGACGATCGCCTGGGGCTCCCGCGACCGGCTGCTGCCGCCCCGCCAGGGCGTGCGCGCCAAGCGGACGGTCCCCGGGGCCCGGCTGGTGCGGCTGCGGGGCTGCGGGCACGTGCCGATGAACGACGATCCGGCGCTCGTGGCCCGGGTCGTCCGCGAGACGGCGCGCGCCGCCGGGCACGGAGGGGCGTGACCGCGGGAGCCCGCTGACGTGATCCGCAGGCGGGTGTTCATCCGCGGTTCGCGTGGGCGACCCGGCCGGTCTGGTGTGCGACGCCACACTGGACCGGCCATCCCCCCAGCCGCCCCTGGAGCCGCACCCATGGCCTCGATGCCCCACACCCGACGGTCCCTGCTCGGCGGGTCGCTCGCCGTCCCGGTGGGCCTGGTCCTGTCCACGGCGCTCGCCGCACCCGCGCTGGCCGCCTCCCCCCGGGTCCCCGCCTTCACCCGCTCCGGCCGCCCGGCCGCCCTCTGGGGCGTCCAGTGCGGTGAGATCACCGCCCACTCGGCCACCGTCTGGGTGCGCTCCGACCGGCCGGCGCGGATGTACGTCGAAACCTCCCCGAGCGAGTCGTTCCGTTACGGCGTCCGCCGCCACGGCGGCCCCTTCCTCGGCCCGGCCACCGACTTCACGGGCACCACCACCCTGCGCGACCTGCCGCCAGGCCGGCAGATCCACTACCGGGTCGTCCTCACCGACCCCGACGACCCCCGCCGTTGCAGCGAGCCGGTCCGCGGCGGCTTCCGCACCACGCCCGTCTCGCGCCGCCAGGACATACGCTTCCTGTGGTCCGGGGACCTCGCGGGACAGGGCTGGGGCATCAACCCCGAGCTGGGCGGCTACCGCGTCTTCGACGAGATGCGGCTGCGCGACCCCGACTTCTTCCTCTTCAGCGGCGACACGATCTACGCCGACGGGCCCCTCAAGGCGGCCGTGCCGCTGCCCGACGGCCGCGTCTGGCACAACGTCACCACCGAGGAGAAGGCCAAGGTCGCCGAGACCCTCGACGAGTTCCGCGGGAACTTCCGCTACAACCTGCTCGATCACAACCTGCGCGCGTTCTACGCCCAGGTACCGGTCCTGGCCCAGTGGGACGACCACGAGGTGCGCAACAACTGGTATCCGGGCCAGTTCCTCGACGACCCGCGCTACACCGTCAGGGACGTCGACACGCTCGCGGCCCACGCCCGCCAGGCCTTCGGCGAGTACTTCCCCGTGACCGACCTGCGGGGCGGGCGCGCCGAGGGCCGGATGTACCGGGTGCTGCGGCACGGTCCGCTGCTGGACGTGTTCGTGCTCGACATGCGCACCTACCGCGACGCCAACTCCCCCGGCCGCCAGACCGACGACCCGGTCGGCATCCTCGGCACCGAGCAGCTGGCCTGGCTCAAGCGGGAGCTCTCCCGCTCCCGGGCGACCTGGAAGGTGATCGCCGCCGACATGCCGCTGGGCATCGTGGTCCCCGACGGGGCCGTGGACTTCGAGGCGGTCGCCCAGGGCGATCCGGGGGCCCCGCTCGGGCGCGAGCTCCAGATCGCCGACCTCCTGCGCCACATCAAGCACCAGCACATCACGGGCACCCTCTGGCTCACCGCCGACGTCCACTACACCGCCGCCAACCACTACGCCCCCGAGCGCGCGGCCTTCTCCGACTTCGCGCCGTTCTGGGAGTTCGTCTCCGGCCCCGTCGGCGCGGGCGGCTTCCCGGCCGGCAGGCTGGACGCGACCTTCGGGCCGCGGACCGCGTACGTCCAGTCGGCGCCGGTCGCCAACATGTCCCCCGCGGAGAACCCCCCGTACTACGGCGAGGTCCAGATCGACGGCGACAGCGGGGAACTCACCGTGCGGTTGCGCCGCCAGGGAGGGGACGTACTCTTCACCCAGGTGCTCCAGCCGGGCCGCGTCGGCCAGCCGTGAGGCACTGGCCCGGCCGGTCCCGACCGCGGCGCCACCGGCTGAAACCCATTGGAAAACCGGGAGAAACGGGCCAGAGCGACACTTAACCAGTCGGTCACAGATCGTTCGTGGTCACGCAACACCCGGGCGTCACAGTGGTCTGCATGACTGACCGTAAGCGCGCCACGGCCGCCCCGCACCCCCACCGCCACCACTGGCGCCGGGACCTCGTCGAACTCGCCGCCCTCTTCTGCGCCGTCGCGGTCGCCGACGGCATCGCCAATCTCGTCGCGCACGGTCCCCGCGGCCCGCTCCTGCTGGTCGCCTCGGCCGTCGCGCTGCTGGTGACGGCGGGCTTCCACACCTGGTGGGCCCGCCGGCACAGCCATGCGCCACCGGCCGCCGGGGATCCCGCCGGTCCGTCCCCGGCGGACCGGCGGGAAGCGTCCGCGCCCGCCGCGCCCTCCGCCGGCGCCCTGTGGCGGATGCGGACCACCGTGCGCGACGAGCCCGGCAGCCTCGCCTCGCTGTGCACCGCGCTCGCCCGCAACGGAGTGGACATCCTGACCCTCCAGACCCACCCCCTCCCCGAGGGCGGCACCGTCGACGAGTTCCTGCTGCGCGCGCCCCAGCACCTGGCCACCGCCGACCTCACCCGGGCCGTCGCCCGGGCCGGCGGCCGCAGCACCTGGATCGAGCGCGCCGACGCCCACGACCTGGTGGACACCCCCACCCGGGTTCTGGGCCTGGCCACCCGCACCGCCCTGGACGCGGCCGAACTCCCCCTCGCGCTGCGCCAGCTGCTGGGCCGCTGCACCATCCAGTCGATCCCCGCCACCACCCTCTCGGGCCGTCCCAACACGGGCGGCGACGCCCCCGTGGAGGGCGTCCTGGAGGCCACGGTGATGCGGCTGCGCGACCCCTCGGGCGGTGCGATCACCGTGGAACGCCCGTACCTCCCCTTCACCCCCACCGAGTTCGCCCGCGCCCGCGCCCTCGTGGAGCTCGACGCCCGCCTCGGCCCCCGCGTCCCCCGGAGCCAGGACGTGCTGACCCTCCCCGAGGGCAACGAGATCACCGTGCGCCGCGCCGACGGCTCCGACCTGGCGGCCGCCCGCGCCATGCACGACCGGTGCAGCGAGCGCACCCTCGCCCTGCGCTACCACGGCCCGGTCGCCGACGCCGACCGCTACCTCGGCCACCTGCTCAGCCCGCGCTTCGGCCGCACCCTGGCCGCCACCACCGCCTCCGGCCGGCTCGTCGCCCTCGGCCACCTGCTGTGGGACGGGGACGAGACCGAGGTGGCGCTGCTCATCGAGGACGACTGGCAGCGCCGGGGCATCGGTTCGGAACTGCTGCGCCGACTCCTTGCGATGGCCGTCGAGGCCGGTTCCGACAGCGTGTACGCCGTGACGCAGGCGTCCAACACCGGCATGGTCGCGGCCATGCGCGGGCTCGGCCTGCCCCTCGACTACCAGATCGAGGAAGGCACCCTGGTGATCACGGCCCGGCTGGACCCGGCCAAGGCCCTCAGGCGTCCGGAATCCGGGCTCCGTCAGGAGAACAAGCCCGTATGGTGATGACGTAGGGGTGTCGGCCGTACGAAGATGTCCGCATGTCAGACACCCTCCACAGTGACAGCGCAGCCCTTCTGCCCCGGCAGGTCGCCGACGCCTACGTCGACGGGCTCATCGCCATCGACCCGATCATGGGCACCTACCTCGGTGTCGCCACCAGCTCCGGCTCGCTCCCCGACTTCTCCCCCGCCGGCCGCGCCGCCCGCGCCCGGCTGTCGCGCGACACCCTCGCGCGGCTCGACGAGGCCGAGCGGCTGCCCGGCGCCGACACCGACGGCGAGCGCCGCTGCGGCCGTCTGCTGCGCGAACGCCTGACCGCCGAACTCGCGGTCCACGAGGCCGACGAGGACCTGCGCACCGTCAGCAACATCCACTCCCCGGCGCACGAGGTCCGCGAGGTCTTCACCCTCACCCCGGCCGACACCGAGGAGGACTGGGCCGCGATCGCCCAGCGGCTGCGCGCCGTGCCGGCCGCCTTCGCCGGCTACCGCGAGAGCCTCGCCCTCGGCCTGGAGCGCGGGCTGCTCGGCGGCCCCCGCCCCACCGCCACCTTCGTCGGCCAGCTCACCACCTGGGCCGGCCAGGACGGCGACGGCGAACGGGACTTCTTCGGGGAGTTCGCCTCCGCCGGACCCGACTCCCTGCGCGCCGAGCTGGACGCGGCGGCCGCCGCCGCGACCGCGGCCGTGGTCGAACTGCGGGACTGGATGCGGGACGTGTACGCCCCGGCCGTCGCGGACGCCCCGGACCCGGTGGGCCGCGAGCGCTACGCCCGCTGGTCGCGCTACTTCAACGGGACGGACCTGGACCTGGACGAGGCCTACGCCTACGGCTGGTCCGAGTACCACCGCCTGCTCGGCGAGATGAAGGCCGAGTCGGCCAAGATCCTTCCGGACGAGGCCAATCCGTGGAACGTGCTGCGCCACCTGGACGAGCACGGCACCCACATCGAGGGCGTGGACGAGGTCCAGGCCTGGCTGCAGGGCCTGATGGACGAGGCGATCGAGAACCTCGACGGCACCCACTTCGACCTGGCCGAGCGGGTCAAGCGGGTCGAGTCCAAGATCGCCCCCCCGGGCGGCGCGGCGGCCCCGTACTACACCAATCCCTCGGAGGACTTCTCCCGCCCGGGCCGCACCTGGCTGCCCACCATGGGCCAGACCCGCTTCCCGGTGTACGACCTGGTCTCCACCTGGTACCACGAGGGCGTTCCGGGCCACCACCTCCAGCTGGCGCAGTGGACGCACGTCGCCGACCAGCTGTCGCGCTACCAGGCGAGCGTCGGCCTCGTCAGCGCGAACGCCGAGGGCTGGGCCCTGTACGCGGAGCGCCTGATGGACGAGCTGGGCTACCTCAAGGACGCCGAGCAGCGCCTGGGCTACCTGGACTGCCAGATGATGCGCGCCGCGCGGGTCATCGTGGACATCGGCATGCACCTGGGGCTGGAGATCCCGCAGGACTCACCGTTCCACCCGGGCGAGCGCTGGACGGTGGAGCTGGCGCAGGAGTTCTTCGGGCGGCACAGCGGCCGTCCGGCGGACTTCATCGAGAGCGAGGTGACCCGCTACCTGTCGATGCCGGGGCAGGCGATCGGCTACAAGCTGGGCGAGCGCGCCTGGCTGCTGGGCCGGGACAACGCCCGGGCCGCGCGCGGGGAGTCCTTCGACCTGAAGGCCTGGCACATGGCGGCGCTCTCGCAGGGCTCGCTGGGCCTGGACGACCTGGTGGACGAGCTCTCGCGGCTCTGACCCTCCCGGAACACGCCGCCGGCCGCCCGCTCCCCGCCGAGGGGGCGGGCGGCCGCCGTGCGTACGGGCGGCTCAGCAGCCGCAGTCGTCCGAGTCGGTGGGGGCGGTCAGCGGGTCGGCCCCGGCACGCCGCTGCGGGCCCTCCCAGGTCTCGACCTCGAAGCCCTCGCGGATCCAGTACTCGATGCCGCCGAGCATCTCCTTGACCTGGAAGCCCAGTTCGGCCAGGGCGAGGGCGGAGCGGGCGCCCCCGTTGCAGCCCGGGCCCCAGCAGTAGGTGACCACGGGGAGGTTCTTGTCGAGGAGCTTCTCGGCCTGTTCGGGGATCAGCGCGGTGGGCAGGTGGACCGCGCCGGGCACGTGGGCCTGGTCCCAGCCCGGGGTGGAGCGGGAGTCGACCAGCTGGAAACCGAGTTCGGCTCCCTGCTCGCGGTGCGCCGTGAAGGCGGCGGCGACGTCGGACACGTCCGCGTGGAAGGCGAGGCCGGCCGAGAAGTAGGCGGCGGCCGCGGCCGGGCTGGCCGGGGGGACCCGCAGCACGGGGTTGGCGGGGGCGGGTGCGGTCGGGTGGTTCGTCGTCGTCATGGCTCAGAATCTATGAACCGTTGATCATTCCGGGAAGTGGGATTCCCCGGCCTTCGGCTTGTTCGGCCGGGGATTCCCCTGCTAGACCTGCGCCATGACCGGCTATTCCCCCGATGCCACCGACTGGCGCATCCTGGCGGCCCTCCAGCAGGACGGCCGGGCCAGCTTCACCGAACTCGCGCGCGCCGTCTCCATGTCCGCGAGCGCCGTCACGGAGCGGGTCCGCAGGATGGAGGAGGCCGGGATCATCACCGGCTACACGGCCGTCGTGGACCACGAGAAGCTCGGCAAGGCCATCCTGGCGCTGGTGCGGCTGCGCTATCCGCACGGCAACTACAAGCCGTTCCACGACTTCCTGGACGCCACCCCGGAGATCCTGGAGGCCCACCACGTGACGGGCGACGACTGCTTCGTCCTCAAGGTCGCCGCCCGCTCGATGGCGCACCTGGAGGAGGTCACCGGCCGGATCGCCGGCCTCGGCCCGGTGACCACCAGCGTCGTGTACTCGTCCCCGCTGTCGCGGCGGCCGCTCAGTCCGTGACCCCCGCCGTGCGGTGGCGCACCACCGAGCCGCCGCGCTGTTTGACGATCTCCAGCTGGGCCTGGACCCGGGTGCGCAGGTCGCCGACGTGGCTGACGATGCCGACGCTGCGGTCGCGTTCGCGCAGCGAGTCCAGTACGTCGAGCACCTCGTCCAGGGCCTGGTCGTCGAGGCTGCCGAAGCCCTCGTCGATGAAAAGGGTGTCCAGCCGCATGCCGCCCGCCTCGTCGGTGACCACGTCGGCCAGCCCCAGGGCCAGGGCGAGGGAGGCGAAGAAGGTCTCGCCGCCCGAGAGGGTGGCGGTGTCCCGCTCACTGCCGGTCCAGGCGTCCACCACGTGCAGCCCCAGGCCGGAGCGTCCGCGTCCGCCCGCCCGGGCGTCCGAGTGGACGAGGGTGTAGCGGCCTCCGGACATGCGCAGCAGGCGTACGGTCGCGGCGGCGGCCACCTGCTCCAGGCGGGCCGCCAGGACGTACGACTCCAGCCGCATCCTGCGCTCGTTGTCGGCGGAGGTCCCCGCGGTGAGCCCGGCGAGGCGGGCCACGCGCTCGTAGGCCTCGCGCAGCGGTCCCAGGGCGCGCAGTTCCTGCTCCGCCTGCCGGGAGAGCCGGTCCAGCTCGGCGCAGCGGACCCGGGCGGCGTCCACGGCCGACCCGGCGGTGCGCAGCCGGGCGGCGGCCCGCTCTGCGGCGGCCTCGGCGGCCGAGGGGTCGGCCGGGGGCAGGGCGGCGGCCGCGGCGGTGTCGGCCTCGGCGCGGCGGTCGGAGAGCATCGCCTCCTCGGCCTGCCAGGCGTCCAGGCGGTGCTGGAGGGCGGTGCGCTCGTACTCGGGGAGCACGGCGCCGGCGGCCTCGGCGGTGGTGTCGAACCCGGCCTTGAAGGCGGCGTCGGCGAGCTGGCCGTCGGCCTCCTTCAGCCGTGCGGCGGTGGTCTCGGCGCGGCGCAGCGCGGCGGCGGCCGTGGTGACCATCCGGATGCGGTCCTCCAGGATCCGGGCGCGGGCCGCGACGCTGGGCGAGTCGCCCCGGACCAGGACCAGTTCGGCCTCGAGGGCGGCCTGCTCCCGGTCGAGGGCCTCGCGCCGGGAGGCGCGGGCGGCGGCCCGGCGCTCGGCTTCGAGCCGGTCGGAGCTGCGCGCCTGGTGCTCCCGCTCGGCGCGGGCGAGGCGTTCGCGGGCGGTGTGGAGCCCGGCGGCCTCGGCCTGGGCGGCGGCGTGACGGGCACTCAGGTCACCGGTGAGGGCCAGGAGTTCCGCCGTGGTGGAGTCGCCGGCGGCGGCCGCCGCCTCGGCCTCGGCCTCCCGGACGGCGGCGAGCCGGCGTTCGACGGCGGCCCGGCGCTCCTCGGCGCGCTCGAAGCGGGCGTGGGCGGCGTCCTCGGCGGCCCGGTCCACGTGGCCGGGGGCTGGACGGGCCGGGGCGGGGTGCTCCGCCGATCCGCACACCGTGCAGGGCTCGCCCGGAACCAGGGCGGAGGCCAGCTCGGCGGCGATACCGCGCAGCCGGGCCTCCTTCAGCTCCAGCCAGCGCTCCTTGGCGGCGTACGACTCCTCGCGCACGGAGTCCAGCTCGCCGGCGACGGTGTCCGCGTCGGCGGCGAGGGTGTCACGGCGCCGGGCGGCGGTGAGCTGCATCCGGGCGGGCTCCAGCCGGCCGGCGAGCTGCTCGGCCAGGGTCAGGGCCTGCTGGGCGGCGTCGACCCGCTCCTGGAGGGCGGCGCGGGTGACCTCCCAGCGGGCCAGCCACTCGGCGGACTCCTGGTGCTGCTCGTCGGCGTCCCGGGACTCCCGCTCCAGCGTGGCGCGCTCGCGGCCGATCTCGGCGCTGCGCTGTTCGGCCCGCTGGGCGGCGCCGGCCGCGCCGAGGTCCTCGCGCAGGCGCTGCTCCACGGCGCCGAGCTGCTCGGTGCCCGCTTCGGCGAGGGCCGGGGGCAGCTCCGCGCGGGCGAGGGTCTCCGCGTGCGCGGCGGTGAGGTGGGCGGCGGCCGCGGCCCCGCGCAGTTCCAGGGCGGGGGCCACGAGGGCGCCCCGGCGGGCCCGGTCCAGCAGCTCCCGCACGCGCTCGCGCTCCGGCGCGGCCTGCGCCAGCAGGTCGGCCCGGCGGGCTGTCTCGGCGTGGCGACGCTGGAGCCGGTCGAGTTCCCGGGCCTCCTCGGCGGCGCGCCGGGCCGCGGCGTGCCGTCCTTCGGCGGCGGCCAGGGCGTACTCGGCGACGGTGAGCCGCTCGCGGGCGGAGCAGCGGGCCACGGCCGCCCAGGACCGGACGGCGCCGGCGAGGCCGGGGTCGCCGGGCTGGTGGGCGGGGAGCGGCCAGGCCCGCAGGTCGGCGCTGTCGCCGGCGGCCTGGGCGAGGCGCTGGGCGGCGGCGAGCACCTTCTCGTCGCCGGCGCGCACCCTGGCCTCGGCGGCCCGGCGGCGTTCGGCGAGCAGCGTCTCGACGGCGGCGAAGCGGCGGGTGTCGAAGAGCCGGCCGAGGAGCCGGCCGCGGGCTTCGGCGCCGGCCCGCAGGAACTGGGCGAACTCGCCCTGCGGGAGGAGGACCACCTGGCAGAACTGCTCGCGGCTCATGCCGAGGAGCTGTTCGACCTCTTCGCCGATCTCCTGGTGGGAGCGGCTGAGCGCGGTCCAGCCGTCGGGCGTGTGCTCGCGGAGCCAGGACTGGGCCTTGTCCTTGGTGGTGCCGGTGCCGCGCTTCTTGGGCCGGTCCTGTTCGGGGCGCCGGGTGATCTCCAGGCGGCGGCCGCCGACGGTGAGTTCGAGGGTGACCTCGGTGGGGGTTCCGGGGGCGGCGTGGTCGCTGCGCAGGGTGGTGCCAGGGGCCTGGCGCGAGCCGGGCACGGAGCCGTAGAGGGCGTAGCAGACCGCGTCGAGGACGGAGGTCTTGCCGGCGCCGGTGGGGCCGTGCAGCAGGAAGATCCCGGCGCCGGACAGGGCGTCGAAGTCGATCGTCTGGGGTTCGGCGAAGGGTCCGAAGGCGGTGACCTGGAGCCGGTGCAGCCTCATCGCGCGGCCTCCCGGCGGTCGTCCTCGGACGCCGCGGCCTGGGCGCGCACCTCGTCGAACGCGCCGCGCAGCACGGCCCGTTCCGCCTCGTCGGCGCAGCCGCCGCCGCGTACGTGGGCGACGAAGTCCTCGGCGATCTCCTGGTCGCTGCGGCCGCGCAGGCGCTGGGCGTAGGAGGCCGCTCCGTCGTCCTCGCGGCCCTCGGGCTCGAAGGCCAGGCTGAGGGCGTGCGGGAAGCGGGCGGTGAGCCGGGCCATCGGGTCCTGGGGGCGGACGGGGTCGGTGAGGACGGCCTCGACCCAGCTGTCCTCGCGGCCGGTGAGCGCGGGGTCGCCCAGGAGGTCCTCCAGGCGGCCGCGCAGCCGGGCGAGGGGCCGCGGGACGGGGGTGTCGAGCCGCTCGGCGGCGACCTCCCCGGCCGGGCCGAGCTCGACGAGCCACATGCTCTTGCGGTGGTCGGCCTCGGAGAAGGAGTAGGCGAGCGGGGAACCGGAGTAGCGGACCCGTTCGTTGATCGTCTGGCAGCCGTGGAGGTGGCCGAGGGCCGCGTAGTCCACGCCCTCGAAGACCGAGGCGGGGACGGCCTCGACCCCGCCGACGGCGATGTCGCGTTCGCTGTCGCTGGCCTGCCCGCCGGTGACGAAGGCGTGCGCGAGCACGACCGAGCGGGTGCCCCGGGGCCGGCCGGCCAGGTCGGCGCGGACGCGGTCCATGGCCGCACCGAGGACGGCCTCGTGGCTGACCCTCTCCGTCGCGAACTCGTCCTTGACCAGGGCCGGTTCCAGGTAGGGCAGCCCGTACAGGGCCACGTCGCCGTGCGCGTCGGCCAGCACCACGGGGTCGGCGCAGCCGGCCGGGTCGGTCCTGAGGTGGATCCCGGCCCGGCCGATCAGCCCGGCGCCGACGCCGAGCCGGCGGGCGGAGTCGTGGTTTCCGGAGATCATCACGGTGGGCACGCCGAGGTCGGCGAGCCGGTGCAGCGCCCGGTCGTAGAGCTCGACGGCGGGCAGCGGGGGCACGGCCCGGTCGTAGACGTCGCCGGCGACGAGGACGGCGTCGACCCCGTGCTCGCGCACGGCCTCGACGAGGTGGTCGACGAAGGCGGCCTGGGCTCCGAGCATGTTCACGCGGTGGAAGGACCGGCCCAGGTGCCAGTCGGAGGTGTGCAGGAACTTCACTCGACCGCTCCGACCCGCACGCTTGCTCTCCTCCGTGACCCGCTCCGGCCGTCCAGGCTAACCGGTCCACCGCCCGGCCCGGGCCCCGTCCCGGACACCGGCTGGGGGACCGCCCCGGCTGCCGGGGCGGTCCCCCAGCCCCGGTCCGGCCCTGCCCGCCGGGCCCGGTCCTTTACCGGCGGCGCGGGCGGCGCTACCCGTCGCCGTAGGCCTCGCCGCCGAGCTCGAAGCCCGCGGTCCCGGCGGTGGCGTCGGCGAGCCAGGCCCGGAAGGAGTCGACGTCGGCCTCGGGAAGGCCGATCTCGATCGAGACGGCCTCCCCGTAGCGCACGTCCAGTACCGCGCGGCCGGTGGAGCGCAGGTCGTTCTGCGTCTTGCCGGCCCGCTGGTGGTCGACGGTGACGGTGGCCAGCCGGTAGCGGTGGCGGGTGACGGTGCCGAGCGCGTCGAGGGCCTCGCCGACGACTCCTCCGTAGGCGCGGATCAGTCCGCCCGCGCCGAGCTTCACGCCGCCGTAGTAGCGGGTGACGACGGCGACCGCGTAGCGGATGTCGCGCCTGGTCAGCATCTGGAGCATGGGCACGCCGGCGGTGCCGCCGGGCTCGCCGTCGTCACTGGCCTTCTGGACGGAGGCATCGGCGCCGATCACGTAGGCGAAGCAGTTGTGCGTGGCGGTGGGGTGCTCCCGGCGGATCCGCGCGATGAAGTCCTGCGCCTCCTGCTCGGTCGCGGCGGGCGCGAGCGAGCACAGGAAGCGCGAGCGGTTGATCTCGGACTCGTGCGATCCCTCGCGGGCCACCGTCACGTACTGGTCTGCCTTCACCGCTCCACCCTACGGGGAATCGGACAGGTGTCCTTTCCGTTGTTCCGGCGGAACCACTCACCACGGCAGGCAGCAGGAGGCGGCGCACGTGTACGGCGACCAGGAGACCATCCGCAGGATCCTCACCGAACTCGGCGACACCTGGGCCGTGGTCGGGCTGTCGAACAACGAGGACCGGGCGGCCTACGGGGTGGCCCGGGTGCTCCAGCGGTTCGGCAAGCGCGTGGTGCCCGTCCACCCGAAGGCGGAGACCGTGCACGGCGAGCAGGGCTACGCCTCGCTGGAGGCGATCCCGTTCGAGGTGGACGTGGTGGACGTCTTCGTGAACAGCTCGCTGGTCGGCCGGGTCGCGGACGAGGCGGTCGCCGTCGGCGCCAAGGCCGTCTGGTTCCAGCTGGGCGTGATCGACGAGGCCGCCTTCGCCCGGACCCGCGGGGCAGGGCTGGAGATGGTCATGGACCGGTGCCCCGCCATCGAGATCCCGGCCCTGTAGCCCGCCATCGGGATCCCGGCCCTGTCAGTCCGCCCCGGCCCGCACGCCCCTCCCGGCAGGCGTCAGCGGTGGCCCTCGGCCCCCTGCACGGGCGGGATCGACACGGCCATGGTCATCTCCATCGGCACCGCCCCCTCGTTGCGGTAGGCGTGCGGGACGTTCGCCTCGAAGGAGACGGCCCCTCCCGCCGGCACCACGTGCCGGTCGTCGGCGATCTCCAGGGTCAGCTCCCCGGCCGTGACGTGCAGCATCTCGAAGGTCCCGGCCGGGTGCGGGTCGGAGGCCGTCCCGTCGCCGGCCTCCAGCCGGTAAATCCACATCTCCACCGGGCCGCGCCGGTCGTCCCCAAGCAGCATGCGCGCCTCGCTGCCCATGCCGCTGGACCACATCCGCACCCCCTGCCCCGGGGGCACCACGTGCACCTGCGGGCCGCGCTCGTGGTCGAGGAGCGTGGTGATGCTGACCCCGAGTGCGTCGGCCAGTTTGACCGTGGTGCCCACGCTCGGGTTCGTACGGGCCTGCTCGATCTGGATGATCATGCCGCGGCTGACCCCCGCGCGGGCCGCCAGCGCGTCCAGGGTGAACCCGCGCTCCCCGCGCCACCGCTTGAGGTTCCGGGCGAGCGCCTGGGTGAGCTGTTCGAGATCCGACACCATTCCGTCCAATATTTTGGATGACACAGTTCAACAGACTGAACTAACCTGCGGCGTGTTCGATGCTGCACTCCACCGTTCACCGCACTGTACTGCGAGGTCCCGTCATGACCGCCCTCTTCGCCCTGGCCACAGCCCTGTTGTGGGGCCTCGCCGACTTCGGCGGCGGGCTGCTGACGCGCCGCCTGCCGGCGCTCACGGTGGTCGTGGTCTCGCAGATCGCGGCCGTGCTCGTCCTGGGGTCCGTCGTCCTCGCCACGGGCGCCTGGCACGAGGCCGGACCGCAGCTGTGGTTCGCGGTGGCGGCGGGCCTGGTGGGACCGGCGGCGATGCTCAGCTTCTACAAGGCGCTGGCCCTGGGCCCGATGGGCGTGGTCTCCCCGCTGGGCTCGGTCGGGGTGGTCGTGCCGGTCGGCATCGGGCTGGCGCTGGGCGAGCGGCCCGGGCCCGGCCAGTTCGCGGGCATCGCGGTGGCCGTCGTCGGCATCGTCCTCGCGGGCGGCCCCGAGCTGCGCGGGGCGCCCGTGCAGCGACAGGCGGTACTCCTGACCCTGGCCGCGGCCTTCGGCTTCGGCGCGGTGATGGCCCTGATCTCGCAGGCCTCGACCACGGTCACCGGCCTGTTCCTCGCCCTCCTCGTCCAGCGGGTCACCAACGTCGCCGTCGGCGGAGCCGCCCTGTGGGCGCAGACACGGCGCGGCGCCCCCGCGCTGCCGCAGGGCACCGGCCCGCGCGTCCTGCGGAGCCTGCTGCCCGCGCTGGCCTTCGTCGGCCTCGCGGACGTCGCGGCCAACGGCACCTACTCGATCGCCGCCCAGAACGGCCCGGTGACGGTCGCCGCCGTACTCTCCTCGCTCTACCCCGTGATCACCGCCCTGGCCGCCCTCGCCGTGCTCAAGGAGCGGCTGCGCAGCGTGCAGGCGGCGGGCGCCGGGCTGGCCCTGGCGGGCACGGTGCTGCTCGCGGCCGGCTGAGCGACGGCCGCGGGGACTACTGTTCGGCCTCCGCCAGGCGGGCCAGCCCGCGCAGTTGCTCGGAGGTCACCCCGTCGGGGATCGGCACCGGCGCCGGGGTCCGCAGCGGCGGCTGCCAGCCCGTCTCCGGCTCCCAGCGGCGCACGACCTTGGCCGGGGCGCCCGCCACCACGGCGTGGTCCGGCACCTCGCCCCGGACGACGGCCCCCGCGGCCACCACGACGTTGCGGCCCAGCTTCGCCCCGGGGAGGATGACCGCCCCGGTGCCCAGCCAGCAGCCCGGCCCGATCTCCACCGGGGCGCTGCGGGGCCACTGCCTGCCGACGGGCTGGTGCGGGTCGTCGTAGCTGTGGTTGGTGGAGGTGATGTAGACGCCGGGGCCGCAGAAGGTGTCGTCGCCGATGCTGATGCGGGCGTCGGCGATCACGTGGCTGCCGCGGCCGAGGACCACGCCGTTGCCCAGGACCAGCACCGGGTCGGGGCCGAGGTCGAGGTCGGGCATCATCCCGGCGGTCAGGGTGACCTGCTCGGCGATGATGCAGTGCCCGCCCATGCGGATCCAGGGCTCGCCGAAGACGGTGCCCTGGGGGAAGGCCAGCCGGGTGCCGTCCCCGATGGCGCCGAAGCGCAGCCGGCCCGGGTTCTGCGCGGTGACCGCGCCGGCCCGCTGCATCCAGCGCCAGCCCGCGTGGACCGCGCGACTGGCGACGCGGCGGCGCAGGGCCGCCAGGGATGAGAACGTGTTCTGGTTCTTCGGCACCCGGCCACGGTAGTGGGCCCCGCGCCGGACGTCGGGACCGCGTTCCTGTGATCTTCACCCCATCGCGGGTCCGGCGTGGCGCGTGCCCTACGGTGCCCGTAGCGCGGCATCCGGAGACAGAGGGAAACGATCATGACGAACGACACGGGCCGACCGGGCCAGGCCGGCCAGGGTGCTCTCATCGCGGCCGTGGGCGACCGGCGGCCGTCCGTGGACCCGACGGCCTTCACCGCCCCGACCTCGGTCGTGGTCGGCGACGTCACCCTGGGCGCGGGCGCCAGCGTCTGGTACTCGGCGGTGCTGCGCGGCGACTGCGGCCCGATCACGCTCGGGGCCGACAGCAACGTCCAGGACAACTGCACGCTGCACGTGGACCCCGGCTTCCCGGTGTCGGTCGGCGAACGGGTGTCGATCGGCCACAACGCCGTCGTGCACGGCTGCACCGTGGAGGACGACTGCCTGATCGGGATGGGCGCGACCGTGCTGAACGGGGCCGTGATCGGCGCCGGTTCGCTGGTGGCCGCCCAGGCCCTGGTCCCGCAGGGGATGGTGGTCCCGCCCGGCTCCCTGGTCGCGGGCGTGCCCGCCAAGGTGCGGCGGGAGCTCACCGTGGAGGAGCGCGAGCACATCAAGGTGAACGCCGCGATGTACACGGAGCTGGCGCAGCAGCACCGCGCCTCGGTCACCCCGGAGTCCTGAGCCCCGGAGCCTCCGGGGCGGCCGCCCCGGGGGCCGGGAACTCAGTCCGCGGCGCCCGCCGGGGCGGACACCCGCGCGGCCGCCTGCTCGCGGGCCTCGGCCGCCGCCTTCTTCATCCGGCCGCGCACCACCAGCGTGACGACGAGCCCGATCAGCAGGGCCGCCAGGAGGGCCAGCCAGGAGAACCGCTTCAGCCAGGGCTCGGCGACGATCCCGACCGTGTAGATGACCGCGGTGGTGCCGCCGGCCCAGAGGATGCCGCCGAGGACGTTGGCGATCAGGAAGTGCCAGTACGGCATGCGCAGCACGCCCGCCAGCGGCCCGGCGAAGATCCGCAGCAGGGCGACGAACCGGCCGAAGAAGACGGCCCACATGCCCCAGCGGTCGAAGGAGCGCTCCGCCACGGCCACCTGGTCGGGCCCGAAGTGCTTCGGGAAGCGCCGGCCCAGCTTCTCCAGCAGCGGCTTGCCGCCGCGGCGCCCGATCGCGTACCCGATGGAGTCGCCGACGATCGCGCCCGCGATCGCGCAGAGGCCCAGGACCACGGGGTCGATGTGCCCGTGCTGCGAGGCCAGCAGGGCCGCGCTCACGAGGATGATCTCCCCAGGCAGCGGGATGCCGAGGCTCTCCAGTCCGATGACCAGACCCACCAGGAGATAGACACTGATCGCCGGAATCGTCTCCAGCCATTCCTGGACGTGCACCGGTTCGCCCTCCCTCGTCGTGACCGGCGCGCCCGGGGGACACGCCGAACGAGCAGCCTATCCGCTCCCCGTCACGGGCTTCGCCCCCAGTGCGGGTTCGCGGGGCGAACGACCGGCGAACACCTCCCGCCGGTCCGGACCGCGCGGCGGCCGCCGGGCGGCGGGTGGTGGTCAGGGTGATCAGGCGATGATCAGGCGGAGGTCACGCGGTGGTCAGGCGGTCGCGTGGGGACGCAGCGTCCAGACGACGCTCATCTCGCCCGTGACGGCCTCGTCCTCGCGCTGGATGGCGATGGTGACGGGGAACTCGGGGCGGCCGCCCGCGTCGAGCTCGGCGACGACCTCGGAGGCCGGGCGGCCGAGGGTGGCGGTGGCCGTCACGACGCCCTTGGCGAGCTTCTTGTAGCCGATCTCGGCCTTGACGGCCAGCGGCACCGCGCGCGAGAGCTGGTCGCCGAAGGCGGCCAGGACGATCGCGCCGCTGGCGGACTCGGCCAGAGTGAACATCGCGCCGGCGTGCGGGCCGCCGACGTGGTTGTGGAAGTCCGGCTGGTCCGGGAGGCGGACGACGGCGCGCTCCGGAGTGGTCTCCAGGAACTCGAGGTTGAGGGTGCGGGCCATCGGCACGGTCTGGGCGAGCAGCTCGCCCACGTTCATCTGTTCTGCGCTCATGGCACGCGATGTTACCCACGAGTAGATGAAGTTGGCCAGAGTCGGAGAGGGGGCGGACGTGGCCCCCGCAGGGCTCTCCCACTATGGTTACCGGCCATGTGGCCAGGACAGCAGCAGCCGCCCGGGGGACAGCAGGGCCCCCAGGACGCGCAACAGAACCCGTACCAGCAGCAGCCGGGACAGCCGAACCCGTACCAGCAGCAGCCCCAGCCGGGATTCGGTCAGCAGCAGCCCGGCTACGGCTACCCGCAGGCGGGCGGCTACCAGACCCCGCCGCCGGTCCAGCCGTGGGGGCAGCCCACTCCCCAGCCCGCCGGGCAGCCCTCCGGCGGGAGCCCGTTCTCGACGAAGACCGTGGCCATCGTGGCGGCCTCGGCGGTGGTGGTGACGGCGGCCGCGACCGCCGCCTTCGTCCTCACCCGGGACGACAAGGGCAGCAACCAGGCCAACGACAAGCCGCCCGCCGCCGCCTCCTCCGCCCCCGTCAGCCCGGCGGCGCCGCCCGCCCCGAGCGGCAACCCGCGCGGCGGCGGCGACATGAAGCCCGTCATCCCGGGATGGAAGGTGGTCCTCAACCCGAAGCACGGCACCGCCTTCGACGTCCCGCCGGAGTGGAACGTGGCGGGCTCCGGGGTGATCTCCGGCTTCGAGGACGAGAAGAAGAAGGACGGCTCCCCCCTCGTCACCTTCTCGGCACCCGCCTTCCTCAAGGAGGACTGGTGCAAGGTGGACTCCAACAAGGACGGCAAGGAGGAGAGCACCGGGCTGGCCGGGACCGGCACCAAGGGCGGCCAGGGCGCCAAGGACACCGCCGGGGCCGCGCACAGCGAGGCGGGCACCTGGGTGTTCGCGGCCTACTCGCAGAAGCTGCCCGAGGACCGGGTCAAGATCTCCGAGTCCAAGGAGTACACCACCCTCTCCGGCCTCAAGGGGCACTACGCGACGGCGACCGTGAGCGACGTCCCCAAGGAGAACAAGTGCTCCTCGGACGGCAAGAGCATCGCCTTCAGCTTCCGCAACGCCAAGGGTGACTTCGCCAGCTGGGTCATGTGGGCCGCCGCCGGGGTCCCCGGCGAGGTGGACCAGGCCACCGAAGAGAAGATCATGAGCTCGGTCCGCCTCGTCGGCAACTGACCTCACCCCCCCCCGCCCTCCCCGGGCCGATTATCCGTTTTCCGCTTATTCGTTTGGATTCTCGGCCCGGGGCAGGGATAGTCCCCGGGTGAGCCCTCCCTCCACCGACTCCCCCGCTGCCCCGCGCCGCCTGCCGTCCTGGGCCGGCCGCAACTACAGCCTGCTGACCGGTGCCGCGGTCGTGACGAACCTCGGCAGCCACGGAGCTCTCATCGCCTCCGCCTTCGCCGTCATGGACGCGGGCGGCTCCGGCGGCGACGTCGGCCTCGTCGCGGCCGCCCGTACGCTGCCCCTCGTCCTCTTCCTGCTCGTGGGCGGCGCCCTCGCCGACCGGCTCCCGCGCCACCACGTGATGGTCGCGGCCAACGCCCTCAACTGCGTGTCGCAGGCGGCCTTCGCGGTGCTGGTCCTCACCGGCGAACCGCAGCTGTGGCAGATGATGCTGCTCACCGCGCTCTGCGGCACCGGCACCGCCTTCTTCAACCCGGCCGCCGAGGGCATGCTGCTCTCCAGCGTCTCCGGCGAGCACTCCAACCGGGCCTTCGCGCTCTTCCGGATGGCCATGAACGGCGCGGGCATCGGCGGGGCGGCCCTCGGCGGAGCCCTGATCGCCGCGATCGGCCCCGGCTGGGTCCTGGCCGTGGACGCGGCCGCCTTCGCGGTCGCCGGCGCCCTGCGCGCCTTCCTCGACGTCGGCCGCGTGGCCGAACGGGCGCCCGGCGGGGGCCTGCTGGCCGACCTCCGCGAGGGCTGGGTGGAGTTCCGCAGCCGGACCTGGCTGTGGACCATCGTGCTCCAGTTCTCCGTCGTCGTCGCCGTCGTCGGAGCCGCCGAGTCGGTGTACGGGCCCCTCGTCGCCCGCGACCGGCTGGGCGGGCCGGCCCCCTGGGGCGTGGCCCTGGCCTTCTTCGGCGTGGGCACCATCGCCGGCGCCGTCCTGATGATGGTGTGGAAACCGCGCCGCCTGCTGCTGGTCGGCACCCTGTGCATCTTCCCGCTGGCCCTGCCCGCGGCCGGGCTGGCGGTGCCGCTGCCCGTATGGGGGCTGTGCGCGGTGATGTTCGTCAGCGGTGTGGCCGTCGAGGTGTTCGGCGTGAACTGGATGACGACGATGCACCAGGAGATCCCCGAGGAGAAGTTCTCCCGGGTCTCCGCCTACGACTGGTTCGGCTCGGTCTCCATGCTCCCGCTGGCCACCGCCCTGGCCGGGCCGGCCGAGACCGTCCTCGGCCGGACCCCGGCGCTGTGGGGCTGCGCGGCCCTGGTGGTCGTCCCCACCGCCCTGGTCCTCCTGGTGCCGGAGGTCCGCCGCATCAGCCGCAGACCCGTCCCCGCGAAGTCCCCGGCGGCAGGCGGTGCGCCCGCACCCGCACCCGCCGCCCCGAGCGTCACCCCAGGCTGAACGCCCCCTCCGGCGGCTCCGGCGAGGCCACGGCGTCGGCGTCCGCCACCACCCGCGCCCCGCGCATGAACCGGACGAGGCCCTCCCCCGACTCCACCCGCGCGGGAAACGCGTCGGCGGCGCACCGCCGGGCCAGCGCGGCCACCGGCAGCGGCGCGTCGGAGGCCAGCAGCACCGCGTTGCCGAAGCGCCGCCCGCGCAGCACCCCCGGCTCGGCGATCAGCGCGAGCTCCCCGAACACCGCGGCGAAGTTGGCCAGCTGGGCCTTGAGGAAGCCGAACGGCGCCCCGTCGGCCAGGTTCGCCGCGTAGAGCCCGCCGGGCCGCAGCACCCGGGCCGCCTCGCGCGCGTACTCCACCGAGGTCAGCTGGGCCGGCACCCGCGAGCCGCCGAACACGTCGGCGACCAGGACGTCGGCGCTCGCCGCCGGTGCCCGCTCCAGCCAGGCCCGGGCGTCGGCGGCGTGCACCTCCACCCGCGCCCCGGCGGCCAGCGGCAGGTGCTCCGCCACCAGCTCCACCAGCCCCGCGTCGAACTCGACCACGGTCTGACGGGAGCCCGGGCGGACCTCCGCGGCGTAGCGGGGCAGGGTCAGCGCGCCGCCGCCCAGGTGCAGCAGGTCCAGGGCCGCCCCCGCCTCGGCCGCGCAGTCCAGTACGTGTGCGAGGCGGCGTACGTACTCGAACTCCAGGTGCTCGGGCTCGTCGAGGTCCACGTAGGACTGGGGCGCCCCGTCCACGGTGAGCAGCCAGGCCCGCTCCCGGTCCACGTCCGGCATCAGCTTGGCGGTGCCCTGGCCCACTTCCCGGATCACCGGGATCTGTTCGTCGCTCACCCCACCATTGTCGGGCCCGCCGCCCGCGGTCCCGGCCCGCTCACGCGGCCGACCAGACGGCGGCCGCCTCGGCCGCGTGCGCGGCGGCCTGGGCCAGCCCCGCCCGCGCCGCGGGGGCCCGCCGGGCCGGGTCGAGGACGTTGCGGCCGAAGGCCTTGCGGGCCTCCAGGGACGGGGTGATCAGCAGCACCCGGGCCCCCTCGGCCCGCAGCCGCGCGGCCTCCTGCGCCGGCGAGGGGAGCTTCCCCGCGCCGACGGCCATCGGCGCGAGGATCACCACGCGCCGGTAGCCGGCCGCCAGGTCGGCGTTGGCGGCGGAGCGGACGCCGCCGTCCACGTACCGGCGGCCGTCGATGGTGACGGGCGGCCACACCCCGGGCACCGCGCAGCTCGCCGCGACGGCGTCCACCAGCCCGGCCCCGCGCTCCCGGTCGAAGGGGACGCTCTCGCCGGTCAGCGCGTCGACGGCGGTGACGACCAGGCGCCGCTCGGGCCACTCGTGCGAGACGAGCCGGGCCGCCAGGACCTCGCGCCGCTCCTCCTCGGCGGGGGTGTCGGCGGCCAGGGCCATGGCCCCGACCCGTCGGCGGTACTCTGCGGCGTCGTGCGAGCGGATCATGGCGACGGCGTACCGGGCGAGGAGCCCCGCGCCCAGCTTCGCCGCGATCTCTCCGGCGGGATCGGCGAGCTGGCGCTCGTACAGCTCCCGCGGGGTGAGCAGCCCGGAGGCCAGCTGGGCGCCGACCACCGAGCCGGCCGAGGTGCCGACGACGAGGTCGGCGCCGGCGAGGTCCACTCCGGCACAGGCGAGCCCGTAGAGGATCCCTGACTCCCAGCCCACGCCGGTGAGCCCGCCCCCGCCGAGCACCAGTGCCGTGTCGCCTGCCGTCCGGCCCGCCGTGTCGCCGCTCATCGCCGCCCGCCCCTCGCTCCGCCCGCAGGCACCCGTGTGGTGACGGCAGTCTGGCAAAGCCGGACCGCCGCCACCACGGCCGGGGCTACCCGAGGACCTCGGTCACCGTCCCCGCGCCGACGGTGCGCCCGCCCTCGCGGATCGCGAAGCCGAGCCCCGCCTCCAGGGGCACGTCCCGGCCCAGCTCGACGGTCATGGTCACCGTCTCCCCGGGGCGGGCCACCCCGGCCCCGCCCAGGTCCACGTCGCCGACCACGTCGGCGGTGCGGATGTAGAACTGCGGCCGGTAGCCGGAGGACAGGGCGGTCGTCCGGCCGCCCTCGCGCCCGGAGAGCACGTACACCCGCGCGGTGAAGCGCCGGCGCGGCGCCACGCTGCCGGGTGCGGCGACCACGTGCCCGCGGCGCACCCCGTCGCGGTGCACCCCGCGCAGCAGCAGTGCGACGTTGTCCCCCGCCTCGGCGGACTCCATCGGCTTGCCGAAGGTCTCCAGCCCCGTCACGACGGTCTCCACGGGCTCGCCCTCGCCGCCGAGCAGCGCCACCCGGTCGCCGAGCCGGACGGTGCCGCGCTCGACGGCTCCGGTCACGACGGTGCCGCGGCCGGTGATGGTCAGGACGTTCTCGACCGGCAGCAGGAACGGCGCGTCCGTGTACCGCACGGGCATCGGGACGTAGGTGTCGACCGCGTCGAGCAGCGCCTCGATCGCCCCGGTCCAGCGCGGTTCGCCCTCCAGCGCCCCGAGCCCGGAGACCCGGACGACCGGCGCCTCCTCGCCCCCGTAGCCGTGGGCGCTGAGCAGCTCGCGGACCTCCAGCTCGACCAGGTCGGTCAGCTCCGGGTCCCCGGCGTCGGCCTTGTTGAGGGCCACCACGATGTGGTCCACCCCGACCTGCCGGGCGAGGAGCACGTGCTCGGCGGTCTGCGGCATGACGCCGTCGAGGGCGGAGACTACGAGGATGGCCCCGTCGAGCTGGGCGGCGCCGGTGACCATGTTCTTGATGTAGTCGGCGTGGCCGGGCATGTCGACATGGGCGTAGTGGCGGGTGTCGGTCTCGTACTCGACGTGCGTGAGGTTGATGGTGATGCCGCGCCGGGCCTCCTCGGGGGCGCGGTCGATCCGGTCGAACGGCACGAAGGAGGCGCCGCCGCGCACGGCGAGCACCTTGGTGATGGCCGCGGTGAGGGTGGTCTTGCCGTGGTCGACGTGGCCCATGGTGCCGATGTTGAGGTGCGGCTTGGTGCGGGTGAAGGCCGTCTTGGCCATGGTCTCTTTCCCGTGTCTCGAAGCTGGAACGGGACCCCTGGAGCGAACCGACCCTCCCCCTGCGGGGTCCGCCGGACGATCCGGGAAGGGTCAGCTTCGTGCGCCGTCGAAGGCGGCGTGTGCCGCTGCGGCGAGGGCCTCTGCCAGGGCGACGGCCGAGGAGGCGGAGAGGGCAGCCTTCGGCGCGTCCGCGACTGCGGACGGCGCTGCGGGGAAGGCGTACCGGGACATGCCGCCGATCCTGCCGGAGGGGGCGGGCGGCGTCCATCGAATTAACGTCGAATGAATTGTCGGTGCGCCACGGGCCGTCCGCCGCAGGCCCTTCCCGGCCCTGAGTCCGTCCGTCTCCGTCCGTCCGGATGAGGTGTGGATTACGGCGGGCCGCCGCACCGGTCGGATAACCTCCTCGGATGTCCCTCCTCCTCGCGCCGTGGACGCGGCTGTCGCTGCTCGTCGTACTGCTCGCGGCGGCCGGGGTCTGCGTGCTGGTCTACCAGCCCCAGCGGCTGCTCACCGAGGGCCGGCCCCCGGGGCTCCCCGTCGGCGCGGCGGTGCTGCTGTTCGCGGGCGCGTACGGACTGTGCACGGCGGCGTTCGTGCCGCGGCCGCTGCTGAACCTCGCCGCGGGGGCGGTCTTCGGGGCCCGGTTCGGGCTGGTGGCGGCCGTCGGCGGCACGGTGCTCGGCGCCGGGATCTCCTTCGGCCTGGGCCGGGCCATGGGCCAGGAGGCGCTCCGCCCCTTCCTGCGCGGGCGCTGGCTGAAGACGGCCGACGCCCAGCTGACCCGGCACGGCTTCCGCTCCGTGCTGGCGGTCCGGATCTTCCCCGGGGTGCCGTTCGCGGCAGCCAACTACCTGGCTGCGGTCTCCCGCTGCGGTTGGGTCCCGTTCCTGCTGGCCACGGCCCTCGGTACGGTGCCCAACACGGCCGCCTACGTGATCGCCGGGGCCAGCGCCTCCTCCCCGGGATCCCCCGCGTTCCTCGTCTCGTCCGGGTTCGTCACCGTCTCGGGAGCGGTCGCCGCCGCGGTCGCCTGGCGCAAGCGCCACCGGCTCTCGGCACCGGCCGTGAGCGAGCCGTCGGGCGTGCACCCCCCTGTGGTCGGAGCCGCTTCGCACGGGCCCTAGCATCGGACCCGAACTGTCCGACGATCACAAGGACGAGCGCACCCCGACATGAGCTGGTTCGAATCCCTAATCCTCGGTCTCGTCCAAGGCCTCACGGAGTTCCTGCCGATCTCCTCCAGCGCGCACCTGCGGCTGACCGCGGCCTTCGCCGGCTGGCACGACCCGGGTTCGGCCTTCACCGCCATCACCCAGATCGGCACCGAGGCCGCCGTGCTCATCTACTTCCGCAAGGACATCGCGCGGATCATCTCGACCTGGTTCCGCTCCCTGTACACCAAGTCGCTGCGCTCGGAGCAGGACGCGCGGATGGGCTGGCTCGTCATCGTCGGTTCCATCCCGATCGGGGTCCTGGGCGTCGCCTTCAAGGACCAGATCACCGGCCCCGCCCGTGACCTGCGGCTGACCGCCACCACCCTGATCGTGATGGGCCTGATCCTCGGCTTCGCCGACTGGCTGGCCTCGCGCGACGAGGAGGGCGGCCGGCACCGGGTGGTGAAGCAGCGCAAGACGCTCAAGGAGCTGGGTGTCAAAGACGGTCTGATCTTCGGCGTGTGCCAGGCGATGGCGCTGATCCCGGGCGTCTCGCGCTCGGGTGCGACGATCTCCGGCGGTCTGCTGCTGGGCTTCACGCGCGAGGCGGCGGCCCGCTACTCCTTCCTGCTGGCCATCCCGGCCGTGCTGGCCTCAGGGGCGTTCGAGATCAAGGACGTGATCGAGAGCCCCGGCCACATCACCTGGGGGCCGACGATCTTCGCCACGGTGATCGCCTTCTTCGTGGGATACGCCGTCATCGCGTGGTTCATGCGCTTCATTACCACCAAGAGCTTCATGCCCTTCGTGATCTACCGGATCCTGCTCGGCATCGCCCTGTTCGTGCTCATCGGCATGGGCGTGCTCGAAGCGGAGGCGGGCGCGACCGGCAGCTAGTCCGGTCTCTCCGGACACGCGCAGGCGGCGGAGGCCGCCCGGGAGGAACGTTCCCGGGCGGCCTCCGCGTCGTTGTGCCCGGAGAGACCTGTACGGCGAGCAGCAGGGGGTGTCCCATGGGTCGGGTGGTACTGGAGCGGTTTCCGGCCGGGAGTCCGCGGGGGAGCTGGCCCGCGGAGGAGTACGCGGCCCAGCGGATGCGCGAGGGCGTTCCGGCGGAGGTGGTGATGGACCTGGCCAGTGACGCGTTCCTGGTCGTGATCCGGCAGCGGGAGACGCATTCCGGCCACTGAGGGGAGCCGGGAAGATCCCGTGGCCGCACGCCCCTTGGCCCCGTGGCCCGCCGGCCCCACACTGACCCGATGACGCAGCGTGTGGACCTGGCGACGGTGATGGACCGGCTGGCGGTCGACGAGGTGGTCTCGGGGTACGCGGCGGCCGTCGACGACGGCGACTGGGCGGCCTACCGGGCCCTGTTCGCCCCCGGCGGGCGGGCCGACTACGGCTCGGCGGGCGGCATGGAGGGGCCGGCCGGGGAGGTGGCCGACTGGCTCGCGGAGGCCATGCGGCTGTTCCCGGTACGCCAGCACCTCATCGTCAACCGGCGGATCCTGCTGGAGGACCGGGACGGGTTCCCCGGGGACACCGCGCGGGTGCTGGCCGACTTCCTGAACCCGATGCGGCTGGCGGGCGACGGCGAGGGGGGCACCGCCCCGAACTTCGTCGCCGCCGGGCGCTACACCTTCACGCTCGCCCGCACCCCGGAGGGCTGGCGGCTCACCGGGGTGACGGTGCACGAGAAGTGGCGCCACATGCGGGCCTGAGGGACGGCCCGGAACGTGCCCGCGCGGCCCGCCGGGCGCGGTCCCACACTGGATGCGGAGGCACCTCATGGTCGCGGAGCTGAGCGGGTGGACCGGGCGCGCCGCACGGGGCGGGCGCGGCGGGCGGACCCGGTGGTGGCGGGCGGCGGGCGCGGTGGCCGCCGGGGCGCTGCCCTGTCTGGCCTTCCCCGCCCCGGCGCTGTGGTGGCTGGCGTACGTGGCCCTCGTGCCCTGGATGCTGCTGCTGCGCACCGCTGCGACCGGGCGGCGGGCGGCGCTGGAGGGCTGGCTCGGCGGCGCGGGGTTCATCCTGGCGGTGCACCACTGGCTGCTGCCGAGCCTGCACGTGTTCCTGGTGCCCGTCGCCGCGCTGCTGGGGCTGCTGTGGATCCCCTGGGCGCTGCTGGTGCGGGAACTGCTCGGCGGGGCTCCGGCTCCGGGGCGGGCCGCGGCGGCGCTGGTCCTCGTACCGGCGGGGTGGCTGCTGTCGGAGCTGGTCCGGTCCTGGCAGGGGCTGGGCGGACCGTGGGGGCTGCTCGGGGCGAGCCAGTGGCAGGTGCCCGCGGCGCTGCGGCTGGCCTCCGTGGGCGGGGTGTGGCTGGTGAGCCTGCTGGTGGTGGCGGCGAACTGCGCGGTGGTGCTGGCGGTGGCCGCGCCGGGGGCGCGGCGGGTGGCGGTGGCCGCGGTGGCGGGGGGCGCCGTGCTGACGGGGGCGGTGTGGCTGTGGCTGCCGCGCCCCGAGCCCGCGGGCGGGCTGCGCGTGGCCGTCGTGCAGCCCGGCCTCATGGGCGGGGCGGACTCCGCGGAGCAGCGCTTCGCTGCGGAGGAGCGCCTCACCGCGGACCTGGAGGGGACCCACCCCGGCCTGGTGGTGTGGGGCGAGAGCAGCGTCGGCGCGGACCTGGCGGCGCGTCCGGACCTGTCAAGGCGGCTGGCGGAGCTGTCCGCGCGGGTCGGGGCCCCGCTGCTGGTCAACGTGGACGCCCGCCGCTCGGACCGGCCCGGGATCTACAAGAGCTCGGTCCTGGCCGGGCCCCAGGGGCCCACCGGGGACCGGTACGACAAGATGCGGCTGGTGCCCTTCGGCGAGTACATACCGGCCCGCTCGGTGCTGGGCTGGGCGACCTCGGTCGGCAAGGCGGCGGGCGAGGACCGGATGCGGGGCGCGGGGCCGGTGATCATGAACCTGCCTGACGGCGGCCGGATCGGTCCGCTGGTGTGCTTCGAGACGGCCTTCCCCGACATGAGCCGGCACCTGGTCGGCGAGGGGGCCGGGGTGCTGGTCGCCCAGTCCTCGACCTCGACGTTCCAGCACAGCTGGGCTCCGGCCCAGCACGCCTCGCTGGCGGCCCTGCGCGCCGCCGAGACCGGCCGCCCGATGGTGCACGCCACCCTGACCGGGGTCAGCGCGGTCTTCGGGCCCTCGGGCGAGCGGATCGGCGAGGCCCTGCCCACCTCGGCGAGCACGGCGGCCCTGTACGAGGTGCCGCTCGCCCGGGGCACGACCCTCTTCGTCCGCTTCGGGAACTGGCCCGGCGCGGCTTCGGTGGCCGTGCTCGCCCTGTACTGCGCGGTCCGGGGCGTCCGGGCGGTCAGGGTCGCCGGCTCTGCTCCAGAGCCGTCAGCACCACCCGCTCGCACAGCTCGTGGGTGAGCAGGGCGTCCCGGGCGCTGAGCACCTTCCCGGTCTCCACGGCCTCCAGGAAGGTGTCCACGGCCTGCTCGACGCCGCGCTGGCGGGCCACGGAGACCCAGTCCCCGCGCCGGCGCACGGTCGGCTGGCCCTTGTGGTCGATGACCTCGGCGAGGTTGACGACCTGCCGCTTGGAGTCCTGTCCCGACACCTCCAGGACCTCCTCGGTGGAGCCGGACAGCCGGTTCATGATGCCGAGGGCGGTGAACCCCTCGCCGGACATCTGGAGCACCACCTGCGACATCAGTCCCTCGCGCACCACGGCGCGGACGTCGATGTGGTCGGCCTCGCCGGGCAGCAGGAAGCGCAGGGTGTCGACGACGTGGATGAAGTCGTCGAGGACCAGGGTGCGCGGGTCCTCGGGCAGCCCGACCCGGTTCTTCTGCAGGACGATCAGATCGCGCGGGAGGTCGGCGCACTGCGCGTAGCCGGGCGCGTGGCGGCGGTTGAAGCCGACGAAGAGCGAGGTGCCGCGTTCCTCGGCCAGCTCGACCAGCCGGCGCGAGTCCGCGAGCTCGTAGGCGATCGGCTTGTCCACGTACGTGGACACGCGCGCCTCCAGCAGCCGCTCCACGATCTCGGGGTGAGCGTCGGTCGGGGCGTGCACGAAGGCGGCGTCGAGGCCCTGGGCGATCAGCGCGTCGAGCGAGGCGTGGCGGCGGCCCTCGGGGACGTGGTGGACCGCGCCGAGCCGCTCCAGCGTGGCGGGGGTGCGGGTCTGCAGGTGCAGTTCGACCCCGGGACGGGTGGTGAGGACGGGCAGGTACGCCTTCTGCGCGATGTCGCCGAGTCCGATGACGCCGACCTTCACCGGGAGCCTCCTGGTGTGTGCCGTATGGGACTCCGCAGCTTAATCGCTGGTCGCCGACGGCGCGTTCGACCAGGATGGCGGCCATGACGACCTCCTCGGCGGACCGCCGCCCCGAGCCCTCCACCACCGCCGGCGAGCGGGAGATGCTGGACGGCTGGCTCGAGTACCACCGCGCCACCCTCGCCTGGAAGTGCGAGGGCCTCTCCGACGAGCAGCTGCGCAGCACCCCGCTGCGGCCCTCCGCGCTGAGCCTGATGGGCCTCGTCCGGCACATGGCGGAGGTGGAGCGGTACTGGTTCCGGGAGATCGCGCTGGGCGAGGACCTGCCCGACCTGTACAGCACCCGGGAAAACCGGGACGGGGACTTCGACTTCACCGCCCGGGACACCTGGGCCGAGGCGGAGAAGGCCTGGCACGACGAGGTCGGGCTGGCCCGCCGGGCGGCGGCGGACCGCTCCCTCGACGCGCTCTCCGACCCGGCGAGCCACCACCGGGGCGAGGTGTTCAGCCTGCGCTGGATCTACACGCACATGATCGAGGAGTACGCCCGCCACAACGGCCACGCCGACCTGCTGCGCGAGCACCTCGACGGCGCCACCGGCGAGTAGGCGCGGCCCGGTCCCCGGAGGGCGGTGTCCGCCGGACACCGCCCTCCGCGTCACCCGTGCGGGGTGAATATCGGCTCAGGGTTTTCACAACGGGGCCTTCACAGAGCAGAGTTGCGCGGGTGCATCCAACCCGAACCTCGACGAAACTGCTCCTCGGAGCCGCCTGCGCGGTCTCGGCGGTCTCCGGCTGCGTGAACGTGAGCCCCGCGCCGACGCGGCCGGCGGGATCCGCCGACGGGGTGCTGCCCCGGCACGAGCCGCGCGGGGGCCCGGGGCCGCTCGTGCCGGTGGTGGTCGAGGCGCCCGCCCTGGAGGCGCTGAAGGCGGTGCCCCGGGACGGCTCCGTACGGCCGTCGGGCCCCACCGTGGCGGGCCGGGGGACGGCGCGCACCGTTCCCGGGAGTCCCGCAGGGGGCGCGGAGGCGGAGGAGGCCCCACAGGACCGGGCCGTCCCCGACATCCCCGAGCCCCGCAGGCCCGCCGGGCACGCCCAGCGGCTCCCGGAGGGCCTTCCCGGGCCCGTACGGCCCGAGGCGCGGGTGCCGCGCGAGCTGGCGCGGGAGCTGCCGGTCCGCCCGTCGGACGTGTGCGCGCTGGGCCGGCGGCACGGGCACTGGCAGCCGGACAGCCCGGAGAGCCGCATCTGCGCGGGCGTCCACGCCGGCTGAGCGGTAGCCCCGCCGGCGGGCCCGGGCCGGGAGCCCGGCCGGGACTCCCAGGGGCTGTCGTCGAAGTCCTGTCGTCGCCCGGGGCCGGGCAGACGGGAGTGTGACGACAGCCCTGGACAGAACACCTAGGGCGACTGCTCGGGGAACGGACGGGGTCCCGGCCCCGCCTCCGCCGCGAGCCTGCGCTCCAGCCGGGCGAGGGAGTCCCGCACACCGTTGCCGTACCCGTCGTCGGGCAGGGCCCGGGTGGCGGCCCGGGCCCGCGCGAGGTGCACCCGCGCGGCCTCGGGACGGCCCAGTTTGACGTAGTCGGCCGCAAGGCTGAGGTGCAGCGAGGGGTAGAAGACCCGGACCGCCTCGCCGAGGCCGTCCGCGGCGTTCAGGGCCCTCAGGTCCCAGGCCAGTTCGTCGGCGGGATCGTCCTGGGTGTCGGCCATGTAGTGGGCGAGAGTGCAGCGGTGCAGGGAGTCGCCCTCCTCGCCGATCTCGGACCAGATCTCGCAGAGCCGGTTGCGGGCCTCCTCGCGGTCCCCTGCGTGCAGCAGGATGACCGCCTGGCCGATCCTGGTCATGACGGCGTCCTCCGACGCCTCCTGCTGCTGCTCCGTCAACGGGGCCTCCGGCTCGCTCCGCCGGACCTGATCCGGTCCGATCATCAAGAAGCTAACCGGAGGCAGCGCCTCTGGCACCGAGGCGCGGTGGGGTGTCAGCCCAGGTCCGGGATCCGCCAATCGATCGGCTCATGGCCCTGGGCGGCAACGGCCTCGTTGATCTGCGTGAAGGGCCGGGAGCCGAAGAACTTCTTGGCCGACAGCGGCGAGGGGTGGGCGCCCTTGACGATGACGTGCCGCTCCTGGTCGATGAGCGGGATCTTCTTCTGGGCGTAGGCGCCCCAGAGCACGAACACGGCCGGGTCGGGCCGGTCGGAGACGGCGCGGATCACCGCGTCGGTGAACTTCTCCCAGCCCTTGCCCTTGTGCGAGTTGGGCTCGGCCTCGCGGACCGTGAGGACGGCGTTGAGCAGGAGAACGCCCTGCTGTGCCCACGGCATCAGGTACCCGTTGTCCGGGACCTCCAGGCCGAGCTCCTCCTTCATCTCCTTGTAGATGTTGCGCAGTGAGGGCGGGATCTTGACTCCGGGCTGCACGGAGAAGCAGAGGCCGTGCCCCTGGCCGGCGCCGTGGTACGGATCCTGGCCGAGGACGAGCACCTTCACCTTGTCGAACGGCGTGGCCTCCAGGGCGGCGAAGACCTGCTCGCGCGGCGGGTAGACCGGCCCGTTCGCCCGCTCCTTCTCGACGAACTCGGTGAGCTCCTTGAAGTAGGGCTGGTCCAGCTCCCCGCCGAGGACGGGGAGCCACGACTCGGGCAGCATCTGGGTCACGTCGACAACCTCCGGTACAAGTTCGTGCAACTGCTCAGAACCTACCGGGCACCACTGACAACGCCGCGCCCCGGTCTCCGCGGCCACCCGCTGTCACACAGCCGTCACCAGCTGGTCTTGCGGTACAACTCCCACATCTGCATGGCGGTCTGGGGGTCCAGGGCCCGCTCGGCCCCGGCGATGTCCTCGCGGGCGCCGACGTAGAGCTTGCCCTGCCACAGCGGCAGCAGGCGGACGTCCTGCGCGAAGATCTGCTGGGCCTGCTCGAACTCCCGTACACCGGCCGCCCGGTCGCTCTCACGGCGGGACTTGGGCAGGATCTCGTTCAGGATCGGGGCCGGCTCGTACGGGGTGCCGACCGCGTTCTCCTTGCCGACGAAGGGCGCGATGAAGTTGTCCGGGTCCGGGAAGTCGGGGAACCAGCCACGGCCGAAGACCGGGTATTCGCCGCTCTTGTAACCGACCTGGAAGTCCTTCCAGGGCTTCCCGCGCAGGGTGATCTTGAACAGGCCGCTCTCGTCCAGCTGCCGCTTGAGCTCGGTGAACTCGTCGGCGGTGGAGCCGCCGTAGCGGTCGGTGGTGTACCAGAAGGTCAGTTCCACGGGCGTGTTGATGTTGGCGCTCTGGAGGATCTTGCGCGCCTTGTTGACATCGGCGTTGCCGTAGATGTCGTAGAAGGGCGTCTTGTGGCCGACGACCCCCTTGGGGACCATCGAGTACAGCGGCTCGGCAGTGCCCTGGTAGACCTTGGTGACGAGCGCACCGCGGTCGACGATCTGGGCGATGGCCTGGCGCACCTGCGGCTTGGCGACCTGCGGGTCCTTGGGGTTGAAGACCAGGTAGCGGATCTCGGCGCCGACGTTCTCGACGACCTGGACGCCCTGGTTGTGCGAGGCGGGGCTCTGCAGGTCCTTGATCTCCGCCGCCGAGAGGCCTCGGTAGGTGGCGTCGATGTCCTTGTTCTTCAGGGCCGCGACCATCTCGTCGGACTTCTTGAAGTACCGGATGGTGACGCCGTCGTTGCGGCGGTTGGCGAAGCCCGTGTAGCTCTCGTTGCCGCCGAGGACCGCCTCGGTGCCCTCCTTGTACGAGGTGAGCAGGTACGGGCCGGAGCCGGTGACCTTGCCGTCGGTGCGGAGCTTGTCGGCCGGGTAGTCCTTGGGCGCGACGAGCGAGGCGGCGGGCGAGCCGAGGACGTACGGGAAGGTCGCGTCGGGGGTCTTCAGATGGAAGACGACCGTGAGCGGGTCCGGAGCCTCGATCTTGTCCAGGCTCTCGAAGAGGCCCTTGGGGCCGACCTGGGAGTTGATCGTCCTGATCCGGTCGAGGGAGTGCTTGACCGCCTTGGAGTCGAGCGGCTCGCCGTCGGAGAACTTCAGTCCCTTGCGCAGTACGCACCGGTACGCCATGTTCGCGGTGTCGGTGAACTCGCAGCTCTGGGCGGCGTCGGGCTGCGGCTTGGTGCTGCCCGTCGGGAACGCCAGGAGGGTCTGGTAGATGTTCCGGTAGAGCTCCCAGGAGCCGTCCCAGGCCGCCGCCGGATCGAGGGTGCTCGGGGTGCTCGTCGTACCGACGGTGATCCTCTTCGCGGCGGCGTCGGTGTCGTCCGACAGCAGACCGCATCCGGCGACCAGGGATATGGACGCAAGGGCCGCAGGGATCTGCAGGCATCTGGTCCGGTTGAACACGCGCACGCTCCTCGATCAGCCACCGGGTGCGGCAGACCCTACCTCAGAGCGTCACAAATCCAATGGGCAGGTTTCATGAGGCTCTTGACCGATTTCGCGCATGTTCGATACGTATTTGCCTCCCATCGGGAGGCAAATACGTCCGGTTATCGGTCAGTGCACACCGGCATTCAGGAACATTCCCCCGTCGACCACCAGGGTTTGTCCAGTAATCCATTCCGCTTGTGCAGATGTAAGAAATGCGGCCGCGCCCCCGATGTCCTCCGGGACCCCGAGCCGGCCGAGCGGGTAGGCGGCCGCGGCCTCCTGCTCGCGGCCCTCGTAGAGCGCCTGCGCGAACCTCGTCTTGACCACGGCCGGGGCGATCGCGTTGACCCGGACACCCGGTGCCATCTCGTGGGCGAGCTGGAGGGTGAGGTTGATCATCGCGGCCTTGCTCATCCCGTACGCCCCGATGAAGGGCGAGGCGGAGACCCCGGCGATGGAGGCGATGTTCACGATCGCCCCGCCGTTGTCCTTCTGCCAGGCGTGCCAGGTCCGCTGGGCGAAGCCGAGGGCCGAGATCACGTTGGTCTCGAAGACCTTGCGCGCCACCTGGAGGTCCAGGTCGGCGATCGGCCCGAAGACCGGATTGGTGCCCGCGTTGTTCACCAGGAAGTCGACGCGGCCGAAGGCGTCCATCGCCCGGTCGACGGCGACGGCCTGGTGGGCCTCGTCGTGCGCCTTCCCGGCCACGCCGACCACCCGGTCCGCCCCGAGCCGCTCGACGGCCTCCTTGAGCGCGTCCTCGTTGCGCCCCGTGATCACGACCCGGTCGCCCCGGGCGACCAGCGCCTCGGCGATCCCGTAGCCGATCCCCCGGCTCGCGCCGGTGACCAGTGCGACCTTGCCGCTGTCCGTGCCGTTGTACGTCATGCCGTACGCCCTGCCTCTCGGGGGTGGTCGTCAGTTGAGCGGGCCGCCGGCCACGTAGAGCACCTGGCCGGAGACGAAGCCCGCGGCCTCGCCGGTGAAGAAGGCGATGGCGTTGGCCACGTCCTCGGGGCGGCCCACGCGCTGTACCGGGATCTGCGTGGCGGCGGCGAGCTGGAACTCCTCGAAGCCCATGCCGACGCGGGCGGCGGTCTGCGCGGTCATCTCGGTGGCGATGAAGCCGGGGGCGACGGCGTTGGCGGTGATGCCGAACTTGCCGAGCTCGATGGCCAGCGTCTTGGTGAAGCCCTGGAGGCCGGCCTTGGCGGCGGCGTAGTTGGCCTGGCCGCGGTTGCCCAGCGCGGAGCTGCTGGAGAGGTTCACGACGCGACCGAACCCGGCCTCCACCATGTGCTTCTGACAGGCCCGCGCCATCAGGAACGCCCCGCGCAGGTGCACGTTCATGACGGTGTCCCAGTCGGCGTCGCTCATCTTGAAGAGCAGGTTGTCGCGGAGGACGCCCGCGTTGTTCACCAGGATGGTCGGGGCGCCCAGCGTGCTCGCGACCCGCTCGACGGCCGCCTCCACCCGGGCGGCGTCGGAGACGTCGCAGCCGACCGCCAGGGCCTTGCCGCCGGCCGCCGTGATTGCCTCCACGGTGTCCTTGCAGGCCGTCTCGTCGAGGTCGAGCACGGCGACCGCCCGGCCCTCGGCGGCCAGGCGCAGGGCGGTGGCCGCGCCGATGCCCCGGGCCGCCCCGGTGACGATCGCGACGCGCTGCTCGGTGGTGGACATGCTGGTTCTCCTCGCCCTTGAGAGACGGCCGCCCGAGGTGAGCAACCGCTTAGTAGCTTCAGCTGAGGAGACGCTAGGAGTCGCGGCACCGCGTGTCAACGGGGTCCCGGCCCGGTGGCGTCCGCGCCGCAGGGCGTCGTCCGCCGTCCGGGGCGGTGTCGGCCCCGGACGGCGCGGCGGCGGGCCCGCGGGCCGCCCGGTCAGCGGACCAGCAGGTCCAGCAGGCGCTCCACCTCCGCGGCGGGATCGGCCGTCAGGCCGGTGTGCACCGGGCCCGGCTGGACCACGGTGCTGCGGGGGGCGATCAGCCAGCGGAACCGCCGCCCCGCGTCGTCGCCCGCCGCCTGGCCCGCCCGCTCGCCGCCCTCGCACAGCCCCTCGACGCCGCGCAGCGCGGCCCGGACCCCGGCCACGTCGGCCTGCGGGTCCAGGGCGAGGAGCTTGGCCTCGTCGAGGTGGGTGCGCGCGGCGACGTAGGAGTGCGCCCGGCAGTAGACGATGACGCCGGCGTTGAAGCACTCGCCGCGCTCCATCCGGGGCACCACGCGCACCAGCGCGTATTCGAACACGTCCCGCTTGGTCACTCGTCGCCGCTCTTCTGCTTGTTCTTGTTCTTGTCCGACTGGGGAGGGAGGCGCTCGGCGAGCCAGCCGGGCGGGCCGGACTGCTGCCTGACCTCGGCCTCCATGGTGATCCTCTCGTGGATCGTCGCCGCGCGCGGCAGCAGCGCCTCCACGTAGGCGCGCCGTACCGCGTCGGCGGAGTCGAAGCCGGGCTCGTCGACGAGCCACTCGTCGGGGACGTCCGCCGCGACGTCGGTGAGCAGCTCCTCGGTCACGAGGGGGGCCAGCTCGGCGGCGGCGGCCGCGATGTCCGGGCCGACGGGCGCCAGGACGTGGTCGGAGGCGTTGTAGGGCTTGGCGGCCGCCGCCCGGGCGGTGGGCCAGGTGTGGTGCCAGATCATCGTGGCGCCGTGGTCGATGAGCCAGAGGTCCCCGTGCCAGACCAGCATGTTCGGATTGCGCCAGGACCGGTCGACGTTGTTGATCAGCGCGTCGAACCAGACGACGCGCCCGGCCTCGACCGGATCGGCCCGGTAGGAGAGCGGATCGAAGCCGATCGAGCCGGGCAGGTAGTCCATGCCGAGGTTGAGGCCGCCGCTGGCCTTGAGCAGCTCCTGCACCTCCTGGTCGGGCTCGGCGAGCCCGATGACGGGGTCCAGCTGCATCTGCACCAGCCGCGGGACCCTCAGCCCCAGCCGCTGGGCGAGGCGCCCGCAGACGACCTCGGCGACCAGGGTCTTGCGGCCCTGGCCGGCTCCGGTGAATTTCATGACGTAGGTACCGAGGTCGTCGGCCTCGACGATTCCCGGGAGCGAGCCGCCCTCACGCAGGGGCGTGACGTAGCGCGTCGCGATCACTTCGGACAACATCCGGCCAGGTTACGGGGGGCAGCCCCGCGCGGCCCACCGGGTTATGAGGGCTTCGGCCGTGGTGACGGACGCCACCAGGGCGAGCGAGTTGCGGATCACCTCGGCGGTGCAGGAGGCGGGCACCCCGGCGATGGCGTCGGCGGGAACCACGACCTCGTAGCCGAGGTTCACGGCGTCGAAGACGGTGTTCGGGATCGCGATGTTGGAGGAGACCCCGGTGACGACGAGGGTCCGCACGCCGAGGTTGCGCAGCAGGGCGTCCAGGTCGGTTCCGGCCATCGGGGAGAGCCCGTGGAGCCGGCGGACCACCAGGTCCCGCGCGTCCACCGCGAGGGGGGCGGCGATCTCCACCGCCCGGCTGCCGGTCAGCTGGCGCACGGGCAGCCTTCCGGCGGCCCGGAAGAGCCGCGCGTTGGTGTTGGCCCCGAGCCCGTCCGGGCGCCGCTCGGCGACCGCGTGCACCACCTGCACCCCGGCTCCGCGGGCGGCGGCGACGAGCGCGGCCACCCGGTCGAGCATCCCGGAGTCGCGTGCCTCCTTCGCGAGCTCGGGAAGGGCGCTCTCCTCGCCGACGACCCCGTTCTGGCATTCGACGGTGAGCAGCGCGGTGGCGGCGGGATCGAACTCCGGCATGGCTCCCCCTGGTGCGTCGTCGCAAGAGGACGCATGATTCCTGACACACAGTCAGATGTGAAGGGGTGCGGGACGGATGGACGGGACACGCGGGCAGGGGGCGCAGCGGCGGGGCCGCCGCATCATGATGACCGGGGAGGAGGTGGACGCCTTCCTGCGCGAGCGGCGGACCTGCCGGGTGGCGACGGTCTCCCCGGGCGGGCGCCCGCACGTGGGCGCCCTGTGGTTCGCCTGGGACGGCACCTCGCTGTGGCTGTACTCGATCACCCGCAGCCGCCGCTGGTCCGACCTGCGGCGGGACCCCCGGATCTCGGTGGTGGTGGACGCGGGAGAGGAGTACGGGGAACTGCGCGGGGTCGAGCTGTCGGGCACGGCGGTCTTCGTCGGCGAGGCCCCGCGCACCGGCGAGCCCTGCCCGGAGCTCGCGGAGGCGGAACGGATCTTCCCGCGGAAGAACTTCGGCATCGAGGAGATGCCGCACGACGGCCGGCACGCCTGGATCCGCCTGACCCCGGACGCGATCGTGTCCTGGGACTTCCGCAAGCTCTAGGACGGGGATCCCTGTACCCCGGCGGCCGCCGCCTTCAGGGCCTCGACGGCCGCACGGAGGGAGGGACGGCGGTCGGCGTCCGCGCGCCAGACGGCGTACACGTGCCGCCGCACGGTGTCGCACACCGGCAGCAGGCGGACGCCCGGCGGCACCGGCCCCCGGCCCAGCCGGGGCGTCACGCACACCCCCAGCCCGGCCTCCACGAAGGCGAGCTGGGTGTGGTGCTCCTCGGCGATGTGCGCGACGCGCGGCTCGACGCCCGTACCGCGCAGGGTGAAGACCAGCCACTCGTGGCAGAACTGCCCCTCGTTCCAGGAGATCCAGTCGTCGTCGGCGAACTCGGCGAGGGAGATCTGCTTCCGGCCGGCCAGCGGGTGGTACTGCGGTACCGCGATGTCGGCGGCGTCGTCGAGGAGGTGGACGCGGGTCAGCTCGGCCGGGACCGGCATGCGCTTGTTGTGCCAGTCGATGGCCAGGGCCATGTCGAGGTCGCCCCGGACCACGGCCGCCATGCTCTCCTCCGGCTCCTTCTCCCTTACCAGCACCCGCAGTTCGGGGTGGCCGGCGCGCAGGGCCGTCAGGGCCTGGGGCAGCAGCCCGCGCATGGCGGTGGGGAAGGCACCGATCCGCAGCTCCCCCACCGCTCGGCCGCGCTGGGCCTCGACGTCGGCCTGGGCGAGCTCGACCTGGGAGATGATCCGGGCCGCGTGGTCGGCGAGCAGCCGCCCGGCGTCGGTGAGCCGGATGCCGCGGCCGTTCTTGGCCAGGAGGGGCTGGCCGACCTCCCGCTCCAGCTTGGCCATCTGCTGGGAGACGGCCGACGTGGTCACATGGAGTCCGCACGCCGCCCCGCTGACCGAGCCGTGGCGGGCGAGGGCGTCGAGGGTGCGCAGGCGCTCCAGGTTCAACATCTAAGCGATGCTACGCCGTCATGCGCAGGAAATCTCGCTTGTCCTACGAGGTCACGCCCAGCAGAGTGAAGCCCATGAGCGCACCCGCCACCCCTCGCCCCACCCACTCCGCCCCGATCACCTCCCCCGCCCCCCTGCGCGCCGGCCGTACCGGCGCCCTCGACTGGCGCGTGCGCTTCGCCTTCCTCTCGGTGGTGTGGGGCTTCAGCTTCCTCTTCATCAAGGTGGGGACGCAGGCGTTCGCCCCCTTCCAGGTCGCCCTCGGCCGGGTGTTCTTCGGGGCGCTCGCCCTGATGGCGGTGCTGCTCGTGCGCCGCGAGCCGCTCCCCCGGGGCCTGCGCACCTGGGGGCACCTGACGGTGGCCGCGTTGCTGCTGAACACCGCCCCCTTCGCGCTCTTCGCCTACGCCGAGCAGACCATCACCTCGACGCTGGCCGGGATCTGCAACGCCACGTCGCCGCTGTGGGGCATGGCGCTCTCGCTGGTCGCCCTCTCCGAGGACCGCCCCACGCGCCGCCGGTTCGCGGGGCTGGGCATCGGCTTCCTGGGCGTGCTGACCGTGCTCGGGGCCTGGCAGGGCTTCGCGGGCGTCGACGCCAAGGGCACGGTCCTGGCCCTGCTGGCCTCACTCAGCTACCCGATCGGCTGGATCTACGTCCGCCGCACCCTGGCCGGGACCGCCGGCTCGCCGGTCGCCATGACCGCGGGGCAGCTGTCCGTCTCGACCCTCCAGCTGGCCGCCGTCAGCGCCCTGTTCACCTCGGCGCCCGCCTCCTTCCCGCTGTGGCCGACCCTCGCGGTGGTCACCCTGGGGGCGCTGGGCACGGGGGTGGCGCTCCAGATGCAGTACGGCCTGGTCACGGAGGTCGGCCCGACCACCGCGCAGATGGTCACCTACTTCATCCCGGTGATCGCCACGACGGCGGGCGTGCTGGTCCTGGGCGAGCAGCTCCACTGGAACACCCCGGTGGGCGCGCTGATCGTCCTCGCGGGGGCCGCCCTCACCCAAGCCCGCCCGCAGCCGGCGAAGAGGGGCTGACCCGCGGGGATTCCTGCCCTGCACTCCGACCCGGAACTGCGCCGACAGCTCCGCGGGCAGCTCGAGCCGCCGACCCGGGTCGCGCCGGCCACGCTGTGCCGCTGCCTGGGGACGGTGACGGCCCTCCCCGGGCTGTTCGCCACCCTCGGCGGCCTGCCGGAGCTCGCCTCCTGACGGCCCCTCCCGGCCCCCGCCGCCCCGCGCGGCGGGGGCCTTGGCGTGCGCGCCGTCAGTCGAAGCGGGCGCCGGTCGCCGGACGCACCGCCGCCGCCACCGCGTCGGCCAGGGGCAGGAGGTCCCGCCCGTCCAGGGTGGAGACGGTGATCCGCACCCCGGGCCCCGCCTCCACACGGTATGCGGCGCCCGGCCGCACCGCCCAGCCCGCCGTCATCAGCCGGGTGACCACCGCCGTCTCGTCGGCCACCGGCACCCAGACGTTCATCCCGCTGCGCCCGTGCGCCGGCACCCCCCGTTCCGCCAGGGCGGCGACGAGCCCGTCCCGCCGCCGCCCGTACGAGCGGGCCACCGCCGCCCGGTCCACCGCGCCGGTGGCCCACAGCTCGGCCACCGCGCTCTGGAGCAGCCTGCTCACCCACCCGGGGCCCAGCCGCTGGCGGCCCCGGACCCGGTCCGTCGTCACGGCGTCGCCCGTGAGCACCGCGAGCCGCAGGTCGGGCCCGTACGCCTTGGCCGTGGAGCGGATCAGCGCCCAGTGCCGGGTGACTCCGCCAAGCGGGCAGAGCGGCAGGTCCACGATCCCGATGCCGTGGTCGTCCTCGATGACCAGCACCTCGGGCCGGGCGGCCAGCAGCTCCCGCAGCAGCGCGGCCCGCTCCGGAGTGACCGCGGCCCCGGTCGGGTTCTGCGCGCGGGCCGTCACCACCAGCGCGCGGGCCCCCGCCTCCAGCGCCCGGGCCAGGGCCTCCGGCCGCGGCCCCTCGTCGTCGACGGCAACCGGAAGCACCCGCAGGCCCAGCGCGGGGACCAGGTCGAGCACGCTGCCCCAGCCCGGATCCTCGACCGCCACCGCGTCCCCGGGACGCAGGTGGGCGGCCAGCACCCGTTCGATGCCGTCCAGCGCGCCGGAGGTCACCGCCAGGGCCCCCGCCGGCACCCCGTCGGCCTCGAAGCCGGCGCGGGCGAGCCGGGCGAGCTCGGGGAGGACCGGGTCCTCGCCGTAGCGGGTCGGGGCCTGCGCGTACCGGCGGGCGGCGGCGGCCAGCGGCCCGTCCAGGGAGGGCAGCAGGGTGAGGTCCGGGTTGCCGTGCGCGAGATCCCGTACGCCCTCGGGCACGTCCGGGCGCAGCGCGTCCCGCGGGGCACTGGCGGGACGGCCGCGCACCCGGCTGCCGCGCCGCCCGTCGGTCTCGATGATCCCGCGCTCGCGCAGCGACCGGTAGGCCGCCGCGACGGTGTTGGGGTTCACCCCCAGAACGCCGGCCAGCTCCCGCATCGGCGGCAGCAGCGCCCCGGGCGCGAGGGCGCCCGAGCCGACGCCCGATTCGATGCTGGCCGCGATGTCCGATGCGCGGCGCCCACTGATCGTATATTCTCCTAGCACAAAGCCCATTATGCACTAGTGCAATGGAGTCCGCACCATGAGCGCCAACCCCGCCGACTACGCGCCGACCGAGCGCACCGTCCCGAGCCGCTCCCGTCACCGGGCCCGCTACGACCGCGAGACGGTGCACGCGATACTCGACCAGAGCTACCTCTGCCACCTGGGTTTCGTCCGCGACGGCGCGCCGGTGGTCCTCCCGACGCTGTACGGCCGGGTGGGCGAGACCCTGTACGTGCACGGCTCCACCGGTTCGCGCCCCCTGCTGGCCGCCGGCCGGGAGGACCCGGGCCTGCCGGTCTGCCTGACGGTGACGCACGTGGACGGCCTGGTGCTGGCCAAGTCGGCCTTCCACCACTCCATCAACTACCGCTCGGTGGTCGTGCACGGCACGGCCCGCCAGGTCACCGACGAGGCGGAGCGCCGCGTGGCCCTGGACGCCCTGGTCGACCAGGTCGTGCCGGGCCGCTCCGCCGACTCCCGCCCCGCCGACGCCAAGGAGCTCGCGGCCACGGCCGTGATCCGGCTGGACCTGGACGAGGTCTCCGCGAAGGTCCGCACGGGCGGACCGAACGACGACGCCGAGGACCTGGGGCTGCCCTTCTGGTCGGGCGTGGTCCCGGTGGCGCCGGCGTACGGCACCCCCGTCCCGGCAGCCGACCTGGACCCCGGCATCGCCGTCCCGGACTATGTCAGCGCGCTCTGAGCCTCGCGGGCGGGCCGGCCCTCGGGCAGGTCCGCCCGGCCCGCGGGCCTGCGCGCCTCCGCCGCGATCAGCGCGCCCACCGCCGACAGCAGCAGTACGGTGCCCAGCACCACGGCCCCGGTCAGCCGCTCCCCGAGCACCACGACGGCGATGGCGGCCGCGCTCACCGGCTCGATCAGCATGATCACGGACACCGTCGCGGCCCGCACGGCCGCGGCCCCGGTGAAGTACAGGGCGTACGCCAGGGCCGTCGGCACCACGGCGACGTACACCAGCAGCCCGAGCACCCGCGCGGGATCACCGGTGTGCGGCAGCAGCCCCTCCACCACGGCGAGCGGCAGCAGGCACACCGTGCCCACGCCCACCGACCAGGCGGTGGTGACCAGCGGGTCCCCGCCCGCGCCGCGCCGCCCGAGCCAGCGCGCCCGCAGGGTCATTCCGGCGTACCCGGCGGCCGACAGCAGGGCCCAGCCGACCCCGAGCGGCCTCACCTCGCCGCCTCCGGAGCCCAGCACCAGGACGGCGAGCCCGCCCAGGGCGCCGCCGACCGCGGCGACCCCGCCCCGGCCGAGCCGCTCACCCATCCAGTACCGCGCGCCCAGCGCGATCAGCACGGGCCCCGCCCCCAGGGTGACCACGGTCCCGACGGCCAGGCCCGTCTCCCGCACGGCGCCGAAATAGGCGGCCTGGAAGAGGGTGAACATCAGGCCGGTCCCGATCAGCGAGGCCGCGGAGGGCCGCCGCCCGCGCCCCGCCCGCGCGCGGGGGCGTACGGCCAGCACCGCCAGCAGCACCACCAGCCCGCCGGCGCAGCGCCAGAACGAGAGGGCGAGCGGACCGAGGCCGCTGGCCAGGAAGAGGAGGGAGGCCGCCGCCCCGGCGGTGCCCCAGGCGACTCCGGCGACGACGAGGTAGAGCAGGCTGCGCCCGGCGGCGGGCGATGGGTTCGACACGTGTTTCTCCGCGCATGCGTGAAGGATGAGGAAAAGGGGTCATCGCTTCGCGGGCAGCACGGACCTCCCCGGGAACCCCGGGGCCGGTCTCTCGTTCGGTGGCGGCCGCCCGCGCTAGGCGGCGGGAGGCGGAAGCACGGTCGAATGCATGGTCAGCACCCTACGTCCTGTCCGCCGGGCGGGCCAGGGCGGACCGGACCGCAAGCCCCGCCCCTACGCGCTCGCCTTCTCGGGCTCGGCTTCGGGTTCGGCCGGGGACGCGGGCAGAATCGATTCGCCCGCCACGGCCGGCGCCGGCCGCGAGGACTGGGCGATGAAGGCGCCGCCCAGCACCAGCGCGCCGCCGGCCATCTGCCAGGTCGAGAGGTGCTCGCCCAGCAGCACCCAGGCCAGGACGGTGGCCACGACCGCCTCCAGGTTGGCCACCACGCCCGCCACCTGCGGCGAGAGCATCCGCACCGAGACCACGCCGGTCAGGTACGCGGCCACGGTGGCGATCAGCACCACCCAGCCCAGCAGCACCAGGGCGGGCACCTGCACACCCCCCAGAGCCGCGTCCCCGCCCAGCACCTGCCAGTCCATCTGCCAGGGGCGGGCCAGCACGGTCATCACCAGGGCGCCGACGACCATCCCGTGCGCGATCACGCCCATCGGGTCGGGCACGTCCTCGCCGTCGGTGCCCTGGTCCGCGAAGACGAAGTAGAAGGCCTGGCAGCAGGCGGCGGCGAGACCGAGGAGCACCCCGAGCGGGTCCAGGCTCAGCCCGGCCCAGATCTCGACCACGCAGGCCAGCCCCGCGACGGCCACCGCCGCGCCGGCCGCGGCTGCCCGGGTCACCGGCTTGCGCTGCACGAACCGGATGTAGCCGAGCAGCAGCGCCGGCCCCAGGTACTCCAGCAGCAGGGCCACGCCGACCGGGATCCGCGAGAGGGCGGCGAAGTAGAAGGCCTGCACGCCCGCGACGGCGACCAGCCCGAACCCGGCGAGCAGCAGGGGCCGCCGCCGCACCAGGTCGCGGTGGCGCCAGGCCAGCGGGGACAGCACCAGGGCCGCCCCCGCCACCCGCAGCCACACCATGTGGAGCGGGTCCAGACCCGCCTCGATCAGCGGCTTCGCCGCGACGCCGGAACCACCGAACGCACACGCCGAGACGAGGGCGAGGCCCAGTCCGGCGTTCTTCCCTGACGCTTGCATCGGGCCATCATGACAGGGCGCGTCAGGAGCGTCATCCAAGTGACACCTGTTGAGACGCACCCGATACCGAAGGGGCGGGCGGCTCAGATATCTGACGGGTCATCAGTATTGAATGTTCCGACCCCCGGGACTACGTTCCGCCGCACGTACCCGACGAGAAGGGGTGGACGCATGGCTGAAGTCACCGCGGAATCACGCATCGAGGCGCCCGCCGCGAAGCTCTGGGCCCAGCTGACCGACTGGGGTGCGTACGGCCGGTGGAGCATGACCCACACCGACTTCCCGAAGGGCGGCCCCGACACCCTCGCCGTGGGCGCCACCTTCACCGAGAACATGAAGATGATGGGTTTCCCCGCCGAGGTCCTCTGGACGGTCTCGGAACTGGAGGAGGGGCGGGTCCTCGCCATCACGGGCAAGGGCCCGATGGGGGTCGCCGTCCTGACCCGCTACACCCTGACCGCCGACGGCGGGGCCACGAGGGTCCGCATCGACGGGGAGTTCACGGGCGCCGCCGTGTCCCTGATGGCGGGCAAGCTCAAGGACTCGGCGACCGCCGCGCTGAACGAGTCGCTGCGCCGGCTGGCCGCCCTCGTCGCCTGACCCACCCCGCCCCGCCCCGGGCGCACACGACGGCGCGCCCCGCGAGAGTCCTCGCGGGGCGCGCCGCCCTCGTTCCACGGGGCCGGGTCGGCGCCCGTCGGCTCAGTGCTCGTCGGCCAGGATCAGGTACAGCTTCTTGCGGGCGTCGTTGACGACCGCGAGGGCCTTCTCCCGCTGCTCGGGCGTGCCGGTCTTGAAGACCTGCCCGAAGGCTTCCATCAGGCCGACGCCGGCGGCACGAACCTCGTGCAGCGCCTCGAAGTCGAAGCCGCGCCCGGCGTCCTCCCAGGGGGCGTCCGGGCCGGACTCGGCCTCGGTGCGGCCGGCGTCGGTGAGCGTGAACAGCTTCTTGCCACCCTCGCTCGCACTGCTGATCAGCCCCTCGTCCTCGAGCAGCTGGAGGGTCGGGTAGACCGAGCCGGGGCTGGGCTTCCACGCCCCGCCACTGCGCTCGCCGATCTCCTGGATCATCTCGTAGCCGTGCATCGGCCGGTCGGCGAGCAGCGCCAGGATGGACGCCCTCACGTCGCCGCGCCTCGCCCTCCCGCGCGGGCCGCCGCGCCCGCCCCGTCCGCCGAAGGGCCCGCCGCCGAAGCCGGGGCCGAACGGCCCGAAGGCCGCGCGCAGCCCCCTGAACTCCTCCCGACGGTCCGGCCCGCAGTGGCCGTGACCTCGTCCGTGCTCGTGTCCGTGGTCGTGCTGTCCGCGTGAACGCATCACTGCGCTCCTTTCGTCTCACTGTGCTTGCTTGACCTGATTCACTATCGCTGATCCATCGCGATGCGTCAACGATATATCGGAAACTATCGCAACCGAAGGGCGGCAACACCACTCCCCACCTGCACCCTTTGGGGTGGATTGCCGAGGGAACTCCTAGTCGACGCTCGTCCGCGCGTGCTGTTCTTGGCCCCGCGAATCCACGGGAAGCCGACGAAAGAGGACATCCATGCGCCATCAGGGACGGATCAGGAAGTGGCTCGCGGCGGCGGCCGGCACCGCGGCAGTGCTCTCCTTGCTCACGGGACCGGCCTCCGCCGACCAGGCGCGCCCGCTGGCGGGAAGCGTGCTCAACCTGCACCAGTGCGTGTACGCCCCCACCCCGGGCGTCGACTACTTCACGGCGCTGGTGCCCGGCCGCGACGCCCGGTTCACCACGGGCACCGACACCGCGGCCGCGCCGGACCGGGACCTGTCCTGCGGCGGCGGCGACGGCAACTACACCCCGGTCCGCCCCTGGGCCGCCCTCGAGTCCCTCGACCTGGGCTCCGGCCGCTACCTGAACCTGCACCAGTGCGTGTACTACTCCGACCTCCAGCACGACCACCTGACCGTGATCGTCCCGGGCGGGGGCAGCGAGTGGAGCGCCGCGACCAACGTCTCCGACACCCCCGACACCCAGGTCTCCTGCGGTCCGGGGCGCGGGCTCTACCACCTGGTGCCCCTGCTGTCCTCCGTCAGGGCGCTGGACCTCACCGCCGGCCGCTACCTGAACCTCCAGCAGTGCCAGTACTACTTCGACCGCCTCACCGACCACTTCACCACCTTCCTGCCGAGCGGCGACGGGCGCTTCCGCACCGGCACGAAGATCTCCAACACGGCGGACACCGCCCCCACCTGCGGCTCCGGGGACGGGAACTACACCCTGATCCCGCTGCTGTCGGGCACCAAGACCCTCTCCCGGACCTGACCGCCGCCGACGCGACCGCACCGGGGCGCACCAAGGCCAGTCATCCGGGATTGGCCTTGGTGCGGGTCCCGGCGGGCGCCTACGGTCGGTCCATGCGCCTGCGAATCATCGACGCCTTCACCGACCGCCCCTTCCACGGCAACCCCGCCGGGGTCCTCCTGCTGGACGGGCCCTTCCCGCCGGACGCCTGGCTCCAGCAGGTCGCCGCGGAGGTCAACCTCTCCGAGACGGCCTTCGCCCACCCGCTGCCGCCCGGCGGGGACGCCGGCTGGGCGCTGCGCTGGTTCACCCCGACCGCCGAGGTCGACATGTGCGGCCACGCCACCCTCGCCACCGCGCACGCCCTGGCCACCAGCGGCCTGGCCGAGGGCCTGATCCGCTTCACGGCCCGCTGCGGCGTCCTCACAGCCGAGGTCGCCGAGGACGGCACCGTGACCATGGACTTCCCCACCTCCTCCCTCACCCCGGTCGAGCCGGACCCCGAGATCGCCCGCGCGCTCGGCGCCCCGGTCAAGTCGGTGCACGACACGTCCGCCCACATCGGCGACCTGGTGGTGGAGCTGGCCGACGAGCGGACGGTACGGGAGCTCGCCCCCGACTTCGCCGCCCTGCGCGGCTACGCCCGCCGCGGGATGATCGTCACGGCCCCCGCCGAGGACCCCGCCCGCGGCTACGACTTCGTCAGCCGGGGCTTCTTCCCCGCCCTCGGCATCGACGAGGACCCGGTCACGGGGAGCGCCCACACCGCCCTCGCCCCGTTCTGGGCGGCGCGCACGGGCCGCACCGAGATGACCGGCCTCCAGGGCGGGGCCCGCCGGGGCCTGGTCCGGGTACGGCTGAGGGGCGAGCGCACGCTCCTGACAGGCCACGCGGTCACCGTCATCGACGGCGAGCTGCGCACCTCCCCCTGACGCCCTATGGGGTCGGCAGCCAGCCGACCTTGCCGGCGAGCAGGGCGTACCCGCCGAAGGCCACGATGTCGAGCAGCGCGTGCGCGACGACCAGCGGCCCCACCCGGCCCCAGCGCCGGTAGGCGAGGACGAAGACGACGCCCATCACCGCGTTGCCGATGAACCCGCCGATGCCCTGGTAGAGGTGGTACGAGCCGCGCAGCAGGGAACTGGCCAGCAGCGCGGCCATCGGCGACCAGCCCAGCTGCCCCAGTCGGCGCAGCAGGTAGGCCAGCACGATGACCTCCTCCACCACGGCGTTCTGCACCGCGGAGAGGACCAGCACCGGGAACTTCCACCACACGTCGGGCAGCGCCTCCGGCACCACCGTCAGGTTGAAGCCGGTGGCGCGGGCCGCCAGGTAGAAGGCCAGCCCGGCGCTCCCGATGCCGGCGGCCACCAGCACGCCCCGGGCCAGGTCCGGGCCGGGGCGGGTGCGGTCGAAGCCCAGCACCCGCAGGCCGGGCGCGCCCTCCCGGGTCAGCAGGTGCGCGACGAGCAGCACCGGAACCAGCGCGGTGGCGATCCCGAACAGCTGCCAGGCCAGGTCGAGCCAGGGCCGCCCGGGGGCGTAGGAGCCGTTGAGGGTGGCGGCCTGGTCCTTGAGGCCGCCCGGCTTGGTGAGCGAGCCGATGAAGCTGATCAGCGCGGAGACGCTGCTCGCGCCCAGCGACAGCGCGAGCACGAGCAGCGTCTCGGTGCGCAGGAGGCGCCGCCGTCCGTCCTCGCCCAGTTCCATGGCCACCGGCTCCGGTTCCGCCCGCACGCCCGACTCCCGTCCTGCCCCGTCCGTCACGCTCCGACCACCCCATACTGCCTCCTCGGAGGCCGGACGGGATCACCGGGACGGGACGGGCGCACCGGTCCGGGGCGGCAGCGGCCCGGACCGGGCGCCGGTCAGCGGCGGACGGCCGCGGGCGCGTCCGCCTCCTGTTCCTCCAGACCGGCCGGCCAGGTGTGCACGGGGTCGCCGCGGTGCATCAGCTCGCTGTAGCGGCGGGTGGTGGCCGCCAGGGCGGCGTCGCGGTCCAGTCCACCCGCGAGGGCACGGTGGTACGTCTCCACCTGCCAGGTCGCCCCGTTCACCCGGCGCCGGCACCGCTCCTCGATGATCCCCAGGTAGAAGTCCCGGTCGGCGGGCTCGATGCCCCAGGCGTCCAGCCCGGCCGCGGCCATCGGCAGCAGCTCGTCCAGCACCAGGCGCACGGCCGGCACGCTCGCCAGCCCCCCGGAGCGGCCCTTGCGGGGCCAGCGGATCCGCGCGTCGATCCCGTACCGGCAGGCGGCGTCGAAGTTGGCCTCGGCCTCCGCGAAGGACATCCGGGTCCACACCGGGCGCTGCTCGTCCGCGAGGGTGCGGACGAGCCCGTAGTAGAAGGCGGCGTTGGCGACGACGTCGGCGACGGTGGGCCCGGCCGGCAGCACCCGGTTCTCCACCCGCAGGTGCGGCATCCCGTCGGCCACCCCGTAGACGGGCCGGTTCCACCGGTAGACCGTGCCGTTGTGCAGCACCAGCTCCTGGAGGCTGGGCACCCCTCCCTCGGCGAGCACCCGCAGCGGTTCCTCCTCGTCGCAGATCGGCAGCAGGGAGGGGAAGAACCGGACGTTCTCGGCGAAGAGCTCGTACGCCGAGTCCACCCACTTCTCCCCGAACCAGGTGCGCGGCCGCACCCCCTGGGCCTGGAGCTCGGGCGGCCGGGTGTCCGTGGCCTGGGTGAACAGCGGCGGACGCGACTCGCGCCACAGCTCGTGCCCGAACAGGAACGGCGAGTTCGCCCCCACCGCTATCTGTACGGCGGTCACGGCCTGGGCGGCGTTCCACACGTCCGAGAACCGCGCCGGGGTGACCTGGAGGTGCAGCTGTACGGAGGTGCAGGCGGCCTCCGGCACGATCGAACCGGTGCTCCAGGTCAGCCGCTCGACCCCCTCGATGTCCAGCCGGAAGTCCTCGCCGCGCATCATCAGGATCTGCTCGTTGAGCAGCGAGTAGCGGTCCACGGCCGACAGGTTGGCCAGCGCCAGGTCGGCACGGGTGATCGTCGGGAGGATCCCGATCATCACCACCCCCGCGTCGATCTCCGCGGCCTGCCGGTGGGCGTAGTGCAGGCCCGCGCTCAGCTCTTCCGCGAGCCGGTCGAATACCCGGCCGTCGAGCCGGTGCGGAAGTACGTTCACCTCCAGGTTGAACATTCCGAGTTCGGTCTGGAAATCCGGGCTGGCAATCCGCTCCAGTACCTGCGCATTCACCATGCGCGGCAAACCGTCGGCACCCGCGAGATTCAGCTCGATCTCCAGTCCCATCATGTTCTTGGGGCGTTCGAACCTCTTCTCCGCCAGAAGCCGCTCCAGCCCCTCCAGGCACTCGTGAAGCTTCCTCCGATACCGATGCCGATCGGACAGGTCGAATCCGCCTGCCACGACCTTCTCCCCCATCGAAGCGTCCCTCCTCGAGTGGGCCTGGCCCGGTGCACCCAGGCGCGCGTTACGGTCGATGATGCCCAGGGCCCGTGATCGATAACGCCGCGCGGAGCGGCTTGGCGGGGAGCGCGCGCCGGTGTGGCCGGATAGGCGCTCCGGCACATTCACCTGGCAACCGCCGGTGCGCAAATTCCGTACGGGTTTTACCCGTTCATGATTACCGGCACTTTCCAGCCGAGCCCCCTTCCGGTAACCTCCGAGGTCAGCGCGGTTCCTTCACGCGCGAACGGCATGAATACCATGACAGCGGGACCGGTAAGCGCCTTGTCGGCAATAGGCGGGACAGCTAGCCGAAACACTGCGTGAACACATGTCGTATAAACTCCGCAAACGAGGCAGAGAGTTGGCGCGCGGCCATTGCCCCAATGCCCACCTCTGACCCCAGAATGCGACAGCGCCGTCCGCACCTTCCCCTGCACCACCGGTCTCCCAAGTGAGAGGCGACCCACCATGCCGCTGCATGTCCACCCGGCCCCCGCGCCCGCCCTGCGCAGCGTCCTCGCGGCACTCGGTTCCCCCGCCGCCGTCCACGAGGCACACACCCCCGCCCTGCGCGCGGTCCAGGGCCCGATGACCGCCGAGCTCCCCCTTCCGGTCCACGTGCTCGACCGCCTGAGCATGTCCGGCCGAGCGGCCGACGGCAGGCCGCCCCGCACCCGCCTCACCGCCTGGCGGTTCCTGATCCGCAGCGGCGACCGCTTCGTGGCGGCGGCCGACACGCGGCTCACTCCCGACGGCTGGGCCTTCTCGCACTTCTTCGAGGGGCCCTACGTCGCCGCCACCGAGCGGGCCCTGCGCCAGGCGGAGCAGCTCGGCAAGACCTACCAGCCCCGGCTGCTGTCCGTCCCGGAGCTCTACATGCTGACCCTGTGGCTGCACGGGGCGGTCGGCGCCGACGCCGCCGCCGGCCTGCCCGCAGCGGCCGACCTGCTGGTGCCGCTGGCCCCGGCCCCGCCCGGGATCGCCCCCTACCGGCCGCATCCCGTCTCGGAGCTGCTGCCCGTGCTGACCCACCGGCTGACCCCGGCGGCCCCGCCCGTACCGCCCACGCTGGCGGCCCCGGCGGCCTGAACCCCCCGCTCCGCCCGCGGGCGCGGCCCGCGATCCGGGCCGCGCCCGCGGCATGCCCGGGCCCCGCATACCAGCTCGCCCCGTCGCCCGGCACACCGGCTGACCCGCATGACCCATTCGGCCTAGTCCGGTGGGACCAGTCGTGAACCATCCGAAAGGACAGGGCAGTTGGCTTGAACCGCCCGCACGAGTGATGCGTCCTCAATCCATGAGGACTGCTGCCGGGAAATCCCTGCGAAGCAGCTGTCATGGGGGAAGACTGAGGACATCCTCCCCGCAGGCGCGGGGACGACCCAGGGGGACGGCCATGAATCACGCATCGAGCCGTAGCGAACAGACCACACCGCAGCGAAAGAACGCATCCATGTGCCAGCACCAGCCTGCCTGCCCGTCATCAGAGTCCGCCGACCGGGAGGCCGCGCGCCCGGTGGCCAACCACCCGGAGCAGGGCTGGAGCCTGCTGTGCAACGGCGTCCTGCTCTTCGAGGACACCGGTGAGCTGCTGCCGGACGGCAAGATCATCGCTCCGCACCGCCCGCTCGCGGCGGCCTGAGCACGCACCGCGCACGGACGTACGAAGGGGCCGGTCCCGGAGCGATGAGCTCCGGGACCGGCCCCTTTCAGCGTGCTGTCAGCGCCCCCTCACGGGGCCGCCGGGCCCGAGGGCTCAGCTGTCGTACTCGTCCAGCGGCGGGCAGGAGCACACCAGGTTGCGGTCGCCGAAGGCGCCGTCGATCCGGCGCACCGGCGGCCAGTACTTCTCGGCGGCGGAGACGCCACCGGGGAAGACGGCCTCGTCTCGGGTGTACGGGTGGTTCCACTCGCCGCCCAGGGACGCCGCCGTGTGCGGGGCGTTGGCCAGCGGGTTGTCGTCCGCCGGCCACTCGCCGCCCGCGACCCGCTCGATCTCGGCGCGGATGGCGATCATCGCGTCGCAGAAGCGGTCGATCTCGGCGAGGTCCTCGGACTCCGTCGGCTCGATCATCAGCGTGCCGGCCACCGGGAAGGACATGGTCGGGGCGTGGAAGCCGTAGTCGATCAGGCGCTTGGCGATGTCGTCGACGCTGACGCCGGTCTCCTTCGACAGCGGGCGCAGGTCGATGATGCACTCGTGCGCGACGAGGTCGCCCGGGCCGGTGTAGAGCACCGGGTAGTGCGGCTCCAGGCGCTTGGCGATGTAGTTGGCGCCGAGCACCGCCACCTGGGTGGCGCGCTTGAGTCCCTCGCCGCCCATGAGGCGGACGTACGACCAGGAGATCGGCAGGATGCCCGCGGAGCCCCACGGTGCGGCCGAGATCGGGCCGACGCCCGTCTCCGGGCCGGCGGTCGGCTGGAGCGGGTGGTTCGGCAGGTACGGGGCCAGGTGGGCCCGGACGCCGACCGGGCCGACGCCCGGACCGCCGCCGCCGTGCGGGATGCAGAAGGTCTTGTGCAGGTTCAGGTGCGAGACGTCGCCGCCGAAGTGACCCGGCTTGGCCAGGCCCACCAGGGCGTTCAGGTTGGCACCGTCCACGTAGACCTGGCCGCCCGCCTCGTGCACCTGGGCGCAGATGTCGGCGACGTGCTCCTCGAACACACCGTGCGTCGACGGGTACGTGATCATGAGCACGGCGAGCTCGTCGCGGTGCTGCTCGATCTTGGCGCGGAGGTCCTCGGTGTCCACCTCGCCGTCGTCGGCGGTCTTGACGACGACGACCTTCATGCCGGCCATCACGGCGCTCGCGGCGTTGGTGCCGTGCGCGGAGGACGGGATGAGGCAGATGGTGCGCTGCTCGTCGCCGTTCGCGCGGTGGTAGGCGCGCACGGCCAGCAGGCCGGCGAGCTCGCCCTGGGAGCCGGCGTTCGGCTGGATGGAGACCTTGTCGTAACCGGTGACCTCGCAGAGACGTTCCTCCAGCTCGCTGATGAGCGTGAGGTACCCCTCGGCCTGCTCGACCGGGGCGAAGGGGTGCAGCTGGCCGAACTCGGGCCAGGTCACCGGCTCCATCTCGGTGGTCGCGTTGAGCTTCATGGTGCAGGAGCCCAGCGGGATCATGCCGCGGTCCAGCGCGTAGTCCTTGTCCGAGAGCTTGCGCAGGTAGCGCAGCATCGCGGTCTCGGAGCGGTGCTGGTGGAAGACCGGGTGGGTCAGGTACGCGTCCGTGCGCAGCAGGCCCTCGGGCAGCGCGTCCTCGGTGGCGGCGTCCAGGGCCTCGATGTCGGCGGAGACACCGAAGGCGGCCCAGACGGCCTCGAGGTCGGCGCGCAGGGTGGTCTCGTCGCAGGAGATCGAGACGTGACCGGCGTCCACCTGGTGGAGGTTCACCCCGCCCTCGCGCGCGGCGGCGACGACCTCGGCGGCCTTGCCGGGCACCCGGGCGGTGACGGTGTCGAAGAAGGAGCCGTGCACCAGCTCGACCCCGCCGGCCGTCAGGCCCGCGGCGAGCAGCGCGGCGTAGCGGTGGGTGCGCCGGGCGATCGTCTTCAGGCCGTCCGGGCCGTGGTAGACGGCGTACATGCCGGCCATGACGGCGAGCAGGACCTGCGCGGTGCAGATGTTGCTGGTGGCCTTCTCGCGGCGGATGTGCTGCTCGCGGGTCTGGAGGGCCAGGCGGTAGGCCTTGTTGCCGTCCGCGTCCACGGAGACGCCGACGAGGCGGCCGGGCAGCGAGCGGGCGTGCTTGGCCTGGACGGCCATGTAACCGGCGTGCGGGCCGCCGAAGCCCATCGGGACGCCGAAGCGCTGGGTGGTGCCGACGGCGATGTCCGCGCCGAGGGCGCCCGGGGAGGCCAGCAGGGTCAGCGCGAGGAGGTCGGCGGAGACGGTGACGATCGCGCCGAGCCCGTGGGCCTGGTCGATGACGGCCTTGATGTCGCGCACGGCGCCGGAGGCGCCCGGGTACTGGAGGAGCACGCCGTAGACACCGCGCTCGGCGATCTCGGCGGGGATGCCCTCGGAGAGGTCCGCGACGACGACCTCGATGCCGATCGGCTCGGCGCGGGTCTCGATCACGGCGATGGTCTGCGGCAGCGCGTCGGCGTCCACCAGGAAGACGTTGCCCTTGACCTTGCCCACGCGGCGGGCCAGCGTCATGGCCTCGGCGGCGGCGGTGCCCTCGTCGAGCAGGGAGGCACCGGAGGTCGGCAGGCCGGTCAGCTCGGCGACGACCGTCTGGAAGTTCAGCAGGGCCTCCAGGCGGCCCTGAGAGATCTCCGGCTGGTACGGGGTGTAGGCCGTGTACCAGGCGGGGTTCTCCATGACGTTGCGCAGGATCACCGGCGGCGTGAAGGTCCCGTAGTAACCGAGACCGATCATCGACGACAGGACCTGGTTGCGGTCGGCGAGCGAGCGCAGCTCGGCGAGCACCTCGGCCTCGGTCCGCGCCTCGGGCAGGTTCAGCGCTTCGGCGGTCTTGATCACATCCGGCACCGCGGCGGCGGTCAGCTCGTCGAGGGAGCCGTAGCCCACCTGGGCGAGCATCTTCGCCTGCGCCTCGGCATCCGGGCCGATGTGACGCTGCTCGAAGGGGATGCCCCGCTCGAGCTGGGAGAGCGGAATGCGGTTGGCGGTCATTACGGAGGCCTCCTGGTCATATGACCTGCGAGGGGCACCACGGCGCGGGCACCCGGACGGCCTCCCCCTCTGTCATCTCAACCTGAGAGCTTCACCGGAGTCTCGGGGGTCGCCCGTCGTCCGGCTTTCACCGTCGGTGAGGAGTGGGACCGGCACTGCGCGCCCGGCACCCGCTCCTGCTTTCCAGAGTGGCCTCGTCGCGTGCGGTACGTATGCCTGAGAGATTCCGGGGAGGATTTGCTCCTTCGGCGCCTCCGTCGAGCTCACTCGGAGGACTCTCCCGCACAGGGTCAACAGCCGCCACCCAGCCTACCAGCGAGGATCTGGACCCTCCCTCGAGTGGCCCCCTATCAGAATATGCACTTTTGTAGTCATTACGGATGACTGCGACCATGTGGAGGGACCGTGCAGACCGACATCGATCCGCGCAGCCTGATCGGCCGCAAGGCGTTCGACCGGAACGGGGCCAAGATCGGCACCGTGGACGAGGTCTACCTGGACGACGCCACGGGTGTCCCGGAGTGGGCCGCGGTCCGCACCGGCCTGTTCGGCAGGGACGCCTTCGTCCCGCTGGAGCCGAGCGAGGTGGTCGGAGAGGTGCTGCGCGTCCCCTTCGAACGCTCCCTGATCAGGGACGCCCCCGACTTCGGCGTCGGCCGCCACCTCTCCCCCGAACAGGAGCTCCAGCTGTACCACCACTACGGCCTGGACGTGTCCCTGCCCGGCGACCTCCACCTCCCCCCGCCGGAGAACCGCTAGGCCCCGCTAGGCCGTGTCCTCCGGAGCAGGCCGCCCCACGAGGGGCAGCGGATCGGAGGCCTCCAGCTCGGGGTCGTCCACCAGGAACGTACGGACCCGCCCGGGCGGTGACCCGGGCTGCTCGAACCGCACGGTCACCCGCCCGACCCCGCTGCCCTGCACCCACCCCGGCCCGTACACCGCGTGCCGTACGTCGCTGCCCGCGGGCCAGTGCCGCGCCGCGGCGGCCCGCGGGTCCTCCCCGGGCGCCGGGGGGGCCTCCGGGACCCCTGGAGCCCCCAGGGGCCCCGGAGGCCCCGGTACCCCGGGAACGGCCGTGCCCCCGCCCGTCCCGTCCGCCTCCAGGACCCCTTCCGCCCCGGCGGCGGTCCGCTCCGTCCCCGCGCCCAGCGCCTGCGCGAAGAGGTCCTCCTGGGTGTAGTCCGCGAGCCCGGTCACGCCGACCCCCAGCAGCCGCACCCCACCCGTGGTGTCCACTCCCTCCAGCAGCCGCGCGGCCGCCTCGCGCACCACGGCCGGATCGTCGGTGGGCCCACGGAGGGTCTCGGAGCGGGTCAGGGTGGAGAAGTCGTAGCGGCGCACCTTGAGGACGATGGTGCGCCCCGAGTGGCCGGAGGCCCGCAGCCGGCCCACGCACCGGTCGGCGAGCCGCTGCACCTCGAAACGGATCCGCACCCGGTCGTGCAGGTCGACGTCGAAGGTGTCCTCCACCGACACCGACTTGGCGTCCCGCTCCGCGACCACCGGCCGGTCGTCCAGCCCCAGGGCCATCCGGTAGAGGCCCAGGCCGTGCGCCCGGCCCACCATCCGGACCAGCTCGTCCTCTCCGGCCTCGGCCAGCTCCCCCACCGTGGTGATCCCGGCCCGGCGCAGGTGCTCCCCGGTCGCCGGACCCACCCCGGGCAGGGTCCGCACCGACATCGGGGCGAGCAGCGCGCGCTCGGTGCCGGGCTCGATCAGCAGCAGCCCGTCCGGCTTGGCCTCCTCGGAGGCGACCTTGGCGAGCATCTTCGACCCGGCCAGGCCCACCGACCCGCTGAGCCCCGTCGCGGCCGCGATGTCGGCCCGCAGCCGCTCCCCCGCGGCCCGGGCGCCGGCGGAGTCGAAGGCGCTGCCGCCCGCCTCCAGGTCCACGAAGGCCTCGTCCAGGCTGAGCGGCTCCACCAGGGGCGACAGCTCGCGCAGCAGGCCCATGACGATCTCGCTGACCTCGCGGTAGAGCAGGAAGCGGGGGATCAGGTAGGCGCCGTTGGGGCAGAGCCGGCGGGCCTGGGCGGTCGGCATCGCCGAGTGCACGCCGAAGCGCCGGGCCTCGTACGAGGCGGTGGCCACCACCCCGCGCGGGCCGAGCCCGCCGACGATCACGGCCTTCCCGCGCAGACTGGGCTTCGACGCCTGCTCCACGGAGGCGTAGAAGGCGTCCATGTCCAGGTGCAGGATGGTCGGCGCGGTTCTCACGGCACCGATGCTGCCCCATGCCACTGACAATGCGCGGGTCCGCCCGGCCCGAGCCCGGCGGCCCCGCCCGGGCCGGCTGCCGGCCCGGGCGTCAGCCGGCCCGGTTGCGGCGGGCGGCTAGCTCGTCGGCCGGATTGTGGCCGACCACGGTCTCGCCCGTGTCCACGCGCTCCCCGTGCAGCTGCGACAGGGCGTTCTCCACGTCGCGCCAGACCACGCCGACCGCGATGCCGAAGACCCCCTGGCCGCCCTGGAGCAGGCTCACGACCTGGTCCGGGGAGGTGCACTCGTAGACGGTCGCGCCATCGCTCATCAGCGTCATGCGCTCCAGGTCCGAGAAGCCCCGGCCGCGCAGGTGCTGCACGGCGGTGCGGATGTTCTGGAGGGCCACCCCGGTGTCCAGGAAGCGCTTGACGATCTTGAGGACGACGACGTCGCGGAAGCTGTACAGCCGCTGGGTCCCCGACCCGTAGGCGGGCCGCACGCTGGGCTCCACCAGCCCGGTGCGCGCCCAGTAGTCCAGCTGCCGGTACGTGATCCCGGCGGCGGCACACGCCGTCGGCCCGCGGTAGCCGACCTGCTCGGGCGCCGGGGCGTCGTTCACCGGTCCGACCGGTTTCGACGCCGGCTGACGGTGCGCGGCACCCGACCCGCCGCCGAGCAGCGGGGACGGACCACCGTCACTCCGTACGGGGGTGCCCCCGGTCGTACCGTCGCCCGTGATCCTCACGCCCGACCCTCCGTCCTTGACCTGCCACCTTGAAGGTAGGCAGTGACCCGGGGTGCGTCAACGATCGCCACACTCGGCACGCCGAGTGATAATCACCCTGAGAGTGGTTTCCCGTACCCCAATGCGGGGAAAGGCTACTCGAATGGGCTGAATGTCCCCGGTGGACGACGCGGCGCGCGCCGCGCCCGCGTCCGGCCCTACTGCGGACCCGTACCGAAGTCCTCCGGAGAGATCTGGTCGAGGAACTCGCGGAACTTCTCCACCTCGTCCTCCTGCTCGTCGGGAATCGCGATTCCGGCGTCGTCCAGCACACCGTCGCTGCCGTAGATCGGCGTTCCCGTCCGCAGGGCCAGGGCTATGGCGTCGGAAGGCCGCGCGCTCACCTCGACGCCGCTGGCGAAGACCAGCTCAGCGTAGAAGACGCCCTCCCGCAGATCCGTGATCCGGACCTCGGTCAGCTCCTCGCCGACCGCCTCCAGCACGTCCTTGAACAGGTCGTGCGTCAGCGGCCTGGCCGGGGCCATCCCCTGTTGCGCGAAGGCAATGGCCGTAGCCTCCCCAGGACCGATCCAGATGGGGAGGTACCGGTCGCCTCCCACTTCACGCAGGAGCACGATCGGCTGGTTGGAGGGCATTTCCACCCGGACACCCACAACGTCGAGCTCGTTCACACAGCAACCCTAGGACCTGCCCGGCAGGTTTGGGTAGTCGGGGCCCCGTCGGGGCGCCCGCGTTCAGTGGAGCCGCACACCGAGAGCCGCCTGCACAAAGGCCTCGTGGAGCCGTACGGAGAGCCCCGCGAGCTCCTTCATCGTGGCCTCGGCGTGCGCCCTGGTCTGCGGATTGCGGTGCCGGCGCAGCGGTGCGACCACCTGCTCCACCAGACCGGCCTCCCGGTCGGCCGCCGCCTTCATGGCCCGCAGGTGGCGGGGTTCCAGACCGAACCGGCCGAGGTCGGCGATCAGGCGGGCGACGGCCACGGCCTCGGCGCCGAACCCGCCCGCGGGCTCCTCGCAGACGAGCCCGTACGACTCCCACTCGGCGAGCTGCTCCTCGTCCGCCTCGGCCGCGGCGATCAGCTCGGCCCGCCCGACCCGGGCCGCGACAGGCGGCTCCCCGCCCGCCTCCCCGTACCCGGCGGGGCCCTCGACGGACTCTCCGTGCGCGGCCGGAGCCGGAATCCGGATCTGCTCGCCCCGGTCGAGCGCGTCGAGCTGCTCGCGGATGACCTTCAGCGGCAGGTAGTGGTCGCGCTGGAGGCGCAGGACACGCCCGAGCCGCTCCACGTCGTCCGTGCTGAACTTGCGGTATCCGGAAGGCGTGCGCCGGGGCTCGACGAGCCCCTCCGCCTCCAGGAAGCGGATCTTCGAGATCGTGACTTCGGGGAACTCGTCGCGCAGCATGGTGAGCACCGTGCCGATGCTCACCAGCTGCCCGGCCGAGCCGGCGGTTCCGGCGGCGCCCTTCTTCGGGGCGCCGCCGGTCGGGGTGCGCAGCATGGGACCTTCCCTCCGGAGGTCCCCCCGGACGGAGTCCGGGGGTGGGGGTCAGACGCCCCGCTGGCTCGCGTAGAAGACGAGCCGGTACTTGCCGATCTGCACCTCGTCGCCGTTGTGCAGGGCGACCGAGTCGATCGGCTCGCGGTTCACGTACGTGCCGTTGAGGCTGCCGACGTCGGCGACGGTGAAGCCGCCCTCGGGGCCCCGGCGGAACTCGACATGGAGCCGGGAGACGGTGACGTCGTCCAGGAAGATGTCGCTCTGCGGGTGCCGGCCCGCCGTGGTCAGCTCCCCGTCCAGCAGGAAGCGGCTGCCCGAGTTGGGGCCGCGCCGCACGATGAGCAGGGCGGAACCGGGGGGCAGTGCCTCCACCGCGGCCTGGGCCTCGGGGGAGAGCGAGGGCGACACGTGCTGTCCGGTCGCCTCGGCCTCATAGGCCTCGAGGCCGGAGATCGAGATCGTGGACGTGGTCTCCGAGGCGCGCTCCGGCGTCAGACCCGCCCGCAGCGGCGCCCCGCAGTTGGAGCAGAAACGGCTCGCCGCGTCGCTGCGGTGCCCGCACCTGCCGCACGTCTGCTCGGCCGACATGGACGGCTCCTCGCGCCGCGGCCGGCCCGCGGAGGCGTTGGTGGCGTACGGATCGGGGGCGAACCCTCCACCCGCACCCGGGGTTGACGGGTCTCCGAAACCTATGCGCCCGGCTGCCGACGGGTCGGCGGAGGGCGCGCCCGCACCGCCCCCGGCCACCTCGTCACGGAAGAGCGGCCGGTCTCCCTGGCCCTCCCCCTCGCCGTGCCCCGCACGGTGGCGTGCCGTACCGCTTTCCTCGCGGTTCTTCTTGCCGAACAACTTCTCAAACAACTTCACGGGCGATTCCCCTTGACCGAAACAGACCCGCCCGTGGGGCAGGACGAACTCCGCATACACACACCTGCCGACCCGGACATTCTGACAACGTCCGTAACCACCAGACAGTTTCCACCACGCACCGCGACTTCGGTGCGTCGACCCCCCGCAGGCGTCAGCCCGCGTGGGACCGTCCTCGTTCCGCCCCGTCTCATGGCGATGACGACCGAGCGTAGTCAGGCTGCTTCGCAGCCCGCAAGGCATCCACAATGATCTTCGCCGACCGCGTGACGGCGACCGTGGCCTGTTCCTTCTCCATGGTCTGCACGACACCGCCCGGGATGTTGAGCGCCGGCTCCAGGTCCTGCGGCTTGCCGATCACCCTGAACTCGTAGGGTTGTGTGATCTTCTTGCCGTCGATCGCGACGCCACCGCCCTCGTCCGAGAAGTACGATCCCGCCACCACGCGCACGCCGTTGATCTGGATCGCCTCGGCCCCGGCCGCCCGAAGCTCCTGGAGGGTGTCCAGCAGCTGGTCGGAGCGCACCTGGCCCTTGGCGTCGGTGATCTTCAGGGTGATGCCCGGTCCCTGTGCGGCCACGGTACCGGCCAGGATGCCCAGTTGGCGCTCCCGCTCCAGCGTCTGTCTGCGGGCCTCCTCGGCCTGGTTGGAGCTGCTCTGGAGCTCCCTGCGCTGGTCGTCCAGCTTCTGCTTCTCGTCCTCCAGGCGCTTGGTCCGCCCGTCCAGCTCGTCGAGGATGCGGACGAGGTCCTCCTGACGGGCACCGCGCAGCGGCGCGCTGGAATCGCTGGTGGAGCGCACCTGGATGGCGAGCCCGAGGCCCAGGACGAACAGCAGCAGCGCGACGATCAGTTGGGCCCGGCTGAACCGCGGCGGCCACAGCCCGGCAGCCAGGCGCTGCCGCCCGGTCTCCTCCTGCTCCGGCCGCGGGGCGTCCGGAGGCGTTGCTTCCGGCTGCGGGGCGCCCGGGAGCGGTGCCTGCGGCCCCTGGCCCCCGGCACCCTCGGCCGGCCCGGGCTCCGGGTTCTGCTCCCCTCGCGGAGTGTTGTCGGCACTCATCGGCCTCACGCCCGGAAGACGTGCCGGCGGATGGCCGCCGCGTTGGAGAAGATCCGGATGCCGAGGACGACGACCACGCCCGTCGACAGCTGCGAGCCGACGCCCAGCTTGTCGCCGAGGAAGACGATCAGCGCGGCGACGACCACGTTCGACAGGAACGACACGACGAAGACCTTGTCCACGAAGATCCCGTCCAGCATCGCGCGCAGACCGCCGAACACCGCGTCCAGGGCCGCCACCACGGCGATCGGCAGATAAGGCTCCACCACGGCCGGCACTTCGGGGCGGACGAGAAGTCCGACGACCACTCCCGCCAGGAGGCCCAGTACCGCGATCACGACGCACCCTTCTTCGGCTCTTCTGCTGTGGCCGACCGCACGGTCAGGCTCGACGCGGCCGGCAGCTTCACCTCGTCCACCGGGGACAGGCTGTAGCGGATCCCGTAGCTCTCCTGCAGCACGTGCAGGTACTGCCCGTCCACGGAGTCCTGGAACGCGGTTCCGAGCCGCTTCTTGTCCCCGACCACGAGGACCTCGTAGGGCGGCACCAGCGGCCGGTTGTCGACCAGTATGGCGTCACCGGCCGCCCTGATCGCCGACAGAGCCGTCAGCCGCTGTCCGTTGATCGAGACGGCCTCGGCCCCGGACTGCCAGAGTCCGTTGACGACCCTCTGCATGTCCCGGTCGCGGACCCGCCCGGTGTCCGAGAACCCGGCGCTCTCGCGCGGGCCGCCTCCGCCGCCCGACGAGGACCCCTTGGCATCGTCCACCACAAGCTTGACGCCCGGACCGTGCACCTCGGTTGCACCCGACAGCAGCGCCGTCAGCTGGGCCTGCCGCCCGCCCGGCTGCTTCAGCGCCTCACGCTGACGGTCGGCGACCTCGGTCCGCAGCCGCTCGACGTCCCGCTCCAGGGTGTCCGCGTGCCGGTCGGCCCGCTCGACCCGGTCGATCAGCTCCTGGCGCTCCTTGGCCAGTACCGGCGCCGCCACCCGCGCCTGCGCCGCACCCAGCGTGACGACCATCGCGGCCAGCACGAGGCCCGCTGCAAGCGCCAGCTTGGCCCTGAGGTTGCGCGGCAGCCCCGCCGTACCGTCCGCCGCGCGCCGGGCCGAGGCTTCCGCATAGCCCTCGTCGAGGCTGTGGTCCATCACGTGCGTCAGCAGCGACATGGACGCGTCCGGGCGCGCGGGCGGTGTGGCCGGACTCCGGTCGGTGGGCGGCTGCGACATGCCGCACATCGTCGCATGTCGCAGCCGCCCACATCCAATGCGGGAGTGCGGCGGTCCGGGCCGGGTGACACGCCGTGCCCGGACCGCCGCACTCCCGCCCCTTTCCGCACACATGTGCGAGGCGGGACGGTCAGTGCTGGCCGGCTCCGTCGACCACACCGGCCCATTCGTCCAGCAGGGCCTGCGCGGACGCGTCGTCGGGACCCTCGGCCCACAGGTGCGTGACGGCCTCCGCCGTGTCCGGCAGGACCAGCGCCCACCGTCCGTCGGCCTCGACCACGCGCACGCCGTCGGTGGTGTCCACCTGGCGGTCCCCGGCCGCCTCCACGACCCGCCGCATCACGAGCCCCTTGGCCGCCCACGGCGTGGGCACGTCCCGCTTGAGGACGTGGGCCCGCGGGATGCGGGAGTCGATCTGGCTCAGCGTGAGCTGGGTGCGCGCTACCAGCCCGATGAGCTGGACGAAGGCCGCCGATCCGTCGAAGACGCTGCTGAACTCGGGAACGATGAAGCCGCCCCGGCCGTCACCGCCGAAGATCGTCGTCTCCTCGCGGCCTACCCGGGTCAGGTCGTCGGGCGAGGTCGTCGTCCACTCCACCTGGGTCCCGTGGTACGCCGCCACCTGCTCGGCGACCCGGGTCGTGGTCACCGGCAGGGCCACCTTGCCGCTGCGCTTCTCCGCCGCCACCAGGTCGAGCAGGACGAGCAGCGCCCGGTCGTCCTCGATGATCCGGCCACGCTCGTCCACCAGGGAGATCCGCTCGCCGACCGGGTCGAAGCGCACGCCGAAGGCCGCCCGCGCCGAGGCCACGATCTCCCCGAGCCGTACCAGTCCGGCGCGCCGCGACTCGTGGCTCTCGGTCGGCCTGGACTCGTCGAGGCCGGGGTTGATCGTCAGCGCGTCCACGCCGAGCCGGCCGAGCAGGCTGGGCAGGACGAGGCCGGCGCTGCCGTTCGAGGCGTCCACGACGACCTTCAGCCCTGAGTCGGCGATCCCGGTGGTGTCGACCCGGCGCAGCAGGGAGCCCGTGTACGAGTCGAAGACGCTCGACGGGAACTGCAGGTCGCCGATCTCGCCGGGGAAGGCCCGGCGGTATTCCTGACGTGCGTAGACGCGGTCCAGCTTGCGCTGCTGCGCCTGCGAGAGGTCCGCGCCCCGCTCGTCGAGGAACATGATGTCCACCGAGTCCGGCACTCCCGGCGAGGTCCGGATCATGATCCCGCCCGCCGCGCCCCGGGCCGTCTGCTGACGGGCCACGGGCAGCGGTACGTTCTCCAGGTCGCGCACGTCGATCGCGCTGGCCTGGAGCGCCGAGATGACGGCGCGCTTGAGGGCGCGGGCGCCTCGGGAGTGGTCCCGGGCCGTGGTGACGATCGCCCCCTTCTTGAGGGTGGTCGCGTAGGCGCCGGCGAGTTTCACCACCAGTTCGGGGGTGATCTCCACGTTCAGGATCCCGGTGACGCCGCGCGCGCCGAACAGGTGGGCCTGGCCGCGGGACTCCCAGATCACGGAGGTGTTGACGAAGGCGCCCGCCTCGATCGTCTTGAAGGGGTAGACGCGTACGTTGCCCTGGACGATGGATTCCTCGCCGACCAGGCACTCGTCGCCGATGACGGCGCCGTCCTCGATCCGGGCGGCCCGCATGATGTCGGTGTTCTTGCCGATGACGCAGCCGCGCAGGTTGCTGTGCGGCCCGAGGTAGACGTTGTCGTGGACGACGGCCTTGTGCAGGAAGGCCCCGCTCTTGACGACCACGTTGGATCCGACGACGGTGTGCTCGCGGACCTCCGCCCCGGCCTCGACCTTGGCGTAGTCGCCGATGTACAGCGGTCCGCGGAGGACGGCGTCGGGGCTCACCTCGGCGCCTTCGGCGATCCAGACCCCGGGCGAGATCTCGAAGCCGTCCATCTCGACCTGGACCTTGCCCTCGAGCACGTCGGCCTGCGCCTTGACGTAGCTCTCGTGGGTGCCCACGTCCTCCCAGTAGCCCTCGGCCACGTAGCCGTAGATCGGCCGGCCTTCCTTCATCAGCTGGGGGAAGACGTCGCCGGACCAGTCGACCGACACGTCGGGCTTGACGTAGTTGAAGATCTCCGGCTCCATCACGTAGATGCCGGTGTTGATGGTGTCCGAGAACACCTGCCCCCAGGTCGGCTTCTCGAGGAAGCGCTCGACCTTGCCCTCTTCGTCCACGATGGTGATGCCGAATTCCAGCGGGTTCGGCACCCGGGTGAGGCACACCGTGACGAGGGCGCCCTTCTCCTTGTGGAAGCTGATGAGGTCGGTGAGGTCGAAGTCGGTGAGCGCGTCGCCGGAGATGACCAGGAAGGTGTCGTCCTTCAGGGCCTCCTCTGCGTTCTTCACGCTGCCGGCGGTGCCGAGTGGCTTCTCCTCGTTGGCGTAGGTGAGCTCCATGCCGAGCTCTTCGCCGTCACCGAAGTAGTTCTTGACGAGTGACGCCAGGAACTGGACTGTGACCACGGTCTCGCTGAGCCCATGCCGCTTGAGCAGCCTGAGCACGTGCTCCATGATCGGCCGGTTCGCCACCGGCAGGAGCGGCTTGGGCATGCTTGAGGTCATGGGGCGAAGCCGCGTTCCTTCGCCACCGGCCATCACGACGGCCTTCATGTCGGAAGAGTCCTCCTAGAGAGATGACGGTCTGGCCGACCTCACCCGTCCCGGACGGATACTCCGCTACTCCTCCGCGTCAGCACCGGCGCCGAGTGAGCTCAATCGGCCGTGGCGTCCGCCTTGACCAAACGGCGGACTTGCACCACGTAAAGGATTCCTGCCCACCAATAGAGCGTTGTACCCCAACCCGCGAACGCCCATCCGAAAACGGACGCCATCCAGGCCAACCAGCCCGTACCGTCACTGAGCAGGAGGAGGGGGAAGGCGTACATCAGGTTGAAGGTGGCGGCCTTGCCGAGGAAGTTGACCTGGGGCGGCGGATAGCCGTGCCGGCGCAGGATCCACACCATGACCAGCAGCATTGCCTCGCGGGCCAGCAGCGCGGCGGTGAGCCACAGCGGCAGGATCCCCCGGTAGGTGAGTCCGAAGAGCGTGGTCAGGACGTAGAGCCGGTCCGCGGCCGGGTCCAGGAGCCGGCCCAGTTTGCTGATCTGGTTCCAGCGCCGCGCGAGTTTCCCGTCGAGGTAGTCACTGACGCCGCTCAGCATGAGCACGAGCAGTGCCCAACCGTCGTACTCCGCCAGGATGAGCCAGAGGAACAGCGGCACACCTACGAGGCGGGCCATGCTGAGGATGTTCGGAATGGTGAAAATTCGGTCAGTCTGGACCCGAGTCTCCTGGACCTCCACCCGGGGGCCTCCACTGTGACTGTAGAAATGTCGAATCTATGCTCCCCCGACCCTACAGGAGTCTGCGAAGGGCCCCGGAACGCAGAAATGCCCCGCACCAGAAGGTGCGGGGCATTCCCACAATGATTGTTCGGCGGCGTCCTACTCTCCCACAGGGTCCCCCCTGCAGTACCATCGGCGCTGAAAGGCTTAGCTTCCGGGTTCGGAAT